>BNVT01000075.1 GCA_025998295.1 Endomicrobiia bacterium
GTTAAAAGGTTCAAAATAGTCTCGAGAATAGATAAGTAATAGCAAAAGACGCTTTGGACTGCGATTTAACTTGGGTTGCAGGTATTTGTAATTCTAAAATTTAATACTTAGTTATGCAAGAGGTCTAATATTGATTATATTAAGTACCTCCTTACGAATACCTACGTCCCTTTGTATGAATTTTAAAAGGTTATCCACAAGCGATTTTAGTGAGTTTTATAGATGACGTTTGATTATATTTTTTAAATTTTAAATTTTTCTGTAGAAATTAACGTTAAGAAGTCTTTAAGATATAACGCGTTAAGACAGTAAAGCGATTTTCTTGCAAAAAAACTAAAAAAAACAAAAGACAAAAAAATATAAAAGAGAGGAGTAGGTAATGGTTTACAAACTAACCGAGAGCGAAGAAGATTTACTAGATGAAATTAAAGATTATACTGGAGATACCCACAGTGATAAGTTCTTCATTGGAAAAATCAAGCAATTTGGTGTAGACCGTGTTAGAGGAGCACTTTCAGAGACAGAGGAGATAGAAAGACAAGGAAAGCTCTTAACGACCCGAGCAAGGCGTCTTACCTATATGCTTAGACACAAGCCAAGCAAAAACAATGATATACCACCTTACAAGGCAGCTAACAAGCCCACAAAGACAATTGGCAACAGAACAATTGACCATTCTAAAATCATTGAGATTATATCCACAACAAAAGGAGTAGATAAAAGCGCAGATGTACCGTTCATTGAAAGATCGTTAGCATCACCAAGAGAAACGAATAAATTTTTAAAAGTTGAACTTTGAACAGATAATAATTTTTTTTACACAACCAACAAATTCAAAAAAGACTGAAAAAATAGTATTAATGCCTTATCCAACAACAGAACAAGGTGAAAAGAAAAATATAATACTCGTAAAAGGTAAGGCGTTTAAAAATGATGAACCAAAAGGAATGTTAAAAGTATTTCATAATCGTGTCTTGTATGCATTAACTTTAATATGGGAAAAATACGGAAAGCAATATCTAGAATATTTTGGTCATAAAACTAAAATTTGTTATTGCAATGTGTCAGTTAAAGAACTTGCTGGTATATTAGGATTTAAAAATTCATGTAATTTAGATGGAAGGCAATATACAAAAATGAAAGAGCCGTTGATGATTTAAACACCATTCCTTTCTATTTTGATTGTTAAACTATACCCCACAACTTGCTGCGGGGAACCGCTTGTAGTGCAATTAGGCTATGGAAACGCTTAAAAGTGGACAGCATAACTATCATTTTGTAACGCCCAAAAAAGCATAGAAAAGCTATATTTGGGAATCTAGAACGTTGTAATAGTCTAATTCAAATAACAAAAGAAATTTAATAACGCTACGAACATAGAGTTTGAACAAGAACAATTACAGCTCTTCAATTTCTGCTGCTGATACCGCACAGAGCAAGCTGCGCGGAGGTTCATTGTTTTTGTGATAGGAGTTAGCTGTAATTCTTTTGATTCTCTTTTTATGTTTGTATAAGCATATTATAAGTATACCGTCTGTTGATGATCGAAATCAGGTTAATCAGTCCGGTGAGAAGACAGTAAACTAATTTTCTACGTTGCTCTGTGAAAAACGAACAAAAGATACTGTATATCATTTGTCTCTTGTCGCAATTTCTGATTTACTAATGGGTCCGGTTGTTTTTTTAACGGCTTGGGCGGCGAATTTTGCTATAGTGAACTAACTTAAAACGTCGATATGTATTTAACCTTAACGCCTCTACCAATCTCTCATGAAAATCTTATGCGTTCAAAGATGCTAGCATTTTTCTATTTCCTATTATGTCAATATTATGACCGCAAAAGGAGATGGAAAAATAGATGAAAATGCCTCTATTTTGCAACATACATACGGCGGTTTGCGATTGCCACTCTCTAATACCCCGACGGACTGACTACTACGTCCAGGCACCTCTTTCAAAGAAAAAAGAGAAGGGCTAACGACATAAACAGAGAGAAGACGATAACAGTTGTAGGGGCATTTAATTCCCAATTTTTGCAAAAAAGAGGTGGTAGGCGCAGCTTGATTTGAGGGTATATATAAAGTGGAAATTAATAGCAACTTCACAAAGGTGGTAACGGAACGAAGTGACAACAACTAACAAACATATATATTTTATGCGTTTGTCGCCACGGAGAGTCCTCTATGATAATTATAAATACAGGAAACGGCAAGGGGAAAACCACTGCTGCTATGGGACAGATGCTTCGTTCTTTAGGGCATGGTTTTAAAGTTTGTTTAATACAATTATTTAAAAGTGAAAGTTTTTATGGAGAACAGAAAATTTTAACTAAATTAGATAATTTAGATTTTTTTTCTTTTGCAAAAAAACATCCTTATTGTGTTAAAGGCATAAGTCCCAAAGAAGTAAGAACACAATGTGCTGTGGCAATGAGAAAAATAAAAGAGATTGCAGATAACAATAAGAAGTACGACTTAATTGTTTTAGAAGAATTTACTATTGCGTTAAGAGATAAATTTATAGACGAAAATGAATTTATTACGTTTGTTAAGCAATTATCTAAAGAATCAGATGTAATAGTAACAGGCAGAAGTGCTTCTTGGGCGTTGATTGATGCGGCAGATTTGGTCACAGAGATGAAAGAAATTAAACATCCTTACAACAAAGGAATTCAATCCAAAAAAGGCATAGAGTATTGACAATAAAATGAAATTTAAAATTAAAAAATTACAACAAATTTGCATTGTCGCAATATTATTTCTTTTTGCAAATAATTTGTGTGCAAAAGAGTACAAACGTATTATTTCATTGGCGCCATCAGTTACAGAAAGTCTTTACGAATTGGGCGAGGAGCAGTTTGTAAAAGGCGTAACAATTTATTGTCCTAAAGGAATAATAAAAAAAGAAATTACAGGCACGTTTTTAGAACCGAATATAGAAAAAATAGCTTTACTTAATCCTGACTTAATTATTGCCACTAAAGATGGCAATGATGAAAGAGCGGTTGAAAAACTCAAACGTCTTGGTTATGAAGTGTATGTTGTTGAAATGGCAGAGAGTTTTAACGATATATGCACCAATTATTATAATCTCTCAGAAAAACTTGATAAAACAAAAGAAGCAAAAAAAAGAATAGATAAGGCAATATATTTGGTAGAAAAAATTTATAATAAATTAAAGAGCGTTAAAGAGACAAGATTGTTTTGGGAGATAGAATCGAAACCATTATGTACGGCAGGCAGCAAAAGTTTTATGAATGATTACAATCACTATACAAAAACAATAAATATATATAAAAACATTGATGCACGATATCCGTTTGTTAATACGGAAGATGTTATTGAACGTAACCCTGATATTATAATGCTTGTGAATATGGGATGTATTAACAATGAAGAAATACAAAATTGGCGCAAATATAAAATGATAAACGCTGTAAAAAACAATAGAATTTTTATAATCGATTCTGGCGGCATGTTTACACCCACTCCCTTGACTTTCGCAAAAGGCGTAGAAGTACTTGCAAACACTATATATGGGGATATATTTAATGATAAATAAAAAGTGTGCATATATACTCATGTTGGTTTTAGTCGTTGCCGCATTTTTATTTTCTTTAATAAGCGGTACGGTTGACATATCTTGTGTTGATGCAGTAAAAGCGCTGTTTGGTAATAATGTAGATGAAACTACAACCTCAATAATCAGACATGTACGTTTTCCGCATTCTATTATGGCTTGTATTACAGGCGCAGGACTTGCGATAAGTGGATGTGTTTTTCAGGGAATATTAAAAAATCCTCTAGCCGATCCTTTTACTTTAGGCGTCTCAAGCGGTGCTATTTTTGGCGTTGCAATAGCTTTTATTTCAGGACTTGCGACTGTAACGAGTTTTTCTGTTACGGTTTGTGCTTTTTTAGGAAGCTTGCTTTCTACACTAATTGTATATTTGCTTAGCATGTATAAAAGATTTGGTTCAAACTCTATGGTTTTGTCAGGTGTTATTACAAGTTATATGTTTTCGGCGGCGGTTATGCTAATATTTGCGCTGTCTCCCGCCACTAATATTCAATCTGCTTTTGCCTGGCTTATAGGTACTCTTACAATATTTGATGAAAGGATGATTTTATTTGTCGCAATTATTGTAATTTTAGGCTCAGTAGTCTTATCTTTATCCGGAAATATTATCAACACCATATCTTTGGGTGGTGAAAAATCTAGAACATTAGGGATAAATATTGAAAGAAGCATAAAATTTTTATTTCTTACAGCTTCTTTTATAACAGCGGCGACGGTTTCGGTTTGCGGTATTATAGGCTTTGTTGGCTTAATTACACCTCATATAATGAGAAAGATTGTTGGTACAAATAATATGATTTTAATACCTGTTTCTGCTTTTGCAGGCGCATTTTTTTTATTGACGTGCGATACCATAGCCAGAACCTTATTTAAGCCTATGGTAATACCTGTAGGAGTAATTACAAATATAATTGGTGGTTCTTTTTTTGTTTTTTTACTGTTGAAAAGGGAGAATAGTATTGCATGATACGTATAGAAAATATCTCAGCTGGTTACTTAAATAGAACTGTTTTAAAAAAAATTTCATGCAATATAGGCAGTAAAGATTTTTTCGGTATAATAGGAAAAAACGGAGCCGGGAAGAGCACTCTTTTAAAAGTTCTGTGTAAACTAATCAAGCCGTATTTGGGAAATATATTTATAGATAATAAGAACATTAATTTTTTTACAAAAAAAGATTTCGCTAAAACAATATCTTTTTTACCCCAATATGTAGACACTTCACTACCTTTTACGGTTTATGAATTTATAATGTTTGGTAGATATTCTTATATGAATATGTTTAAAATACCTTCAGACAGCGATTACGCCATCGTAAAAAAAGTTATGGATTTTTTACATATAATGGATTTTGCGGAAAGAAAAATTAATGCACTTTCCGGAGGTGAGAAGCAAAAAGTTTTAATAGCGCAAGTTTTGGCACAGGAGACCGATATCATTGTTTTTGACGAACCTACATCGCATTTAGATATTGGCAGCCAAAATAAACTTTTGGAAATTCTAAGAGATTTAAATGAAAAGTATAATAAGACTGTAATTTTAACTTTACACGATTTGAATGCTGCTGGAGAATTTTGTAACAAACTTGTTCTAATGGAAAACGGAGAGATTTGCAATTGTGGAACGCCTAAAGAAGTTATAAATTATAAAGATATTGAGAGAGTTTACGATACGACAGTTGTTGTGAAAACAAATCCAATTTCAGATAAACCTTATGTTATACCTGTAAGCAGAATAAAAGAGCACTGAATTTATAGTCAACCCAACTTCTACATTGATATACTTTGTATTAGCTCAAAAAAATAGATACAGTACGCTTTTAATGAATTTTTGAATATTTGCTTTGAGGTACATTGGCTGTAAAATCTAAAAACACACATTAAACTGTTTTTGTCGTTTATAATCGAAATTTGTAGCAAAGATATGGCAAAATCACAAAGAGATGATTTATGTATAAAAACATGCCACTTATTGAAAGCCTGCAGTTGTTTTTATCCGTTTGTTTTTGTTTGACGAAAGCCCAACATGTTATAAGATTCTGCAATATTCTAAATAGTTGCTTAATAAAAAATTTATAGCTATAATACAACCTTACTAGGTAGCAAAGTGATTATATGGTAAAAAACAGGAGAAAAGCTTATGAAAACAAAAACAAGTGCAATGTTAAGCATGATTGTGTTATTTGGTTTAATGTTAAGTTCGTGCAGTAGCAATGACACTGGATTTGTAAGCAGAAGGCGTGCTACTCCAGGCGGTCCAAACTCGAATGGTTCAAACCCAAGTGGTTTCCCACCGGGAGGTCCAAACCAATCTCTAAATCCACGCCCAAGTAGCTCGAGTTCAAGTTCAAGTTCAAATGAACTGCCGCCTTCGCCCCCGCAACGGCAACAGTATAGTACTAAGCGTAGGAGAGGCACAGGTGCAGGCATGGACGACACGGATACAGGTGGTCGCGGGGCGTTTTCACCTAGTTCATCATCCTCGTCAAGTATCCTGCCAAGTGCACCACCATTAATTGAACTACGCAAATGCAGTAATATAAGGTTGTATACTGACGGCAAGACCTATTGCAGCTATAAAACCGAGAACTCCTCCAAATTCGCGCTTGTCGCTCCTAAATATGGTGTCGGGGGGGGGGGGGGGGGGTGGGGCACTCCCGGCATCTTTTTTTAAAACATTCCGTGTCGTT
>BNVT01000076.1 GCA_025998295.1 Endomicrobiia bacterium
TCTTACAGCTTCGGTTAATTGTCCACCGTCTTCAAACCCTACATATCCCGGAGGAGCTCCAATAAGACGCGACATACTGTACTTTTCCACAAGAAACACAAATGCTATTTAAAATAATAGATTTAAGACTTACTGCTGAAAAACTTAATATTGAAAGAATATCCGAAGATGACGACTATATATTCCTATATTTTGCTCAAAGAACTGATTTTTCAAAATTTGATATAATAAGACTTGTAAACGGTTATTCCAAAATAATAGAGTTTATGTCGGGCAAATACTATGCGTTTAAGCTGAAAAAGACTGAGATTAATGAAAACAGTGTAGAATATTTAAAGAAATTTTTGTCTCGTTTAGATTTTTATATGTTAAAACAGATTTAAATTTTAGTATAATTACCTCTATTAAAGATGTGCAAATTTTTAACCTAATTTACATCTATACAATTGGACAACTCTGTAGACGTATCGATAGAAAATTCAACAACGGCACAATGCGTTGGTTTTCAGACAAATGCAAATGTAACGCAATATGGAAGTTACTCTTGACCATATATAATTTAATTTCAAAAGAGGACATATATGAATCTTTCCAAGTTTACAATTAAATCGCAAGAAGCATTGGCTGATGCTCAAGATGCAGCGTCAGAATATGGTAATCAGGAAATCACCTCAGAACATTTGCTATACGTTTTGGTTAAGCAACAAAGTGGTACAGTCGGGGCGATAATAAAAAAATTTGCGGCAACAGGCCATGAAGATATGTTGTTTGAGAACATATTAGGAGATTTGCAATCAGACATTAAAAAAAAGACAAAAGTTTCAGGAGGTAATTTATTTTTATCTCAAGGGCTTACAAAGATTTTAAATAATGCCGAAAAAACAGCAAAAAACTTAAAAGACGATTTTGTTTCTACTGAACATATCCTTATTGCCATAGCTGAAGAAAGTTCTGAAACATCCTCAAAAATATTAAAAAAATATGGTCTTACAAAAGATACTGTTTTAAAAACGCTTGTAGGCATAAGAGGCGACCAAAAAGTTACTGATCAAAATCCTGAAGATAAGTATCAGGCATTAGAAAAGTATGGTAGAGATTTAACGGATTTAGCAAAACGCGGGAAACTAGATCCTGTTATAGGTAGAGATGAGGAAATACGCAGGTGCATGCAGGTTTTATCAAGAAGAACAAAAAATAATCCTGTTATAATCGGTGAGCCAGGAGTAGGTAAAACAGCAATAGTAGAGGGATTAGCACAGCGTATAGTTTCCGGAGACGTTCCTGAAAGTTTAAAAGATAAAAAAGTTATAGCTTTAGATTTGGGAGCGCTAATAGCCGGTGCAAAATACAGAGGCGAATTTGAAGATAGGCTCAAAGCTGTTCTTAAAGAGATTCAATCGGCAAACGGGAGAGTAATTCTTTTTATTGACGAACTGCATACTATAATTGGCGCGGGTTCTGCCGAGGGGGCGGTTGACGCTGCAAATATGTTAAAGCCTATGCTTGCACGCGGTGAACTAAAACTTGTCGGGGCGACGACTCTTGACGAATATAGAAAATATATTGAAAAAGATGCAGCTTTAGAAAGACGTTTTCAGCCTGTTTTTGCAGGTGAACCTTCCGTTGAAAATACCATTGCAATTTTACGAGGAATAAAAGAAAAATATGAAGTGCATCATGGCGTAAAAATTAAAGATTCTGCGCTTGTTGCGGCAGCGACATTAAGCGCAAGATATATAACCGACAGATATCTGCCGGACAAAGCAATAGATTTAGTTGACGAATCTGCAAGCAAATTAAGAATAGAAATAGATTCTATGCCTACTGAACTTGACGCAGTAGAAAGAAGATTAAGGCAGCTTGAAATTGAAAAACAGGCTGTAAAAAAAGAAACTGACACAGCATCAAAAGAGCGCCTTGCTAATATGGAAAAAGAAGTAGATAAATTAAAGCAAGATTCTGCCGAGATGAAAGTTCATTGGGAAAAAGAAAAATCTTCCATTTCTGAAATCAGACACATTAAAGCAGATATTGAAAATATGAAAATTGAAGAACAGAAAGCTGAAAGAACAACCGATTTGAATGCTGTAGCTGAAATTCGTTATGGAAAGATTCCGCAAATGCGAAAACAACTTGAAGAAGCAAACAAAAAACTTCTTGAACTTCAAAAAGAAAAAAAGATGTTGAAAGAAGAGGTTGACGAAGAAGATATTGCCGAAGTTGTAAGCAAATGGACAAGAATACCTGTTATGCGTATGTTGGAAGGGGAAATGCAAAAACTTCTGAAGATGGAAGATAAATTGCACGAAAGGGTTATTGGTCAAGATGAAGCTATAGCCGCTATAGCAAATGCCGTTCGTCGTTCCCGTTCAGGACTTTCAGATCCCAATAAGCCTACAGGTTCATTTTTATTTTTAGGTCCTACAGGTGTCGGTAAGACTGAACTAGCGAAAGCGCTTGCAGAGCTTTTGTTTGACGATGAAAAAAATATAGTAAGAATAGATATGTCTGAGTATATGGAAAAGTACAGTATGTCGCGTCTTATTGGAGCTCCTCCGGGATATGTAGGGTTTGAAGACGGTGGACAATTAACCGAAGCTGTAAGAAGAAGACCTTATTGCGTAGTTTTATTTGACGAGATTGAAAAAGCAAACCCTGAAGTGTTTAATGTTATGCTTCAGCTGCTTGATGACGGCAGGCTTACAGACGGACACGGGAGAACGGTAGACTTTAAAAATACTGTTATCATAATGACATCAAACATAGGTTCTCAATATATCCAAGGCAGTGATAATTATGACGATATGAAAACTAAAGTTACAAAGGAACTGCATAATTATTTTAAACCGGAGTTTTTGAATAGAATAGATGAAATAATAATATTCCAAAACTTAAGCGAAAAAGAATTAGATAAGATTATCGATATACAGATTAAAGCTTTTGAAGGTCGCCTTACGGAAAGAAAAATATATGTGGAACTTACAAATAAAGCAAGAGATTTTATATCTTCAAAGGTATACGATCCTATTTTTGGAGCAAGACCCTTAAAAAGAGCTATGCAAACATACTTATTGAACCCCCTTTCTTCAAAACTTATTTCTGGAGAATTTAAGGAGGAAGACAACATTATCGTAGATGTGCCAAAAAAAGACAAAGAAAGTTTAGAATTTAGAAAGAGATGTATAAATTAGGCAGCAGTTGCGGTCATTTCGGGTTTGACCACAAATCCATGTTACCTACGTTGTATTTGTTCTATGCAACTTTAACGCATAAAAGCTTTTTTTTGATTTTTGATTGTTAAACTATTGCCACCAGAGCAAAAGCTATGGCAAACCGCTTAAAGTAGTACAATTAGGCTATGGAAACGCTTAAAGATGGACAGTATGTGCATATTTAAGATACACCATTATTTTGTAACGCCCATAAAGCATAGAAAAGCTATATTTGGAATTTAGAACGTTGTAATAGCCTAATTCAAATAACAAAAGAAATTAAAATAATGCTACGGACATAGAGTTTGAGCAAGAACAATTACAGCTCTTCAATTTTTACCGCTGGTATCGTACCGCTTACTTACGTGGAGATTCATTTGGTTTTTTATGTTTAGGTTCGTGCGATAAAAAGAATGCTATGCTTGTAAACAGAAGAAAGCATGCTACCCCAGAGAAAATAGAAGAAATAAAAGAAGAAGAAGACCGGAAGGCAGAAGAAGGCAAAGAAAAAGAAAAAGTAGATGAAAAAGGTGAAGGCGAAGGAACAGGAACGGAAGCAGGAACGGGAACAGAAAAAGGCAAAGGAAAAGAAAAAGATGAGAAAGAAAAGAAAGGCGAAGGAAAAGAAAAAGACAAACCAATAAACAGAAGTACGAGTAATTCAAATCCAACTCCAACTGACACACACGCCCATTGTCCCAGACCTCGCCGCCTTCTACAGCCTCACCCTCCCCGACCGCCACCTCTTCATCGACATCTTAGGAATCTTCGAAGATTGCGACAGCACACAAGGCTTCCATCAACGCCGCCTTGTCATCTTCGCTGATCTCGTTCCCCCACCGCCCCGTGACCTTCCCTTAGCCACCCTCACCGGGGGGGCTACCACGACCGCCTCCGCCTCATCACCGCCCTCGACAACATCACCCCCGGCGACGAAGACGCGCGGCGTAGCTCCAACCTCATTGCCAACCACAGTTTATTCATCACCGCCCTCACCGAACTCAACGACACCAACTACCGCCGCTGGCTCGACATCCTCGCCGCCGCCACCAACACCAACCCCATCCTCTTAACCTCCCTCAGCTCCACCCTCACCCGCACCCCTCGCCGACATTATCAGTGAATACAGTTATCTCTATTTAAACATCCCCAACACAACCCCTGCCGACCAGCACCGCCTCTTCAACATCTTTGAGGTTCTCAACGACTCACTCGCCAGCTGCCAACTCCTCAGACTCCTCTCCCTCCTCGACAACCCCGCCGACCGCCCCCGCCTATTCACCACCCTCGAAAACCCCACACCAACGCCGCCACCCGTGCCTTCGGCGCCTCCGCAACACCGCCTACACCAACAACTACCGCTGCAGCCCCTTCAAAGCCCTGATCTACATTCTCGACGAGCCCGTCGGATTTCAAAAACGTTCCAAGCTCCTCGCCAACCTCAACATACTCGTCCCCCTCGACCCTGCCGCCGCCTCCACCTCATCGTCTTCACCCGCTTTCGCTTCATCCCAGCAAGAGTGACGATAAAGATGGTAACAGTGGTAAAGAAAAAGAAGAAGCAGCAGCAAAAGCACAAGAAGATGCCAAAACCCCCGCCGACCCCGCTTCTTCGTCGCCATTGTTTCCTAGTTCATCCTCATCATCATCTTCAAGTTCAAGTTCAAGCAGTTTTACATCGAGGAGCCCAAGCTCAAGTCCAAGCAGTTTAAGTTCAAGTAGTTTGATATCGAGCTCAAGTAACTCGAGTTCATCTCTAAGAAATCTAAATCAATTGATTGCCGAGTTTGACGAACTCATCGAAAAATTTCACAAGGACAACCCCGCCAGAAGTGCCTTCTCTAACTTTCGCGATGTTATCACAACCGCCATCAAAGTCCGCGACGGTACCATCACCTCCACCAAAGCCCGTGCCGATGTCGAAGACCGCGTCCTCGCCGCCTTCCATATTATCTTCGCCGCCAAAGCTAAAATCGCCGCCGGCAACGCCCCCAACACCCTCGACAACCCCACCGTCGCCATCGCCGCCGAAGTCGCCGTCCACGCCGTCAAATGTTGTTTCCAGGCTTTCATCAGAGACGCCACCATCTGCGTCGACCCCGCCGTCCGCAACACCTACAACGACCTCGTCAAAGCCGACGATCTCACCACCAAAAGTCAAAATCAAGTCAACGACTCTGTCGCCATTGCCAAAGTAATTGTTAAAATGATCGAATTATTTGTCGACACATTTTGTTAAAGCAGTTTTTCACCCGAGCAGTTTCCAAGTAGTTCAAGTTTAAGCTTGAGAGCTCAAGCGACACAGATACATATACAGCCAGCGGGATAGTGACACGGATACAGATTAGTATGATATTTATGGAAAAATATGCGTAGAGATGGATGGAAAACTAGGGGGGGGGATTTTTAAGTTAGTAGTGGTGCAATAAAAGTATGCAAGCTTTGTGTGGAGGTTCATTTAGGTCTTAATAAATTCAAAAGAAAATCTCTATAGTACACTTATTAGCGTTTTTCATTAGACTTCCCGCAAACTTTAAGTATTAAATTTTAGAATTACAAATACTCACAACCCAAGTTAAATCGTAGTCCAAAAGGTCTTTTATAATTACTATATCTGTCTTTTTAAGACTATTTTGAACCTTTTAACAATTTGTTCCTTAAGAAACAAGTATAATCAAGGTGTATAAGGGTGTTGGATATTGACACTCAATAGGGCTAAAGGCCCGTATGTATACTATGAATTTTTCACTAAATCCTCATCATCTGATGAAATCTCC
>BNVT01000077.1 GCA_025998295.1 Endomicrobiia bacterium
CAGCCATACGGCTAGATAAACCAGAAATGATTTAAGGAAATAAATGATGGAACACAAAACACAATGGACTGCAGTTAATGTTGCCATAATATTAGCTGTAACAGTAATGATACGTGCTATTTTAAATAATCCAAAAAGTTGTAAGGATAATGTGGATCTTACGGTGCAGCACTAACTGGGCTTCTAGATTACTTGATACTAAAAGCCCATGTGACAGCGAAAGTGTTGACAAAACTAAAAGTAATTGCTAAAACTTTTAAAACAAAGTGTTGACAAAAACTAAAGTGATTGATAAAATCTTTAAAACAAAGTATTGACAAAAGTTTAGATTTTTATAAGATCTAAAAACAAAGTATTTATTAAACCTTTAAAGTAATTATTGAGATGATTTGTGGATGTAAAATACAATGAGGTAACATATGAAAATAACACGTCATCATTTCATAAACAATAGATCACTAAAAGCAATATGCGCAATTATTTTTATTAGTTTTGCATTATGTTCGTGTCCACAGTGTCCTAATCCTCGTACTCCTTATCAGCCTTCTCCTGAGACAATTGACAAACCAAAAAAAGATGAATCATTACCCCCATTAGAAGGATCACTATCGTCATGTAAATTAGTTGACTATTCCAAAGCTAATACCACTGACCAAATAGCCAAATTGATTATCTATACACATCAAAAAGTCCTCAACACTAATGACACACTTAATAATTTAAATAAAGTCTTTAATAAATTAGGCAACAATTTAGGAGAATGTAAACGCTTTTGTTCAAACTTCAATATTTATATTGAAGGCAGCATAAAGACAAAAAAACTCCTCGAAGTATACAGTAATACACTTATGGACAAGGAATGCTGTGAAACTTTAATTGATATTATCGTCATGGAAGGCTACGGGGTCGGTAGTGATGATCTCACTAGAGACGAACTTATAATAGCTATCAACAAAATTTTTAAAATGGCTATCACCGACAACAATAAAAAAAGAGTTCTCCATAATTTTCTCAAAACAGCCAGAAATACGCTATCGCAAGGTGACGATAAGGATAGAGGTGAACTTTTTGACTTTCTCAGTTATTTCAATAAATTAGATGTAAATAGTAAACGCAGAGATCTTGTGAAAGATCCATATATTGAACCGGAACGGCGTCCTTGGAAAAAGAAAAAGCAAGTTTATCGATCCATTGACCCACCATTTACAACCTATACCTACTATCTTTAATAGTCCTAGTGTTTATTATACATCTTATTTTTATTTTAAATAATTGGATACTGTCATTAGTAAGAGAACATTAGTTATTCTGAAATCAAAACCTAACTAACTGCCAAAAAAAGTAGAGAATCAACTTTTGACACTTTGAAGACGACTAAACCACATGATGCATAAAGTTTGTCTCATAATATAAAAATTATAAAATAATATCATAATGTTGACTTCAAAGTTGTAGTATTCATACCCACTATATCAAGATGAATAAGCCATGGAAAACAAAATAAAAAAAATTAAGCTGTCAACCTTGTGTTCATTTACACTACTTAGTTTTTTGATGTCTGCCTGTCCTAATCACTACCATAACATCGATCCTATAGAAAAAAAAAGAAGCACTCAAACCACAAGAAATATTAGTCAAAGCATTTCCCGATGTGGTTACTGACGTCATCAACGCCAACTTCACCAAAACCGCTGACCCTTTCTACACTTACTGCGCCGCCCATTATGCCGCACGTGCATCTAACTCCGCTGCTCTCGCCGCCGGATATGCTAACCGTGCTTGCACTCCAGCTGTTCTCTCCGCTGCTCGAACCTCTATTGCCCTTGCTAACGATGCTTCTAACTACGCCCGCCTTGCTTTTTTAGCCCCAACCTCCTCCGACGCCCAAGCTCTCGCTTATAAAAACTATTATTGCCTCCATTGATGCCAACCAAACCGCTCTAGATGTCCGAGATGCCCTACGACACCGTCCGTAATGCTATTAGCAATGATGATCTCTGCGCCGATGTAAAAGATATCGGCACCGCCTACGACAACGCCGCCGCCAATGCCTTTGGGGTTCTTCCTAGAGCTTCCTACAATCGAATCGATGTTCATACCGCTGCTCTCGTATCTGTCGACGATGCCGCTGATGTTGTATGTATTGATGCCATGGGCGCCTCCATAGCCGCCCACTACGCAAAAGGTAACGTCATCATCAAGTCCAACAAAATTACCAATGCTTTCATCGCCAAATTCACCTGCATATGTGCTGATGACGCCTTCACAAGATGCCGGATGCTTATAACACAAGTCCCTGTCACTGATGCCTCCAAAGCCTTTATTAAAAAAGCCTTTGACTTAGAACTTAAGCGTTTAAAAGACCGGAGGAAACATCAAAAACAGTCAAAGCCAATGCATTCTATCGACAACTTTTCCAAATGATAAAAAATATAAATCTACTTTTAGAAAAGATAACCGATGAAACTAAAGAATAACTTTTTATGGTCTCAACAAAATATCCCCTTAATGCTGATATAGATACTATTCTTGTAATATCACTGACTCATGTAGTAAAAATACACATATTTGTATTCACTCCTTAAAACAAAAAATCCTTATCTATCAAATAATTAATAAAATATAATACGGACAGATTGTAAATTTATGGAAAATAATATAAAGTTGTGTCCTAAAGGTGGTAAATAATGAAAAAAAGTCATATTTATCAACATAATTTTAGTTTGCTAATAAAGACTAATATATTTAAAAAAGACTAAGTCAAAAAACAAACAGCTTTTTTATAAAAGACTTTAACCACAACAAACGACTATTTTTTTACTATCTTATAATTTAAAGCACAAAAATACAAAGGAGAGAATTAAATGTAGAAAAAATAAAAGAAATACTTAAGATAAAGATACCAAAAGATAAATATGATAGTTGGATAGATACAATAAAGCAAGCAAACGTTCAAAATAACATATTATATCTAACTATACCAGACAATGTTTTTATGCAACGGATAGAATCCGATTATTCATCAATAATAAAAATGGCAGCGAAATCAATTAATAACACAGAATTACAAATAGCTTATTGTATCAATGAAGAAATGTATATATCTAGACACACACCAATTATAGAAAATGCACCAAAACAAGATAACAGTAAAAAGACTTGGCAAAAGTTAAATCCGAACTTTAAAAATCAACTTCAACTAGAAGAATTTTTAAAAAAAACTAAAGATATAAATATAGAATCTTTGGAATGCAAAGACGTAGTAGAAATGACACCGAGATATAATCCAGAATCAGTCGCCAGTTCAGTTTCCATAGGTAATGAATACTTTACATATTCAACAGATAAAAGAAAAAGTGCTATTATAATGTAAAATATAACTTTAACAGATGAAAAGAGCAAGGTATACAAACTCTATAGAGGAATAGAAGCATTTGGCATACCAGCTATAGGACAGTTAACAACAAATCACGCTAGAGTCTTGTTTGCACTCATACACATATGGCAAAAAAATGGATGTAAATTTAACAAAACAGAAGATCAAGCGGTAGTAGAATTCTCACTAAAACAACTTATCACAACACTTGGATGCCGTAACATCGGCGGTAACACATATAAACTATTTTATTCACGTATCAAAGACTTAATTCATTATCCTTATATATTATCACCTGACGGAACAAAAGCATTAGGATTTACTTTTTTGTCAAACATAAACATATTATACAATGAGAATAATTTTAAAAAACTAACAATGAGATTGACATTTAATCCATTTATTTCAAGACAACTATATTACAGAAAAGTGTTCTATAGAAAAAAGAATATTATTTAATAAAAAACGCAATTGCACTTAAGTTTTTGTTAACTTATGATAGAACTATTTTCAAAGGAAACAGAATTGAAAATACTATACAAGATGTAGCTTCTAATTTAGAAATTCCATATAAAAGGCAAGATCTACTAATCAAGGCTCTAAATAGAGCATTGAAAACTTTGAACAGATATGAATTGGATGACCAACATAATTTAAAAGTAGAACTGACCAAAAACAAAATTGATAATCAATATCGGGTCATTGCTAAACGATATTTAAAAAACAAGCAGATTGCTACAGTATAGTTTGCACAATCGCATCTTGCTCTTTGTGGATTTAATAATAAAATTTGCGCTGTACCAGTATACTACACATTTGATAGGTAACTATACTGGTGACAACGAAGCTGGCACTTTTAAGTCTTTATGATATACTTGTGCCTTACTAATGGCATTTAAATCTCTTCTGGGATTAAGATTGTAAAATGACGAATTTAATCTGTTACTGCTTTTATATATTATAAAAGATTTCTTTAAAAGCATAAAATATTGATCTACAATTGTCATAGAAGCCTCGCAAATGGCTTAATTTGCGACAAAATATGTAAAAAGGTGTATATATTTCCGCAAAAATTGTCATTAGCGTCCTCCGTGGTTTTTAGTTTTTTTTAACTTTTTACGACATTTTTCTGCTTTGTCAAGATTTTGTCATGCTCCGTCTTTCACGTGGAATGTTCTTGTTGTAGCGATTTAAAATGCTGTGCTGTTGTTAAAAAATATGAGGAAGTAAGCATTAAGACATGTAGTCACTGTAGGAGTAAGAGGTAATGCAAGAATGATACAGTACATGGGCAACAAAGATATGTATGTCAAGATTGTAAGAGGTCCAACCTTTTAATTTTCATAAGTTATCATTTTTTTTGCGCATTCTATTCCAACTGCCTAACAGACAACTGTGTAAGATCTGCCTAGAAACTCTAGCACTTTGCTGTTGTTTTTTTGTTGTTCTTTGATGCTTGATTTATTTTACTATGTACTCTCAAAACCACTTGACTATGCAATCGTGATAAAAATGACAAAATTGCTTGTGACATTATTTGTGGGCGACATTAGCATTATCTATGGATTTTGCAAAAAAAAGTACCATCACCTTCTAGGTAAATAGGACATTTTTAATCAGGCTGTGGTCCAAGTTAGTAGCAAGTGATCGCACATCTTGTAGGTGGATCAGGGCTTGCTACAATAAGATGATGTCGTATAGTAGCTGCAAGAACGCGATGGTTTTGACGACTAATGCTATAGGTTCTTTGATTTTTTCCAGTCTTCAAAAATCTTCTCTAATTCTTTGGCTTTTTTGACAAGTTCGCGGGCGCCGGCGGCGGCGGCGTCGGCAAAGTAGAAGTCACGGGCGAGGGCGGCGGCGTGGGCGGCGGCGGAGACACTGGCATTGTGGAAGGGGGACAACATACGGGCGGTGTCGGTGGCACCATCGGCGGCAGCAGCGACTGCTGCACTAGAGCGAGCGCAACGACAATTAGCGTCGTTCTTCTCAACAACTTCAGCGACGGTGTGTTCTGCAAAAGCGGTGACACAAAGTGCGACGGTGACGACGGCGTCGGCGGTGGAGACCTCGGCAGTGTTGCCAAAGGTATGGCGATCAATGGCGTTGGTGGAGCCTTTGGCGTCATGGAAGGCAGCCTCATTAGCGAGAATGGTTCCAGTGATAACGCCAGTGGCGTGTTTGAGAGCTCCTAAAGCGACAGTGAAGTAAGATCTGGCGATGGCACCAGCGTGAGTGGTGATAACGAGAGCATTGTTATTAGCGGAAGCATTGTCGTTATCAGGAGCAGTCCTTTTTAGAGTATCCTGTTTGTTTTTGTCTTTTTCTTTATCAGGACAACCTTTGCACGAACTTAACACAAGACCAAATAAAACAATTACACTTATTGCTTTTTTCTTTTTCATTGTTTACTCCTATTATTTTTTCATCACAGTTGTAATTATTAGCAGGTGTCACATATTTCTTTGATAAAAAGAATTATACTTTAAATAAACTTTTTTTCCAAAATATATGCATTGTAGAGCTGTCTCTTAAACTAGCCGATTCAAGAGTGTAATAAAAACTTTTG
>BNVT01000078.1 GCA_025998295.1 Endomicrobiia bacterium
TAAACAACCCTTAAGACTAATAACATACGGAAATTGTACCGTATCTATAACCATATATTCAAAAGAAAATTTACACTGTCCGCCATCAACTATAACATCGGCAATTCCGTCAATGTTTCAAATAAACAAAGCGCTAAAAATGTGAATGAAACTTTGAATTTTGACGGAATTGCCGATGTTATAGTTGATGGCGGACAGTGTAAATTTTCTTTTGAATCTACGGTTATAGATACGGTACAATTTCCGTATGTTATTATTCGTAAGGGTTGTTTAGATGTTAACGAATTATTGAAATACATATAGTCAACTCAAGTAGAGCAAACGCATGAAAAAAGTTTCTTGAGGCGATTGATTTTAGACTCAAAACAAGTTCCATAGGTTGCGATTTGGCATTGTCTGCGACAATCAAAAATCAAAGAAAACTTTTGTGTTTGTTGTGATAGTCAACTAACTTTAAAAAAATATAAAACATAAAGAAGTGTCTTTTTTTAGTGTAAAAAAGATACAATCTCTTTGAAAATCAACAGAATTTTTACTTGTGGGGGGAAAATGGAACGGGGAATGTTTTTTTGTGTACAAAAAACGAGTGAAAATCAAGAAGTAAACGCAGAGATTTTTTATATTTTTGCAAGAGATTCTTAAAATTTGCAAAAAATCAGATAAAAATCTTAAAAATAGAAAAACTAAGAGTTTTTAGTCGAACACATACAAGCGCATAGGAGATGAAAATGGAAAATGTAAAAAAGAGTGATAGTGAAGTTTATGATGTGTTGGTAAGAGAACTTAAAAGACAAAGAGAAACTATAGAGCTTATTGCTTCAGAGAATATAACTTCGCAGGCTGTTATGGAAGCTCAAGGCTCTTGTCTTACAAATAAGTATGCCGAAGGTTATCCGGGAAAGAGATATTATGGTGGTTGCGAAATTGTGGATATGGCTGAAAATTTGGCAATAGAAAGAGCAAAAAAACTTTTTAATGTTAAATTTGCAAACGTGCAACCTCATTCAGGCGCACAGGCAAATTTTGCCGTTCAGCTTGCTATTTTAAAACCGGGTGATACTATTATGGGGCTTGACTTATCGCATGGCGGACATTTAACCCATGGCAGTCCTTTTAATATTTCAGGGAAGTGGTTTAATATTGTTTTTTACACTATTGACGAAAAAACAGGTTATATAAATTATGATGAAATGGAAAGACTTTCAATAGAACATAAACCTAAATTGCTAATCAGCGGTGCAAGTGCGTATTCAAGAATTTGGGACTGGAAAAAAGTAAACGAAATCGCGAAAAAAGCAAGTGCTTATCATATGGCTGATATGGCTCATTATGCAGGCTTGATTGCTGCTGGAGTTTATCCATCTCCTGTGGAATATGCTGATATTACAACGACAACAACTCATAAAACTCTTCGCGGACCTCGTGGTGGTTTGATTCTTACAAATAACGAAGAACTTGCAAAGAAAATTAATTCGGCAGTTTTCCCTGGAGAGCAGGGAGGACCTTTGATGCATGTTATAGCGGCAAAAGCTGTGGCTTTTGGTGAAGCTCTTAAGCCCGAATTTAAAGAGTATCAAAAACAAGTTTTAGCTAATGCTAAAAAACTTGCTGAGGTTTTAGAGAATAATGGTTTAAAAATTGTTTCCGGTGGTACTGATTCTCATGTATTTTTAGTAGATTTAAGACCTTTAAACGTTAAAGGGAAAGTTGCACAAGAAATTTTGGAGCAAGCAGGAATAACCTTAAACAAAAACGGAATTCCTTATGATCTCGAAAAACCTACAATAACATCGGGAATAAGAATTGGTTCTCCTGCAGTTACTACAAGAGGTATGAAAGAATCTGAAATGATAAAAATAGCCGAATCAATAGTTAAAGCTCTTAAGAATATTGGTGATGAGAAAATAATATCAGAAGTTAGAGCCGATATGTTAAAGTTATGTCATGAATTTCCTATATACAAAGGATTAGAATACTAGATCTTTATGTACATCAATATTTTCTCCTCTCTTTGCTTGCGCGCGCGGCACACAGCTGCCGCGTGCGACAAATGATCGCAAGTTTGGCAGCGAGCTCAAAGGAGCGAGTGCTCTGTGATAAGTGAACCAGTTGCAAACTTGCAGTTT
Organism: Endomicrobiia bacterium; assembly: GCA_025998295.1. Classification (GTDB taxonomy): domain Bacteria; phylum Elusimicrobiota; class Endomicrobiia; order Endomicrobiales; family Endomicrobiaceae; genus Endomicrobiellum. The sequence continues at coordinate 2,127 of BNVT01000078.1, forward strand.
TGAAATCCAAAAGAACTAAATCAGCTGCGGACGTTAAAGTTCACAGCTGCTTTTTTTGATTAGCTTAAAAATTTTTATGCTTCCAATTTTTTTAATAAAATCCTATTAACAATCTGAGGGTTTACCTGCCCTTTAGATTTTTTCATAACAAGTCCTATAATTGCACCAACAGCTCTTTCTTTGCCTGATTTAAATTCTGCTACAGCTTTAGGGCTTTCGGCAATAGCTTCCTCACATATCTTTGCAATAGTTGATTCGTCAGAAATTTGCATGAGTCCTCTTTCCTTTACTATTATTTCGGGATCCGATAACTTTTCATACATTTCCTCAAAAACAGTTTTTGCAATCTTGCCTGAAATTGTTTCATTTAAAATAAGAGAAACTAACTTCGCCAAATTTATGCTTGACACCGGAACTTCAGCGATAGAAGACTTTGAAGAATTGAGCTTTGCACTTAATTCTGTTGAAATCCAATTTGCGAGAGGTTTTGACGCAGCTTTTCTATCTTTAAAAAAGTTTAAAGCTTCTTCGTAGTAGTCTGCAATCATTTTTGTTGAAGTCAGATAGTTTGCATCGTATTGCGACAAACCATAATTTTTTATAAATCTTTTCTTTCTTGCTTTTGGAAGTTCAGGTAACTGCTTGAGTAAATCGTCAACAAAAGAATCAGACAAAGAGAAAGGAACTAAATCCGGTTCAGGAAAATATCTGTAATCCAAAGTGCCTTCTTTGGAACGCATGGATTTTGTTATTCCTTCTTCGGCCTCCCAAAGCCTTGTTTCCTGCGTAAGCTTGCCTCCGGATTCCAGGACTTCTATCTGTCTTTCAACTTCGTAAGCTATTGCATCTCTTATGCCAGATATAGAATTCATATTCTTAATTTCAACTCGTGTGCCAAGCTCTTTTTGTCCAGCGTGACGTACGCTTACGTTTACATCACAGCGCATTTTACCTTCCTCCATGCTACATTCAGAAGTCCCCAAATATTCAACTACACTTTTAAGTTCCGTTAAAAATTCTAATGCTTCTTCAGGAGAACTAAGTTCAGGCTCGGTAACAAGTTCCATTAACCCTACGCTTGCTCTGTTTAAATCAAGAAGAGAATAATTAAGTTTTCTGCTACCTATTTCATGAATAAGCTTGCCTGCATCTTCTTCAAGATGCATTCTTGTAAGATTTAAAACTTTTTCTTTTTCGCCGATCGTGATTGTAAGACGACCTTTAGAACATAAAGGGGGTTCTGCTTGCGTTATCTGGTAGTTTTTAGGAACATCGGGGTAGAAATATTGCTTTCTTGCAAAGGTACATTGTTTATTTATGGTAAAGTCTAATGCAAGACCTGTCTTGATTATAGCTTCAACCGCTTTTTTATTTAATATTGGAATTGTCCCAGGTTGCGATGTACAGATTACACAAGTATTTGCATTCGGTTCAGCACCAAACTGCGTAGAGCACTGGCAAAAAACTTTTGATTTTGTGTTGATCTGCATATGCACTTCAAGTCCCACTGCTGTTTCATAATTAGCCATAGATTCACCTCGTTCAAATAGCAATCATGGTCAAATCACTTAAGTCACTTAAGTTGCACCGTAACAAAAAAGAAAAGCCCCCCATTAGACTGCTTATGCCTGCCACCACTTTTTGCAAAAAGTGGAACTACTGCAATATGTTTTTTGCTTTTATTCCCCCTTTCCCTGAAAGGAGTGGACAGCGTAACTGGGATATTGTTCTGATTTTGGTTCTGAAAACATAAAAAACCTATTATTTATCAAAAAAAACCGTAAAATGTACCAAAAATGTAAGAAATCAGAAATTATCACATGGCAACATCAGAAAATTTTTAATACCGTAACCAAAACCAGAACAATGTCCGTAGCAGGACATGGTATGTTTATTGTATCAAAGTTAGTTGACTATAGCTGGATACTTATCCATATCAAAATCTGATATTTTTTCAAATGCATGCGCTACTTTAAATATTCTTGCATCGGAAAATCTTGTTCCCATAAAATGCACACCCATAGGCATGCCTGAACTTGTAAAACTGCAAGGGACAGTTATCCCCGGAAGACCTGCAAGATTTGCGACTGCAAGAAAAATATCGCATTCTTCAGGGAGGGTATCTTCAAATTTTACAGGCATCTGCAGAGTAGCGGGTGAAAATATAAAATCACATCTTTTATATGCTTCTGCTATTTGGTTTATAAGCAACGTTCTTACTTTTTGTGCTTGATGATAACATCTGTAATAATTTTTTGCACCTAAAACATATGTGCCAAACAATATTCTTTTTTTAACCTCATAACCAAGCGACTTTGCACGAGATTTTGCGTACTCATCATTTAAATTTTTTCCATTTTGAGATCTGTACCCGTAACGGATTCCGTCAAAAGTTGCAATATTTGCAGAAACTTCAGCGCACATAATAACTTTGTATAAAGCAGGTACATACTTATAGGCAGGAATGTCAACCTCTACTATTTCAGCGCCTTCAAGATTAAGTTTATTTACAGCATTGTTAAAGTATTTTGTTATTTCGGTATCTGTTTTATAATCCAAAAGCTGTTTAGGAATTCCTATTTTAACAGTCTTTAATGTGTTCGGATTATCTAAATCATGCGTATAATCTATCCATTCTTTTGGCTCGCAAACAGGGTCTCTGTAATCCTTGCCGGCTATAACGCTTGTAAGCAATGCCGAATCCGCCACGGTTTTTGATAATGTGCCTATTTGGTCAAAAGAAGACGCCAAAGCACATGCGCCGTATCTACTTATTAATCCGTAAGAAGGCTTATATCCGACTACTCCACAAAAACTTGCAGGTTGTCTTATTGATCCGCCTGTATCAGAACCCAACGCGAAAGGGACCATTCCCGCACCTACCGCAGCTGCACTGCCGCCTGAAGATCCGCCAGGAATATATTTAATATTCCATGGGTTTGCCGTTTTCTGATAGGCAGAAGTTTCCGTAGATCCACCCATTGCAAACTCGTCCATATTTGTTCTTCCTACAAAAATCACGCCTGCGGATTTAAGTTTTTCTATTACGGTTGCATCATATGGCGAAATATAATCTTCAAGATATTTTGAAGCAGAAGTCATGCTTTCGCCTTTAATCATAATATTATCTTTTATGGCTATAGGAACGCCTTCAAGCAATCCATATTTGACGCTTAACTTATCAACTTGTTCTGCTTGTTTTAGAGAGTTTTCTTCGTTTAATTTGAGAAAAGCTTTAACTTTTGGATCAACTTCTTTTATACGGTTAAAACACGTTCTTACAACATCTGCGCTTTTTGTTTCGCCTAAACAAATTTTTGTTTTTAGTTCTTTTACTCCAATCATAATCAAAACCATTTTTTCTTTTTAAAATATACAAACAACATCGTTATGCCCACAGCCATTAACCCGACTGCAAAATTCCAAGTTCTATGTCCTCTAGGTATGTCTACATTCATCCCATAATATCCAGTCACAGCGAGAACAGGCAAAAATATTGTAGCGAATACGGTTAAGAATTTCATAATTTCCGTAAGTTTTACAGTAATGCTAGACATATAAATTTCCATCAAGCTTACAGCCACTTGGCTTCGCGTAACCATTGCTCGGTTCATTCTTGTGTATTGCGTATAAATATCGCGGAAATACACAAGATATTTTGCCGAGATTAAACTATTATTTTCTCTTGTAAAGTAATTGTAGACTGCTTGCTGCGATTCTGCTGTTCTTCTCATTGCAAAAATAATTTTTTTGAGATCAAGTATTTCTTCCATGTTCTCTCTCTCAGGATGCTTAAGAAGAACATCTTCCAACCGT
>BNVT01000079.1 GCA_025998295.1 Endomicrobiia bacterium
CACAACAGGGATAGCAGAACTAGGAGCAAGTGCAAGAATTGGAAATTGGATGTAGACTTCAGTGGACAAGGCTATATTGGCAAAAGAAGCGGTGTTGCAGGGACATTGAAGGTTAAATATACGTTTTAGTTGAACTTGTCTTTTTGAATTTTTGCTTTGTAAGACTCTTGCTTGTTTTAGTAATTCCCCTTTTTCTAAAAAGGGGTGGCAGGCGCAGCCTGTTGGGGTATTTGTTAGACTTTTTTAAAAATGTTTGTAAATAAGGAAAATAGAGTAACCATAAAAAACAAACGAGTGCAAACACTTTGAAGAGATTTAAGATTTAAAAAGTGATATCTAACAAATACAGGAATAGAAGAAAACACTTTAGATTTGAAATTTAATTGTTAAACTATTGCCTCGCACGCTTAAAGGGGTCCATTATGAAAAAAGTAATTTTGTTTACATCGCTTATCACATTGTCAAGTTTTTTGCTGTCTGCCTGTCCTGAAAATGGAAAATTGTTGGAAAGATTGGAAAGATCTGGTGATGGCCATAATGTTAAAAGTGAAAGTGCCAGTAATGTCGATCCTATAGAAAGAGAAAAGACCATAAGAATAGAAATAGAAGGTGAAACATATGGTTCTAATATACTTCCTATAACCTACGTGCCTGGACATTTTTGGTACAAATCGTCCAGCGATTCATATGTTCCCGGAGATTGTGCTTTGTATGCTGTAGTAAGATTTTTACATCATGCGGGACAACTTGGCTATATTGATAAAGATTTATGGGACAAGTACACAAATCAAGAATTACGAGATACACTTTACGATCAACTCAATAGCTACAATCCACGATCACCATGTGATGAGCGTAAAGAGCAAATTGAGGACTGTAGAAAACAAGGAAAATGGTTATATAATCTTGATATTTATGCGTTGCTGTATGCTCTAAAGGTACCCGAAGAGATAATACTTCAGGTTACTCCTCTGCAGTCATATCAATTGTAAAAATGTATCGAAATACAAAAAATAAGGATTATTATCACGTGGAAACATCAGAGAATTTTTGATGCCGTAACCAAAACCAGAACATGCCCGTCAGGCTGCACCCACCCACCCTTCGTTGAAATGGGAGTAAAAGCAAAACACACCCTACAGTAATTCCCCTTTTTTGCAAAAAAGGGGAATTACTACAACAACAAGCGCATGAAAAAAGTTTCTTGAGGCGGTTGATTTTAGACTCAAAGCAAATCATAGACTACAATCTTGTATTGCCTGCGACAATCAAAAATCAAAAAAAGTTTTCGGAGATATGTTTTGCCAAATTATAATGCTGTATTACCTTAACTTTTACGTAGAACAAAGACACATATTTACAATGGTAAATAACTTATGAGTTCTATAATAAAAATATTGTATAAAAGACCCATCATAACTATTTTTATTGTTTATGCTTTTGCATTAATTTTGTTGGATTTTTTAGGGTATTTTTCCTACGAGAAGCGAAGCTTGCTTTATAAATTGACGGAAAATAATACGGTTGTATCAGTTGAAGGTAAAGTAATATCTGTTCCACTGCTTGCAAAAAACGGCAAAGAATTTATGTTTAAAACAAGTATTGTAAACGGCAATGTTTTAAATGAAAAAGTTATTGTAAATTTGCCTGCAGGATATTCAGTGTCTTACGGCGATATTATAAATATTGAAGGGAAATTAAAAAAACCTTTTTCATCAGCTTTCCCTCTTGTGTTTGATTATCAAAAATATCTTGCAAGAGATGAAGTATATACCATTTTAAATGCATCTTCTTTTGAATATATAAAAGCACATCCCAATATTGTCAATAAATTTGCTTTTGCGTTTCAGCAGGACATAATAAAAAAAATTGATGTCTACTTTAAAAGACCTTGTTCAGGTGTTTTAAAATCGTTGATTATTGGCGATAAAAGTTCTTTAACTTCTGATGTTAAAAATACTTTCTCAGATTCAGGTGTAATGCATATTTTAGTTCTAAGCGGACTACACGTCGGGTTTGTAGGCGCAATTGTTCTTTTTGTTTTAAAGCTTACAGGTCTTTCTTTAAAAAAGGCTTCTTTATTAAGTATTCCTTTTGTGCTTTTTTATGTTATTGCAACTGGTGCAAATCCTCCTGCCGCAAGATCTGTAATAATGCTTTCATGTATATTTTTTTCCTTGTCTCTAGACAGGGAGCCGTTAATATATAATTCTCTTTCGCTGTCAGCATTGGTTATACTTATATTTCAGCCACAACAGCTATTTACCGCGTCATTCCAAATGTCATATGGTGCGACAATAGGCATTGTATGCTTTTATCAGCGTATTCTTGGGTTTTTCAGAAATGTAAAAGGGAAAATATTGCGTTTTTTCTGCGGAGTATTGTCTGTTACAGTTTCAGCGCAGATTGTTTTAATACCAGTATGTATGTATTATTTTGGCAAAATATCGATAATATCTTTTGTTACAAATATAATAGTTGTGCCGTTAATAGGCACTATCCTTTACCTTGGTGTTATTTTTTATGGTTTAACCTTCATATCTCAATATATCGCGACAATGTGTTCGACAGTCCTTTCTATAATTCTTAATTTTATTTTATTGGTGACAAGAGTTTTGGGAAATCCTAAATTTTTTGCAATTTCAGTAGCAAAACCTTCAATAGTACAAATGTTATTATTTTTTACTCTTCTATTTTCTGTATCAGGTTTTAAAGGTAAAAAAAGATTTATGATTTCTGCGATTATTATAGCGGTAAATTCTATATACGTTATTTATCCTGTTCTAAATGGTCGTAACAGAACATTTTTTAATATGTATCAAGGAAATAATATAAAAGCATTACAAATAAAAAATAATAATGACAATAAGTTTTTTATTTACAATAGCAATAAATATTACGACAGATCTTATATAAATTCTTTTAGACAGTTTATTTCTTTTTCAGGGATAAAAAATGCAGATATAACTGTTGCTGGTTTTGATAAAGATAAAATTTCTTCCGATTTAGTGAATTTTAATATTAAATTTGTTGAAGGAATGACAATAGAATCAGTTGTACGCTGAAATCGTATAATTGAAGTTACTGGCCACAAACTCGAGTTTTATCAATTTGAGGGTTAAGTTTGAGAAAAACATTATTTTTTATATATAATACCGGCTATGAAATACAGTGCGGGGATTGTTTACAATAAGTCAAAAGCAGACGCAAAGAAGCTTGCATTTAGAGTTGCTACGTGGCTTAAACAAAATAAATGCAGAGTGTTTGTAAGTGACTCTATGGTTGTACGACCCAAAAAAGTTGATTTTATTTTATCGATTGGTGGCGACGGTACAATGCTTAAAGTGATAAGAACATTTGCGCCATTATCAGTTCCCGTAAAAGGTATAAATCTTGGGTCTATGGGTTTTCTGACAGATGCTGATACGGATGAAGTTTTAGATTTTCTAAAAAACATGTTCTATTCAGGTTTTAAAATTGAAAAAAGGATTTTGCTGTCTGTTGAGTTTGAGTACAAAGACAAAAAATTAAAATTAATAGCGGTAAATGATTGCGTAGTGCGTTCTTTATCTGGTGGGAAGCTTATTACGGTTGACGTTAATATGGATAAAGATTTTATGCCAGAGTATAAATGTGACGGTATGATTATAGCAACTCCTACCGGCTCAACCGCTTACTCGCTTGCTGCTTCGGGCCCTATAGTATATCCAAATCTGCCTGTTTTCATTCTTACACCCATTTCTCCTCATACGTTAACGCAAAGACCTATGATAGTTTCTGATAAAAGTAGTATTTCGTTTGTTGCAAAAAACAAATACGGTAACGGAAAAATTATGGTGTCAATAGACGGGCAAGAAAATTATACTATCTCGGGCGGAACAAAAGTAAAATTCTCGCTTTATAAAAAACCTCTTAAACTTATAAAAAATTGCAGTAAATCATATTTTGAGACATTAAGGACAAAATTGTACTGGAGTGTTTGATGCTTACTGCGCTTTCTATAAAGAATTACGCTTTAATTGAAGATCTAAATATTGATTTTTCTGACGGGTTTACTGTTATTACAGGTGAAACTGGTTCTGGGAAATCTATTTTAATAAAATCAATAGAACTTCTTACTGGAGCAAGAGGAGATATGTCGTTTATACGTTCAGGTTGTTCCGCATGTACAATAACAGCCTCTTTTGAGTGCGCAAATTCTAAAATCACAAAATTTTTAAACAGCTTTTCTATCCCTATAGATGATACTATTTTAATACGCAGAACTATTGAGACTTCAGGCAAGGGTAGAGCTTTTGTTAATGACTCTCAAATAAGTATATCCACGCTTGCTGGTATTGGTGAATTGCTTGTCGACTTTCACGGTCAGGATGAAAAGCATTCTCTTCTTGATTTAGATTCGCAACTTGAAATTTTAGATAATGAAACTTTAGATATTAGACCCTTGCTTGAAAAAGTATCGTTTTTACATGCTCAAGTGCAAGATTTGAAAGCAAAACTTGAAGCTATGAACTTATCTGACACCGACAGAGAGAGAAAAATTGATTTGTATTCTTTTCAAATGAAAGAAATCGAAGAGGCCAAACTCGAGCATGGAGAAGATGAAAGGCTCAAATCCGAACTGCCAAAATTAAAAAATGCTGAAAGAATTGTCGCCTTGGCGCAGGAAATTGTTTCATCGTTATATTCTTCTGAGAATGCGGCTCTTGGCGGAATTTTAAAAACAAAGAAAAATATAGAGACTATAAATTCATATGGCGCAGATGCTTCTGAAGCTATGTCTTTAATAGAACAAGCGTATTACCAAACGGAAGAAGCTTTTAGAGAAGTTGAGGTTATTCTTTCGAAAACAAAATTGGATCCTGAGAAGTTAAATATATCTATCGAAAGAATGGAGCTTATAAAAAACTTAAGAAGAAATATGGCAATACTATAGGGAATGTTATTGAGCATAAAAATAAAATTGAAAAAGAATTGGATTCTTTAAGTAGTTATAAAGACGATTCCGAAAAACTTCAAAAACAACTCGAATTAGAAAAAAAACGTTTGGCTGAAATTTGTGAAACTATAAGTAAAAAACGGCAAAAAGTGGCCCAAGTTTTTTCCAAATCCGTACAAGAAAAATTGTTTGAGTTAGATATCAAAAATGCTGTGTTCAAAGTGAATTTTGACAAAAAGGAACCGTCTACCAACGGTTATGATTTAATAGAATTTATGTTTTGCGCAAATGAAGGGGAAAAGATTCTTCCTCTAAAAAATACTGCTTCCGGAGGAGAACTTTCAAGGGTTCTTTTAGCTATAGAGTTATCATCTAAAATGAAAATGATCAAACAACTATATTTGATGAGATTGACACGGGTACAGGCGGAACAACAGGTGAAAAAATAGGCGGAAAGCTCGCCGAACTTTCCAAAAAGAAACAAGTGTTTTCTATAACTCATTTAGCCCAAGTTGCCGCGTTTGCAAAAACACATATAAAGATTTATAAAGAAACAAAAAATTTAAGAACCTACACAAAAGCTAAAGTTCTTTCCGAAATAGAGCACATAGAAGAAATAGCAAGGATGATATCTGGCGAAAAAATCACAAAAGTAGCGCTACAACATGCAGAAAACTTAGTAGCTACTTCTTTAAATCAGCAATAACATATTCTTACTAAATCCCCAACCGCAAGGTCGTGGGAAAATTACTCTATTAACCTAAATCCGTTCCACTTGCTCTACAGTTTTGTGGGAGGTCTAAGTATCTCTAGGAATCCCAAATTTATCAAACCCTTCCCTATTATACCCAAGTCTATTATATCCAGACTTATCATACCCCTCTTCATTATACCCATCTTCATTATACTTACGTTTAGTATCCCTTATGATTCCCATCTTTATCAAACCCTCTTCCATCATACTCTTCCCT
>BNVT01000080.1 GCA_025998295.1 Endomicrobiia bacterium
AGTCTATGAAATTTGCTTAAATTTAATCATAGCTCTAAAGAAATTTTTTATGCGTTAAAACAAGGCCAGTATGACAAATACAAAAACCTACAAAAACAATGGGTTTTAAAAGCATCAAAAAGATGTTTTATATATAAAACATGCCGTTTATTAAAAGCCTGTCGTTGTTTTTGTTCATTTACCTTTGTTTGACATCGGTGTCATTTTGCATGATATGTAATGCGGTATGGGGCTGATGTCGTTTGTAGTTTTGTATATGTGTATTTATGAGGAACAATATGAAAGGAGTCATAGAGAAAATTAAACGCGGTGCCAATGAAATTATTTCTGTTGAAGAACTTGAAAGAAAGCTTATTTTAGGCAAAAAGTTAAGAATAAAGCTTGGAGTTGACCCTACGGCGCCGGACTTACATCTAGGCCATACTGTTATTATTAACAAATTAAAGACTTTTCAAGATTTAGGGCATCAAATAGTATTTTTGATTGGAGATTTTACTGCAAAGATAGGAGATCCTTCCGGAAGGTCTGAAACGCGATCTATTATGACAGATGTTCAGATAAAGACAAATATAAAAACATATACCAGCCAAGTGTTTAAAATTCTTGACAGAGAAAGAACAGAGATTGCCTATAACAGCAAGTGGCTTGGAGATCTTGGTGCAAATGGACTTTTGAATCTTGCCGCAAAGAGTACCGTGGCTCAAATGCTTGTAAGAGATGATTTTGAAAAAAGATATAAACAAGACCGGCCTATAAGCATAGTGGAGTTTCTTTATCCTTTGCTTCAGGCATATGATTCTGTAGCTTTAAACGCGGACATAGAGCTTGGTGGTAACGATCAAAAATTCAATCTTCTCTTGGGCAGACAGATACAGAGAGATTATGGAATCATAGAGCCGCAGGTTGTAATAACAATGCCGCTTTTAGAAGGAACAGACGGTGTTAAGAAAATGTCAAAATCGTATAACAACTATATAGCTTTAAATGATTCTCCTAAAGATATGTTTGGTAAAGTAATGTCAATTTCTGATACTTCAATGTATAGATATTATGAACTTCTCACCCATGCAGATTTAAATGTTGTTAGAAATATGCATCCTAAAGAAGCTAAAGTTGCACTTGCTTGTGAAATAGTTGAGAGATATCACGGAAAAGAAGAATCTCTGAGAGTAAAAGAGGAGTTTAATAAAATTTTTGCAAGCAAAGGTATCCCTGACGATATTGAAGAATATGCAATGGCGACGAATGCTCAGGTAAAAGTATCTGAAGTTATTGTCAAAAGTGGTATGGCATCAAGTGGCAATGAAGCGAGGCGTCTTATATCGCAGGGTGCTGTAAAGATAGATTCTAAAAAAGTGGAAGAAGATTTTACTTTAATACTTCCAGAGGAAGAAGATGCTATTGAGCCGCGTGTTTTACAGGTGGGCAAAAGAAAATTTAAAAAAATAATACCATTTTTGGTTTATCACAGGAGGAAATGAATTTAAAAAGAGGTACAGTTTATTTTAGTATTAAGTTGGTTTTGACCTATTTTGCGGTATGTCCTGCGAGTTTTTTACAGGTGGGCAAAAGAAAATTTAAAAAAAATACCATTTTGGTTTATCACAGGGGGAAGAAAGTGAAATTAAGAAGAAGCGTAGTTTATTTTAGTATGGGTTTGGTTTTAACATGTTTAGCGGCGTGCTCTGGTCCTCAGGTTTCAAGAGTTAATGCAAGCGAAGAAATTGATTTAAGCGGATATTGGAATGATGTCGATTCGCAACAAGTAGCTCAAGAGATGATTAACGATTCCTTTGCAAATCAGTGGATAGTAGATTATAAAAAAGAAAAGGGGAGAAAACCTAGAGTTATTATTGGATCAGTTGTAAACAAAACAGAAGAGCATATAAGCACCGAAACTTTTGTAAAGGATCTTGAAAGAAATTTTTTAACTTCCGGCAAGGTAACGTTTGTAGGTTCGAAAGACCAGCGTGCTGAAGTAAGAGCAGAAAGAAAAGATTATGCAGACTATAATTCAAAAGTTGATTCCGCAAAAAAAAGCCATGGTCCCGAGACAGCGGCGGATTTTATGTTAAAAGGTCAAGTTAATTCAACTCCTGACGCCAATAAAAAAGCTCAGCTTAAGTATTATCAAGTTGACCTTGAAATTATAAATTTAGAAACAAATGAAACTGTTTGGATGGGACAGAAAAAAATAAAGAAATTTATTTCTAAAAAGCCATATAAAGCATAAATGCGAATAATTACATCAACAAAAAGATATATACTTGCTATGCCCGTGTTGTTTGCAATATCTGCAATTTTTGGCGGGTGCGCTTCAAGCTTGGCCGGATATTATAAGAGTTTAAGAACTAAAATTGATTCCGGGGATTATGAAGAGGCAGCTAAATTTGTCGATAAGTCAAAAAGTAAGTACGGTTCTAGTAATATTCTTATGTATTATTTGGACTCCGGCGTTGCAACTCATTTTGCAAAAGATTATAACACAAGCTCCAAAAAGTTTGAGCTGGCAAAAAGAAAATTTGAAGAATATTATCAAAAAAGCATAACAGCCGGTGTCACGTCTATGATTTTTAATGACAGTACAATGCCGTATTACGGTCAGGATTTTGAAAGAGTTCATATATCTATTTTTGAAGCTTTGGATTGTATTCTGTCGGGACATAGCAATGAGGCTGTTGTCGAGGCTCGGCAGATAGATACTCTTTTTAAAACGTTAGAAACAGAAAAAAACTATAAAAATTTTTATAAAGACGATGGATTTATAAGATACTTTATGGGTTTAGTGTATGAGAATGCGGGATATATTAATGATGCTCATATTTCTTACTTTAAAGCGCTAAAAGCTTATAAAAATGGGCTTTCTGAAGTATCTACGCCAAAAGAATTGATTGACGATGCGTATACCTCAGCTTTAATTTTAGGTATGGAAAACAGAGCTGCTGAGATAAAAAAGGAATATCCTAAAGCTTGTAAACGAGTAATTCCTTCCGATTACGGAGAATGCATTGTTGTTGATTATAATGGTTTTGTGCCCGAAAAAATAGATAATGTTTCTGAATTTGCTTTGTTAGATATATGGCCTTATGTGGAAGTTGCTCAAGCGGTGGATAGTCAAGAGCAGGAAGATTTTAATAAGGCAAAGTCTGTGGGTCTTTCTATTTTTGCGAAAGATTATATAAAAGTTGCTTTTCCAGAATACAAAGACTTTGAAAATAGGGTAGTTGCTTTTAAAGTTCAATCCTATCAGCAAGAAGTGAAAGGTGTTGTAGTCCAAGATATAGGAAAAATTGCCAAGGCGTGTTTAAAGGACAATATAGGAAAAATATATGCAAAAACTTTAGCTAGAGCAGCAGTTAAATACATTACAGGCAAAGCTGTTTCAAATAAAATTTCGGATGAAGCGGGAAAAGACTTGGGAATGCTTTCGCAGATATCGTTCAATATGTTTAATTCCCTCTCGGAAACATCAGATAAACGCGCATGGAACACTTTGCCTGATAAAATTTTGATGGCAAGGTTTTGTTTGCCCGCAGGGACGCATACTCTTAAAATTAATTTTTTGGGAAAACATGGAGAAGTTTTAGATTCTTGTAGCGCAGAGGTTGATGTTAAAGCAGACAAAAAGAACTTTGTTGCAGTAAGAAGCTCTAGGATATAAAGGCAAACGGTAATTAAACGAAAATTGATACTGCAAGTAGCTTTGTCTATCTTTTTATCATCGTTGGTGTTTGCAGATAGTGATGCAGATAGCGAAAGGGCAGCTTGCTTGAGAAACTTCTTAAAAAAGGATAGTTTTACATTTAGCACTGCATATTTAGAAGGACAATATACAAATAAACAATTGCAGGTTTTTATTTAGATCTTACAAATGCCTTTGATAGAGCCTCGAAAACTACTGGTGCTCTCCTGCGTAAGAAAGTGTTTGAGGGAGATATAAGTGCTTTTCTCGCTGTATGTTCTGTTTGGTTTTCGTCATACTATATTACGTCCAAAGCGTCTATACCTTTTCATGAGGTTGGGCATGGCTTGAGAAACAAATCTTTCGGAATAGATTATATGTTTAGTCTTGATTGCTATGACGAATCTCCCTTTAAAAAAGATGAGAATTTTTTTAAATTCTTTGTTAGAGAGATGTTTAATAATGATAGAGCTTGTGTGCGGTCTAGGCCATATAGAGTCTATAAGATACTAGAGCTAGATAATGATTCTTACTGTAATTGCGAAACTATTATATCCACATGAGGAATGAATAATAAGATATATCTTGCTGAGAGAAATAGTGATGATATTTATATTAGAAACACTAGAAACAAAGAATATCGGCTTTTGCCATATATCTTGTATTTAGAAAATATAGATTTTCGCCTATTGGATATGATAAAACAGTTAAAGAGCTTGGTGACGATCCTTTTAATATAGTGAACGATTTTCAAAAGAAAGGAAGGTTAGATTTTAAAAAAGGGGTTATTAGGGATGCGGGGGTTAAGTCTCTTTTTCTTAGTGGGACAACATATTCGCCTCTTTATTCGTTTTTTACAAAAAAGCCTCTTAAGTTGTACGGTTTTAGAATTCCAGATGTTTTTCCGTATATAACTACAAAAGGTATGTCGTACATGGTTGTTAGTGGATACGAGATAAATGAAGATTTAAGATTAATATTTGGATTCGAGCGTGTGTTTAAAGTGGAGCCAGCAACAGAATGCAGTTTGGGTGTAGAACAAACTGCTATAATTAATCATACATTGCCTATATCATACAGAGGAGTAGTTACTTTTGGACAAGGATTGGATTTAGTGGCATCGTGTTCAATACCTATTTCGAAATATCTTTCGATAGGAGCAGACCTTGAAATATATTCTTGTAAGAGTTTACAGGGGCAAAGGCATACTACACATGCTATAAGCGGAATGCTTGGTAAGAATGGATTAAGCCTCGACATATCTGTTTCTATGTCTTATAAGTTTTAAATTGAGGGATGGAAATGTATAAAATTGTAAATAAAAAAGATATTGCTCCAAAGGTGCAAAGTTATGAGATTTATGCTCCCGAAGTAGCAAAAAATGCAAAAGCCGGACAGTTCATCATATTTAGAATTGACGATAAAGGCGAAAGAGTTCCTTTAACGGTGGCAGGAACAAAACCCGACGAGGGTTTAGTGAGAATAATTTTCCAAGAGGTCGGCAAAAGCACAATCCAGCTTGCATCTCTTTGCGAGGGCGATTTTATAAGAGATTTTACAGGCCCTTTGGGTTGCCCTACAGAAATAAAAAAATATGGAACTGTTGTCGCTGTGGCAGGCGGGGTAGGAGCTGCGGAAGTTTTACCTGTTATAAAAGAGCTTAAGAATGTGGGCAATAAAGTTATTACGATAATCGGAGCAAGATGTAAAGATTTAATAATTCTTGAAGATGAGCTAAAACTGGAAAGCGATGCTTTATTATTTGCTACAAATGACGGTACGCGCGGTAAAAAAGGTTTTGTTACAGATGTTTTAAAGGAAGTTATTGATGATGAAAAAATAAACATAGTATACGCTATAGGTCCTGTTCCAATGATGAAAGCTGTAGCGGAACTTACAAGCAGAAGTCATATAAAAACAATTGTTTCTTTAAATCCTATAATGCTTGACGGTACCGGAATGTGCGGCGCCTGCAGAGTCACTATTAACGGTAAAATAAAGTTTGCTTGCGTTGACGGTCCTGAATTTGACGCTCATTGCCTACACTGGGAAGAGCTTGCGTCCCGGCTTGAACTATATAAAAGTCTTGAAAAAGTATCGCTTGATAATTTTACACATCGCAGAGAGTGCAAATGTTACACAAAATAAAAATGCCCGAGAGGGATCCTCAAACA
>BNVT01000081.1 GCA_025998295.1 Endomicrobiia bacterium
GTCTTGCGGAAAAATGCCAGCATCATTACGGGTTCCATTCGCTTTATCAGAATTACCAGCGACAGGAGGGGCAAGTCTTTGTCCATCTCCACCATCATAAGTAAGATCAGAGTTAATCGTTGTTGTACTCCCTCCCAAACAAACGCTAGTACAAACAAACATTGCTATTATTGCTAATACATTCCTCACCATTTTTCCTGCCAGTTTGCTTAAGCACTTTGTTGCTTTCATAGCATCTTTCTCCTTTGATAAAAATCAAATACAAAGTATTTGTTTTGATTTCACTTTCAACTTCTTGTCTACGTCAAAAAGCATCCTAATTAACTTTTTAGCTTATGTAAATGTCTTGCTCATTTTTACTTGAGGACTATTGCCTGCTAAAATTGATTTTTTGCGACAATAATATCCCTTTTGGTGATAGGTCTTGAAAGGGTTATACCATCAAGAGATGTGCAACGGCTTAATGCTACATATAACTGTCCCGGGGCAAATGCACCATACTCCATGTCTATAACAACGTTATCAAAAGTTTTCCCCTGACTTTTGTGTATTGTAACAGCCCAAGAAAGTTTTAGCGGATACTGTTTAAAAAAACCTGCGTTTTCCGTTTCTATTTGTTTTTGTTTTTCATTCCACCTATATCTGAATAATTCCCATTTGTAAGGTTCCACATATTCTATTCTCTTATTTGGAAATTTTACATGTATCAAAACTTTGTCCGAATAAGTGCTGCTCTTTATATCGTTAACTATCCCAATACTTCCATTAACCCATCTACCTTTTGCATCGTTATTAACCATCATTACCTGTGCTCCTTTTTTTACAACAAGCTCCAGCTCTGCAGGTAAGGATTTTGAATGTTTGTCTATATTTTCGGTCTCTGCAAAAAAAATTGCCTGTTCAGCTTTTATTTTTGAAAGATATTGATGATTTATAAACGCTGCTTTTTTATTTGTCGTCGTAAGATATACAGCCATAGGTTTATCTAAAACCTGTGATGAAACTTTTTTGTTAAGTCCATAAAGATCGTTGTTACTGGCATTGCCGTTTCGCACCGCGGCAAGTAATTCCACAAAATTGCTGTCTTGCTGTCTGTATATTTTTTTAAATTCAATAGTGTGAAGCATACACTCATTAAGGGAATGTGCACTTAAAAAATAAGGCGATTTATACACAGAATTAAATATATGATATTCTTCTTTTTTTACTACAGGAGGAAGCTGTTTTAGATCGCCAATAAACACCATTTGAACTCCACCAAATGGCTCTTGATGTTTTTCTCTATTTAACCTTAAAAATTTATCTACGCAATCTAAAATATCACACCTAAGCATTGATGCTTCATCAATAATAATTGTCTCAACTTTTTTATATATGGATTTTTCTGAAAGTTTTTTCTTTTTGATTTTTGAAAGAGTAACGTCAGGTTTAAAATTAAAAAATGAATGTAGTGTTTCTCCTGCGCAATTAAGAGCCGCTACTCCGGTCGGAGCAAGAAGTATGGTTTTTTTGTTTGCACGTGTAATATAATAACGCAAAAATGTAGTTTTTCCCGTACCTGCATTACCTGTAACAAAAATACAATCATTACTTTTGTCTATAAGTTCGTGCGCTTGTTTAAATTCATTATTTATTTCAATTTTATCTGTCATTTTATTTTTATTCCTATGGTCTAGAATTTATTTGTGAGCAATTTGGAAAAAGGCTTATTGTTTTTAGTTTTATCACTATCTTCTTTTCTATTGTCCATAAAATTTTATTTTTTCTTTAGAGCTGCACTAAGAAAACCTTTAAAGAGAGGATGCGCTTTCATTGGTCTTGAGGCAAACTCCGGATGAAATTGTACGCCAATAAAAAATGGATGATCTTTTATCTCAACAATTTCAGGAAGAATTCCTTTATGATACGCAGATACAAAAAGTCCAGATTTTTCCAATATGTCAATAAACTCGGGATTCATTTCGTATCTGTGCCTGTGCCTTTCTTCAATTTCGGTAGATTTGTATAAATTATGTGCCAAAGTATTTTTCTTTATTTCAGATTTGTAATTACCAAGCCTCATCGTACCACCTCTGTACTCAACACTTTTTTGCTCTTCGAGAATTTTTATCACGGGATATTTTGTAGTCTTGCTAAATTCCGTGGAATTTGCGTCTTTAAGCTTTGCTAAATTTCTAGACACCTCTACAACACTGCATTGCATACCTAAACATATACCAAGGAACGGAATTTTGTTTTCTCTAGCATAGGTTATTGCTTTTATCTTTCCTTCAACACCTCTACTTCCAAACCCTCCAGGAACCAAAATAGCGTCATAATTTTTTAATTTTTTAACTAAATCTTTATCTTCAGCTCCAAGATATTCTATTTCCGCTTTTGTCTTTAATTTGCCGGCAGCAATATTTAACGATTCGTCAATAGATTTATAGGCATCTTTTAAATCCGCATATTTGCCGACAACTGCAATTTTAATCGTCTTATCAAATTCCGAAAGAGATTTTATTTTTGTAAACCATGTTCTATCAAATTTCTTTTTAGGTTTTATATTAAGTTTTTCAATAATCAGAGAATCTACATCCTGATTATAAAAAGCTTCTGGAATACAATAAATGGAAGAAGCGTCTATCGCTTCTATAACATTTTCCTCTTTAACATTGCAAAATAGAGAAATTTTTTTCTTTAACGATTCGTCAAGATGGTGTTCCGTCCTGCAAATTATCATATCTGGAGAAATACCTATTTCTCTTAATTTGTTAACAGAATGTTGCGTAGGCTTTGTTTTTAATTCATGAGCGCCTGAAATATAAGGAACAAGAGTAACATGAATACTAAAAATATCTTCTTTTTTATTTTCAAGCTGAAACTGCCTTGTGGCTTCTATAAATGGTAGCCCTTCGATGTCTCCAACAGTCCCTCCGATCTCAATTATAGAAATATCGCAATCGTCTTTTAACGCAACAAAACGTCTCTTTATTTCATCAGTAATATGAGGTATAACCTGAACCGTAGCTCCATCGTAATCCCCTCTTCTTTCTCTGGTGATTACGGTTTTATAAACATCTCCAGCAGTATTTGTATTTGCCTTGCTTGTGTAAATATTTAAAAATCTCTCGTAGGTTCCTAGGTCTAAGTCTGCCTCGGCGCCGTCTATTGTGACAAAAACTTCACCATGTTGATAAGGGTTCATTGTTCCTGGATCTACGTTTATGTAGGGGTCAAATTTAATCATATTGACCTTAAAACCGTGAAGTTGGAGAAGTTTACCTATACTTGCGCCCGAAATACCCTTTCCCAAAGAGCTTACAACCCCACCGGTAATAAAAATGTATTTTGTCATTTTAATAGCCTTTTTTATATGCGCTCTTTTGAAATTTTTGTAGGATATTTTCCTGTAAAACATGATGTACAGAAAAGCTTTTCCTTTTTATTGTCATAAGAACAAGCTTTAACAAGATTGTCTAAACTTAAAAAAGTTAAACTATCCAGATCTAAATACTTTCTCATTTCTTCTATCGATTTATTAGCTGCTATCAAATGTTCTTTGTCTGGAGTGTCGATCCCGTAATAACATGAACTTATTATGGCAGGACAAGACAATGCAAAATGTATTTTCTTTGCACCGGCTTCTCTTAAAATATTTATAAGTCTTTTTGACGTTGTGCCTCTTACTATAGAATCGTCTACAAGCACTATTTCTTTACCATTAACGACTTCTTTTATAGGACGCAACTTAAGATTCGCGGTTAAATCTCTTAAGTTTTGGGAAGGTTTTATAAAGGATCTTCCTACATAGTGATTTCTTACAAAACCGTTTTCAAACAATATGTTTGAAGTTCTTGAAAAACCAAGAGCGGCGAAATAGCCTGTATCAGGAACTGGCATAACAATATCTGCCTTAACATTCTTCATTTGGCAGGCAAGATATTCTCCCATCTTTATTCTTGCCTCTTTTACGGATTTTCCAAACATTATACTGTCTGATCTTGAAAAGTAAACCTGCTCGAAAATACAAGTACTTTGTTCTTTAGGTTTCTTATAAAAGAAAGATTTTTTGATCTTCCCGTTTTCTATAACAATAATTTCCCCAGGATTTATATCCCTTAAATACATACCACCTACAACTTCAATTGCAGCGCTTTCCGAAGAAAGTATATACGAGTTATCTAGTTTACCTAAAGCCAAAGGTCTAAAACCATGCTCGTCTCTTGCGCCTATAAGGGTTTTATCTTTAAGAATTACAAGAGAAAAAGACCCTTCAAGTTTACGAATTGAGTCTGCGACTATATTTGCAAGATTTCCTTTAGACATAGCGATAAGATGAAGAAGTATTTCTGTATCGGAAGTATGGCTAAAAATTGCGCCTTTCTTCAAAAGCATATGTTTTATCTTAAAAAAATTTGTAATGTTACCATTATGGGCTACGGCAATATTTCCATGAATACAATTTATCTGAAAAGGCTGAGCATTCGTAAGAGAACTTTTTGCCGAAGTCGTATAGCGAACATGTCCTATAGCTGCAGTTCCAGGAAGTTTATTTAATGTTTCTTCATTAAAAATTCTTGAAACAAGACCCATCTGCTTGAAAGTTTTCATTTTTTCTTTGCCGCTTATTGTGATGCCTGCAGACTCTTCACCCCTATGCTGCAAAGTAAGGAGACCTGCTGCAGTTAAAACAGCAGCACTATCGTTATTTTCAATACCAATTATTCCACACATAGACAGGTCCTCCCTCCCTCTTTAAAACAACGAAAAATACAGTCCATTGCGTGCTTTTTTAAGCACACATTGATCTTCTTTTTCTTGTCTTTTAATTTTGAAGATTTAACTAACTATTTCATGGTTATGGTACATATAAAATAATATAAATTCAAGTATTCTGTTAAGGTCGAAATAGACGTGTTTTTTTGTCCCTCTTTAGTAAAATAAAAAAAGGGGGTGCAGTAAAAAGCAGTAATTTTCCCACAACCTACGGTTAAATAGTTGTTTAACAAAGAATTTATAGCTATAACACACAACCTCAAATATTCTAAACAGTTGCTTAATAAAGAATTTATAGCTATAATAAACCTCGCTAGGTAGCAAAGTGATTATATGGCAAAACAACAGGAGAAAAGTCTATGAAAACAAAAACACTAAAAAGCAGCATTAAGGATACTTATTGCATTTAGCCTTGCTTTAAGTTCATGCGATAAAAAGAACGCTGGACTTGTAAACAGAAGGACTGCTACTCCAGAGAAAGTAGAAGAAATAAAAAGAACAAAAGCAGAACAAAAAGCGAAAGAAGAAGCAGCAGAAGCAGAAAGAATAAGACAAGCAGCAGCACCAGCAGTAGAAGAAGCAGAACAAAGAAGAGCTGAAGCAGAAGGAAGAGCAGCAACAGCAGAACAAAGAAGAGCAGAAGCAGAAGCAGCAACAGAAGCAGCAGAACAAAGAAGAGCAGAAGCAGAAGCAGCAACAGCAGAAGTAGAAAGAAGAAGACAAGCAGCAGAACAAGGAAGAGCAGACGCAGTAGCTGCAGCAGAAGCAGCAGAACAAGAAAGAGCAACAGCAGTAGCAGCAGCAACATTAGCACAACAAGAAAGAGCAGAAGCAGAACGAGGAAGACAAGAAGCAGTAGCAGCAGCAGAAGCACAGGCAAGGGATCTGGAAGAGCGAGGTGGAGAGCTGCAGAGAGAGCAGGACAGAGTGGTGGAAGAGCTGAGAAGAGCGCAGGCAGAGCGGGATAGAATGCGGGAAGAGCTGGAAAAAGTGCTGGAAGAGCGGATACATGAACATGCGAGGGAGCTGGGAGAGCTGCAGGCAGAGCGGGATAGGCAGGTGAGGGAGCTGG
>BNVT01000082.1 GCA_025998295.1 Endomicrobiia bacterium
TCTCCTTGCTATCCTTGACTCTTTTATCAAATGCTTTCTTTACTCCCATTAATACTAAATCCATTACATCTGACCTAACTGCTTTCTTTTTCTGTTTCATAGTACTTCTATTGTACTTTTATGTGTTGGTTATGCAGGAGGTCTATTGATTTACTGAAAGTCAATTTATTATAATTAGCCAGCGTCTAAGAATTAATTTAGAAGTGTGTTGTGAACATATTGCAATTTAGAATAGCTTGCGTCAACATAAATCAAATGGACACGGTTTATTACGCAAACTATCCTACTTTTTTTAGAAGAGGAAGGATAGAGCTCTTTAGATAAACGGGCATTGAATATAAATCAATTGAAGAGAAAGGGTTTTGCTTACTTGTAATCTATGTTGAATGCAGGTACCTGTCTTCTGCAAAATATGATGATATAATAACTATTGAAACAGAACTTTCAAAGGTTAGGGTTACAAGTAACATGTTCTTATGAGATAAAATGTGATAGTAAAATTTTAGTTACAGGAGAAACAAAGCATCCTTTTGTAAATAAAGTATTAAAGCCTGCGTGTTTTCCAAAAGATATAAAAGAATTACTGGAAAGAATCCTTGACAAATAAACAAATTAAAAATGACTCATATTTTATGCGGCAAGCTTTAAAAGAAGCCCGTAAAGCTCAAAAAATAATGGAAGTACCTGTAGGCGCCGTTGTAGTAAGAGATAACAGAATAATAGCAAAAGGATTTAATAAATGTATCGCATTATCTGATCCTACTGCTCATGCTGAGATTGTAGTATTGAGAAAAGCGGCAAAAAAACTTAATAACTATCGTTTGAATGATTGTTCGGTATATGTTACAATTGAGCCGTGCTCAATGTGCGCGGGCGCTTTGGTAAACGCCAGGATAAAAAGAATTATTTTCGGTGCGTTTGACTTAAAAGCCGGGGCTTGTGAAAGCGTATTTAAAATAGCTGGTAGTAAAAAACTTAACCATAAAATGGAAGTATTAGGTGGAAAAGAAAAGTATTTAAGCATAGAGTGTGCAATACTAATGCAAAACTTCTTTAAGACAAAAAGACGGCAAAAAATAAAGGGAATTTAAGAAATTGTAGAAGTATATTTTGATGAAGTATTCTTGCTTTTTAGAAACAAAACAATACATATTTTAACTTGTTTAGCAAATAAATAAGACAAAATAAAAAAAGGGGGGTGAACAGGGTTCGACGAGAGTGATAGAAGTAATAACAGCAGGCCGGAGTTGGTCGATGGCTCCGCAAAAATCGACTGAAAAATAAACAACGAACGTAAAGTTCAACCAAAGCTGAAGGTTATGCCTAGCACATTTGCTATGCCTAGCATGATGCAGATGGCCGCTTAACGCGGCTTCGTTTTACCTTAGATACCTGCTACAGGGATAAAACGACAAGAGCAGGTTAGTTTTAAATAGCTTGTACCGTCTGTTTAAAATGAATTTAAAACGGAGCTGGTTTATAGCGTAATCCCGTCCGGAGACGGCGTTATAAACGAGATAAATCTTCCGGACTAAGCCTGTAGCGGTTTTACTGAAACATTTTCGGACGCGGGTTCAATTCCCGCCACCTCCACCATGACGTTTTTGTTTGTAGTAGGTAAAATGTTGCATTTTGGATTTTGTTCTATAAATGTTCTAGGTATCTCTAAAAACTTCAGGTAGCAAAATCGATGTTGCTCATGCTTTTGTTTTTTGGTATCCAATGTTATTTTTACGATAAGATGCCTGAAAACGAGGCTAGCATGCATGGTAAATGTGAAAATCCGCAAAAATCATGAGTTTTGAAGATACTTGAGTTTTTAGAGCGCCAAAAGTAAGTAGAGGTACGCATAAATAAAAGAAATGGCAGGGGGATTAACAAGAATGAATTTTACGACGCAAGAAACATCAGCCAAAGCAAAACTCTCCGGATTTACTATTGCACAAAAGAGCAAGATAAGCATTGTTAAGATAATAGGTTTGGTTTTCTTGGGGATTTGCGTCGTGGGTACATCTGTTTCCTGTTCAGGATTTCAAAAAAAAGATGATCTTGCATCTAAAAAACTATCGTTAGCTTGTACAGCCCTTGCTCAAGGCAATCAAACTTTAGCAATTGCTTTATTAGATGAAACTATAACAAAATTCTCAAAAACGCCCTCTGCATATCGGGCAAGACTTGTTAAGGCCGACATGCTCACAGATTCCGGTTCTTATGATGATGCTTTAAGTATTCTGAATGAAACTTTAAACGTAGGAAAACCTGATGTTATAAAACCTCTTGCAAAAGCAGGAATTATTTATGTTTATGATTCAAAAAAAGATTATTCTAATGCAATTGTTGCTTCAAAAGAATTTATAGATAAATATCCCGATCATTTCTTAGCCAAAGATATTTGTTTGAATTTAGCGCAATACCATCTTATGTTAGGATCAAAAGATAAGGCTATAAGAGCTTTTAACGAAGTACTGATTAATTTTCCAAAGACAAGAGAAGCCAAAAAAGCGCAGAATAGAATTAACGAGATAAAATAACAGGAGTGGGATTTATGAAGAGATTTTTTTTAGTCTTTCTGTTTGTAATTGTATTAAACGCTTCCATATTTGCGCAAGGTAATGCAAATCAGAAATTAGACATAGGTTTTTTTAATGCCACATCACATGATCCGTCGTTATGTAGGGCAAATCAAAGTCTTAAAGGGAAAATAGGCATAGGCTCTAATGCCGTGTCGCGTTATCCGTCATTGGCTGCCAAA
Source organism: Endomicrobiia bacterium (assembly GCA_025998295.1). Classification (GTDB taxonomy): domain Bacteria; phylum Elusimicrobiota; class Endomicrobiia; order Endomicrobiales; family Endomicrobiaceae; genus Endomicrobiellum. The sequence continues at coordinate 2,753 of BNVT01000082.1, forward strand.
TATTGGTTAACAGATACACTTGGAGTTGAAGGTTTTACAGGTTTTAGAATTAGTAACGAAAATTCCTCTTTTGTTATAGGTGGTAAAGTTTTAAATATAATTAAATCCTACAAAGATTTGAATGTATTTGTGTCAACCGCATTAAGTTTGGAACATTTTCCTCTAGATGCAAATTCAGTACGTACTGCACACATAAATTCAGTACCTATTCTTGCGGGTGTTGGTTTTGAATGGTTTGTCCTTGATAATCTGTCGTTTTCAACGGAATTGGGTCTAAAACTCAAAATTGCTGGAGATGCAACAGAATTTTTAAGCAATGTTGGTCATAGTACCTGCATAAGCGTAAAATTTTATATATAAAATATATTAGACCTCTTTCCCAAACTGTATAATAGTGGCATACAACAGTCGCGAAAACAAACGAGTGTAAGCGTTTTGTACTTTAAGATTTAGTTTAAGTCTTGGATACACAATTTTAAAACCCTAGGTTTAAAAAAGAGGTTTGTTTATTAAAAGGGACTAATAGGTGAATATTTTGCAAGACTTAAAAAATCAAAACAGAGCTTTAACTAGAAAAGAAATGCAAGCAGAAGTAAAAAAACTTCAAAAAACAGGTAAAAAAATTGTTTTTACGAATGGTTGTTTTGATTTGCTTCATTTAGGACATATAAGTCTTTTCAAAAAAGCAAAAAGTATGGGCGATGTTTTGATAGTTGCAATAAATTCAGATAAATCTTTGAGTTGTCTTAAAGGTCAAAAAAGACCTTTGGTTTGTCAAAAAGACAGGGTAAAACAGCTTCTTTCTCTAAAATCTGTGGATTATGTTGTTGTTTTTGGTGAGCAGACACCTAAAGAGATTTTAAGCGAACTTTGTCCCGATGTTTTGGTAAAAGGTAAAGATTATAAATTGTCTGAGATAGTTGGAAGAGAATACGCAAAAAAAGTATGCAGATTTAATTTTGTAAAAGGAAAATCAACAACAAATTTAATAAATTTAATAGTTGATAGATATGGCTCTAAAAACAATTAAATCAGGTTCAGCGTCCATTTTATCTTCTTATGTCACTCATCTCTGCGATGGGAGTATGGACAAGGGACGTAAAGCTGTTTTAAGTCGTGAATCTGTTTTAAGGATTATCGATGCAAATTTAAATCGTTGTCGCGAGGGCTTAAGGGTTATTGAAGATAGCTTGAGGTTTGTTCTAAATGACGGCAATCTTTATAAGAAAATTCGTGCTGTTCGTCATAACATTGACAAAGTTTTAAGAAACATCTACAGTGACCTTATAGAAGAAAGAGATTCTTTTGATGATTCTGGCAGAAAAATGTCTGAATTATCAAAAAAAGACTTACAAGCTATAGTGATTGCAAACTTTAAAAGAGTTCAGGAATCCTTAAGGGTTTTAGAAGAATATTCAAAAGTTTTTACTACTCTTGAATCGGCAGAGTTTAAGAGACAGCGCTACAATGCATATATTCTGGAAAAAAAAGTTTATTTAAAGTATAGAGACGTTCTTTTTATCAAAGAAATATGTGACACCTGCTAATTACAACTGTGATGAAAAAATAATAGGAGTAAACAATGACAAAGAAAAAAGTAATAAGTGCAATTGTATTATTTGGTTTTGCGTTAAGTTCGTGTAAAGGTTGTCCTGATAAAGAAAAAGACAAAAACAAACAGGATACTCTAAAAAGGACTGCTACTCCAGTTCTAAATTTTACTCTAAATCTAGATGAGCTCGACCGCCTTAGAGAAAGTCTTGTCGATAATGCCCCCGACTACGACCCCAATGAATTCAGATATGACCACCCAGTCACCGTCGCCCGCCGCGCCGCTTCCAGAGCAGCCAATGCCCAACGCGCCATCGCCCTCAAGAATGCCAAGGACGCCCTTACCATTACCTTTGCTGCTCTCAAACGCGCCATCGACGTTATCAACAGAGGAACCAATGCTGGCAAGGATGTCTACACCCATGCCACCAATGCCACTACCGACACCTTAGCCGTCACCCACGCCACCGCCACTGCCGCCGCCGACGCCAAGAACGCCGCCAAAGCCGCCCCCTTCCACTTCCACCCCTTCGGCGGCGATGATATCGTCATCGCCGCCGACACCCTCGCTGCTGAGGCCAACCTCGTCGTCGACGTCGCCGCCGCCTGTACCTTCGCCAACGCCGCCGCCGCCGCATTCCAAGCTACCGCCTTTGCAGAATATGTCATCGCTAAAGTTATTAATTGCAATTGCTCCGAATACGCTACCCCAGACACCCCCCGCCTTGTCGCCACCGCCGCCGCCGCAGCCGCCACGAACAACGAGATTGCCGAAGTCGCCAAAGTCAACGCCAACACCGATCTCACTAATATCAACAACTTCGTCGGCGACTACAGATACGGCCCACCCGATCTCCGCCAATGTGCCACCGCCTACACCAACGCCGTCAACGCCCGTGCCGGTCAAGCCAACATAGCCTGCGCCACCGCCACCGAACTCAACAAAAAAGTCAAAGAATTAGAGAAGATTTTTGAAGACTGGAAAAAAGCAAAGAACCTAAAGCATTAGTCGTCAAAGCCAAAGCGTCCTTGTGCCCACTACACGACTGCATGTCTTACTGCATATCTACTTGGACCGTGCAGGATTGATCCACATGCAAGATTGGATCGCGCAAAACTCTTGAGTCTATCTACAAGATATGCATAACTCATTGCACTTAAGTGGACCGCGGCTTGATTTGCCTACAAAGATATGCATAGCTCATTGTACCTGCTGCTGCTATACTACTAAACCGCAGCCTGATTCAAAGTGTTCTATTTGCCTAGAAGATGATGATGCTTTTTACAAAGCCCATAGATAATTCTAAATGTCACCACTAATAATGTCACAAGCAACTTTATTACTTTTGTCTATTGCAAAGCCCGTGGTTTAAGAGTACATGGTTAAAAGTACTCACTTTAAGAGTGCGTGGTTTAAGAATATAGTAAAATAAGTCAAACAT
>BNVT01000083.1 GCA_025998295.1 Endomicrobiia bacterium
ATCGTTACCAAGAGGGCTTTAAATACTTTTTTAAAATTTGGGAAATAGTTCCTAAATTTGATTTTAGATCCTCTAAAAGCAGGTAAAAATGCGCTTACAAGCAAAAAAGAAACCAAGTTTAGCGAAATAAAACTTACACAATGAGTCAATAGCTGGTCGAGCGTTCTTAGTTTAGCTAATATGCTAGCCGTAGTAGAGTTATCAAGAATACCTACGGAGACAAAAATAAGAGGAAAAAATATACACGCCAATATAGTGAAGAAGACCATAAAAGCAAAAATTACAACAAAGAAATTCTGGCCATAGACCTTAAACGCAGATTTAAAAGCGTCTTTTATAGAATATTTCATGTCGGTTCCCATAATTCTACTTTACCTTCTTTGTATTGTTTTGGACTATTTAGTGAAATCACCTGATATATTTTACAGATTTTCTATGTCTACTAATGTTATTTAACAGACATTCAAGCATATTTGCTGCATACTGTATGCATTTACTTGTGTGCTTATCATAAACTTTTAAAACGTCAATAGCAATTTTATTAGTTCCTCATTGTTTTCACAAGTTCATATAAGCGTATACACAGTTTCGCATCTGTTTTTTAGTTTCATTTAAATTCTTTTTTAAAAAATTGTGGTAAAGATAGACATGTCCTTTTATATTTTGATTTGTCATCTTTATCCCTTGGTTTAATATGGTATTGTAACGCACAACATATTAATCCATAATAACAGCAACACATTCATATTGTCTCTTTTTAAGATCTTTCTTTTTGTTTGTGCGTAAAATTATCAATCACTTTTTTCGTAGCCATTTTAGGTCATATCTGTACGCTCCATTTCTTGCTTTTATTAAAATATCTACTTGACGTAAGTTTCTTATCCTTCTGTCTTGGGCACAGACAATTTGCCTCTCATTTTTCATATTTAGATATTAGTCAGCCTAGAACTTTGCCGGGTTTTAAGTCTCTACTTTTGTGCTTTATGAAAAATTTAATCACTCATTTTGCAAAATACTTTTCACTACTTTCCTTATAAAACAACAGATTTAATTCTTGTAAAATCCTATTTTGATAATTTGCAACAAGCTAAATCTATGTCTAAACCAGTGCCAAAAGTTTGTTTAGTATGCTGTTAATACAGTAGCTGACTTCCACTAGATGGATCAAAGATAACGTCATTTACAAAGCAAAGTTTTATTGACTTATATGGCAGTTCTTGGCAAAAAGGAGCGGGACACCCTATCCTTTGAGAGGTAACACAAAGCGTGAACCATTTTCGTCCTTCTTTTACTAGTGTTTTGTTACAAAACGTTTCTTTATCCATTGTATAAAAATACGTAACAACATATGGGAGTATTCATTGTTATCATACAAGAATCTACTCACTGGCGAACTAGAGTATTTCCCATAAACCACTTTATACATATCAATATCTTCGCCTTTTTCATATTCACGTCTTGCGTGGTCAAGCATTACAAAATGCAAATGGTCTGATATTTTCTCTATGAGATCAGATGTTACTTTTTTTAAACCATGCTCCTCAAACCATACTTCATTGTTTTTTCTACCGTCAAGAAATCTTATATGTATGTGTATACTTTCATCTTTTCTATCAATATTTTTACCTATATGAGTTTTTACATAACATATTCCTCCAAATTCTGTTGTGTGTATACACCAAAGTTTATTTAAATTAATAAATACCCTTAGTTTTGGCTTTTTAGGTGGCATGGCCTACACTCACTATTTATTTCCTTGTTTTTGCTCTAAGGCAAACATTTCATTTTTTTTGCTCTCCACATTAAAAGTCCATATCCCATTTATCCAGTCCATAAAACTTTATTTATTATATCTAAAATTTTAATACCATACATTTTTTAGTCATTTTTTATAAAGCTGGTATTAACTCGAAAAAGCAGCTGCTATTACATAAGGAGTAAAAGCAAACACAAAAGACCTTTTCCCCCATGCTGTGAATCTTGATATATTACCCTCATTCCAGCAATCATTGAATGATACTTCAACCTACTTTTTGTGCTAAGAGCGTTATATTTGCCCAACACTTTTTTGCCCACCTTTGTTTTTATCAATAGAAATATTTAGTAGCATGCGACCGTGTCTTTTGTCTAGTAGTAACAATTTGTTAGCCGTCTTCTAGTAAATATTAAATAGTCCTCATAACTTAAAACATCGTCATTTAATTATATTCAATTCCAACGTTATAAGGCAGATATAATAATTAAATCACAAAATTCTTTTTTGAAACTAGGCATATTAAGAACACATCAATGTAGAGACAAGCACTATTAAATTAAAAAACGATTCTAATTCGTTTTCTTTTTTCATTTTCTTCTTTCTTGTGTTTTAACAAAGCTTAAGAATTATTTACAACTACCCTATTATACCTTTTACATAGCACTCTAAGGATTGGTGTACTGTTTCATTTATGCCTAAATCCTTGTTTTTGCTTTGTGCTTTTAACCTTGCATAAGTACTGGGCTTAACTAGTATGCTTAAGTGCTTTGTTTTTTCTACTGTTGTTTTTTATTACAAGCACTTCTTAAGCTCATCTATTGTGATTTATTACTATCAAAATTCTCCCTTGAGCTTTCCTGCTTTCTGTTTGTATGGGATTTTATAAACTGCTAATAACCACCTTTTTCTCACACGTATGTCTTTTCCAAAATAGCTAAAGCTTTCTTTGCAAAACTTATCCATTTTTGTTATTTTGTAAGCATAATGACATATTGATAAAACAGTAAGTAGGCAAGCAGATAATTTATAGAGGAACTCAATGGGAGAAACAAGAACGATTGCCGTAGCTATCAAAAAAGGTGGGGTTGGAAAGACAACTACAGCTGTTAATCTTGCTGCTGGATTGTATAAAGCAGGAAAGAAAGTTTTGCTTGTAGATATAGATCCGCAAGCAAGTGCAACAATATCTTGTGGCATAGACATTGAAACAATTACTAAATCGATACATAACCTATTCAAAGACATAACACTTCCGCCTGAAGATGTTATAATCAAAACTTCTTTTGGCATGGACATTCTGCCTGCACACACAGATCTTGCCCAAACACAAGCAGGCATGACAGCAGTAAATACAGGAGAACTAAGAGCACTACTTGCACCTATAGAGAGCAATTATGATTATATTGTTATAGATACACCTCCATCGGAAAGTTTTTTGAGCATTTCTGCACTTGTATATGTCAGTGAGATTTTAGTACCAGTAGAAACGCATTTTTTATCACTGCAAGGATTAAAACAACTTCTTGACATGGTAGAACAAGTTAAAAGAGGATTAAATCCTAAGCTAAAAATATTAGGACTACTTCCCACAAAAGTACATAATAGAACCAATATGAGCAATGCAACGCTAAAACTTCTACAAGAAAAGTTCCCCGATATCGTTTTGCCCATAAACATTGATTTTACAATTAAACACCCTCATGCAAGCATGGCGGGCATCCCATTAATATTGCTTGATCCTAGACAAGCAGGCGCTGTTGCATATTCTAAGCTAGTGGATTTTATAATGAAAAAGACTTAAAAACCTACAGGGGGATAAAAATGACTAAACCAGATTTTGCTAAATTAGACAATGTGTTTAAAAGACACGGAGTTACTCCAATAGATCCAAAAGAGCTTTCAAGCAAAGAAACACAACAAACGGATAAATCTACAAACCAGCAAACAGATAAGCTGGTTAAGTGGACGACATATATTTTAAAAACCAAACGAAGACTCTTAGAAGAAGTTGCTTTTTATGATGAAAAAAATGTCTATGAAGTTGTTGATGAAGCAGTTAGTGACTATCTAATAAAACGAAAAAAGCTTGAAAAATGATGACTCATAAACGGATTCAGGGATTTATTTAGTACGTATGGATTTGGATTTATACTTAAGCCTGTAAGTAATGATATGAGCTGATATAGTAACTTTAAGTCAACCCTTTCTTTGAAATAATAATTAGGTCGATCTCTTATTTGTGATAATAACTTGTATCGATTCATTCTTTGCAATAAACTAAAAATTGTTTACAAAGAGGTTGTATGCAAAAATTATAGCTAGGCCTGTGTTAAGCGTTAAAAACTCTTTTGTATAGACATTATTGTATTACAAACACGATTGGTGCGTTATCATTTTGTCTTTGAGTCTATATATTAAATTCTTATTAACATTACCTTTGTGGCCTAACAATAGATTGTATTGTGTTTTGGAAAATACTCTAACTAAAGATAAATACTTTAAAAATAGTATTTTATCACTTCCTAAAATATTTTATTGACAACTTTATACACATAGCAAGACGCACAGAGGCTCATTGTGAAAGTATAATTAACTTCTGGCTCTAATTATAGTTGTGGTATTATAATTAAGCTGCTAAAATAAAAGTAACTTACAGTGACCTAAGATTCATAAATTGCAAGTGACTTTAAGTAAAATGAAAAGTAAATGAAGTAGGTTGCTAGAGACATAAAGTAAAATATTTTTAGAACGTGGCAAGTAGTAGTAAATACGTTTTTTAGATTTTAGAAATGTGTGTGATTGTTACAAAGGCTTGACAAAATAAGCTTAGTTTATTAATGTTAAGCAATTAGAGTTATTGCAGGTGGCACAGACTAAAGAGTAGTTATAACAAAAAAAGTTTAAGTATAGGCTTAAGAAAGATAATTTAGAAACATGAGGTCTATAATTAGCAATAAGGAGAAACAGAAATAGAAGTAACAATAAGACTTCTAGGGGAAAAAATAAAATGAAAATATTAAAGGAGAGCATAGAATGGAAGACATAATAACACTTGTATTAAAGATGAGAATAGAAAAGATAATGAAAAAAGTAATGATATTAATCATAGCGTTCGGTATGGTAATAAGTCCTACGGTTAAGGCTATGGCAGATTCAGAGTCAGATCATCTAATTCTAAGAGCACGAGGAGAATCAGAATCAGAAACAGAAAGAGTTGCAAGAGAGCAAAGAGAGCTCGCAGAAAGAGTACGTATAGCTAGAGAAGCAGCCGCAGAAGAGCAAAGAGCACGTGAAGCAACAGCTGCAAGGGAACAAAGAGAGCTCGCAGAAAGAGTACGTATAGCTAGAGAAGCAGCCGTAGAAGAGCAAAGAGCAAGTGAAGCAGCAGGGCAAGTACAGAATAGGCAGGAGAAAGAGGCAGCTCCAGCAACAGAGCCAGTATTTGTCGCAGCAAACACAAGACCCAATGAAAGAACGGCGATAGAACCAGATGCGGCAGCTGAGCATAGAACAGCAGCAGGTGTAGGAGTAGCTGGAGTCGGTGAGGGGCAAGCAGAAGGCACCGATAGAGAATATAAAGCCCAAGCTGGGACAGGATCAGCAAATCGGGCAGATGCACCAGCAGCAGAACCAAAGATATCAATCACTGAGAGTGTATCGTCTTCTCCGTCTTCATCAGTTACAGACTTAGACTCAAACCAAAAAACAATGACAAAACCTAATATGCAGACACAGAACGAACAGGAGCAAAGAGGCCCAATCAACAGAGCGGGCAGTGCCAGTGCAGAGTCATTAACAGCAATCACTGAACATGTATCGTATTCTTCACCTTTATCGTCATCTTCATCATCATCTTCTTTTTCATCAGGTTCAGAAATAGGCAATGATTCATCATCATCATTCTCGCCATCTTCTAGTTCATCATCTTCAATCTCATCATCATCTTCTTCATCTTCGCTGGGAGAAGAGCAGGAAAATA
>BNVT01000084.1 GCA_025998295.1 Endomicrobiia bacterium
GGACTATACGAGAAATTCTTTCTTTTGTATTTTTAGCTGGATTGTAAACGTATGAACCGCTTTCCAAGGTTCCTGAATATACCCTAAAATATGTAAGTTTTCCGATGTAAGGATCCGCCTGAATTTTAAACGCAAGAGCACTAAAAGGAGCTTTATCGTCAACCCCTCTGCTGTCCGATTCCTCTGTTTTGGGATTTATCCCGTTGAATGCTTTTCTATCTAAAGGAGACGGCAAATAATCGCAAACCGCGTCAAGCATAGGCTGCACACCTTTGTTTTTAAATGCTGTTCCGCAAAGAACCGGTATCAACTTTATTTGAAGAGTTGCATTTCTGATTGCCTGTTTTACCTGAGATGGGTTAGATTCTTTCCCTTCCATAAAATTATTCATAACATCATCACTGTAATCTGCAAGAAGTTCTATCATCTCAGCACGCGTATGACGAGCTTTCTCTTCTAACTCTGCAGGAATATCCGTTATGTCAAATTTTGCGCCAAGTTCTTCGCCTGACCAAATATGAGCCTTCATTTCCACTAAATCAATAACACCTTGAAAACTTGATTCTGCTCCGATAGGAATCTGAATAGGAAGAGGAACTGCGCCAAGCTTTTCTCTTATATCATTTACAACCATAAAGAAATCTGCTCCTATCTTGTCCATTTTATTTGAGAAAACAATTCTTGGAACACCGTATTTATCAGCCTGTCTCCAGACAGTTTCAGATTGAGGCTCAACACCATTGCCTGAATCAAATACTACAACTGCTCCATCCAAAACTCTCAGCGATCTTTCAACTTCTGCTGTAAAATCAACGTGTCCTGGCGTATCGATAATATTAAACTGCATATCCTGCCATTGGCAGTACGTTGCAGCTGAAGTAATTGTGATACCTCTTTCTCTTTCTTGTTCCATCCAATCCATAGTTGCAGCACCTTCATGAACTTCACCAATTTTGTGAGTTCTTCCAGTATAGTACAGAATTCTTTCTGTAGTTGTTGTTTTGCCGGCATCAATGTGAGCCGCAATTCCAAAATTTCTAACTTTATTTAAAGGATATTCTCTAGCCATTTTGTTCCTTTTTATTTTATTGAAAATTTATATCTAAAACTTATTTTATCCTCGCTTCTCAACTGTACAAACCGCATATTAGTACCGCTTTTGTTTTTGTTTTCACAATTTTTACTCCCGTTTTTTGCTACGTATCTCTTCCTCAATTGAACTATACACATACAGCTAACATAAACCTCTATGTGTTAGAGAACGAAGTGTTTTGAACTTTTTGCTAAGTAAAAAGTTCAAAACACAAAGTTCAACGCACAAAAAATTTTGAGTTTAGACAAGGCTACAACGACGCTGCATACGTCATTATGTACACAAGTCGCTGTGTAACGAAGCATAAACGGAAATACAAGCACTACTTTCAGTGGTAAACGATGGCTTTTCAAAAGACAAGTTCTAGCTATTACCAGCGGTAGTGGGCAAAAGCCTTATTCGCCTCCGCCATTCTATGCGTATCTTCTCTCTTCTTCATTGCAGTTCCTTCTTTTTTGCTACCGTCAATAAGTTCTTGCGCAAGCTTTTCGCACATAGGTTTTCCCGTTTTTCTTCTCGCGCTTTCTATGAGCCAGTTGATGGCAAGAGTGAAAGAACGAGCAGCAGGAACTTCCATCGGCACCTGGTATGTTGCCCCACCAACTCGACGAGGTCTTACTTCCAGAAGCGGTCTTATATTTTCCAAAGCTTTGTTAAAAACTCCAACCGGATCTTCGCCAGTTCTTTCTTTCATTATATCAAAAGAATCATACATAATTGACTCTGCTGTACTTTTTTTGCCTTCAAAATTGAGTTTACTTATGAATCTGGCTATAGTCACAGAACCGTATCTTGAATCTGGTTTGGGCAAGGCTCTCTTCTCTTTTGGCTTTAAGGCTTTGCGCGGCATTAGTTTATACCTCTTTGTGAATAAATTATACGCATTTTTTTGTTTATTTCTCTACTTGTTCTTCCTTGAGTCCTAAAGGATGTAAACATACCCTTTTCTGAATTGCTTTGTTGTTTAAATTTGCCTTCAAATGCCTTCTTGGGTTGTGGGTTCCTTAAGCAACTTTTCAAATATTGTCCAATCTACATACTTGTTTAATCTTTCTAGCAGATCCTATATTTTGCTTACTTCAATCAATTTATCACTCTCTTTAAAAAAACGTCCTTTGCTTTCATTCTTCGTACGCCAAGTAAAGACTTATTCTTTATCCTCCGGAGAAATTATATCTTTTTTTTATCAAAAAAGATACCTTTTGTAGAATCTCATCACGATAAACGTATGAAAAAAGTTTTTTGAGACGACCGATTTTAAACTTGACAAATTCCATAAGCTATTATTTAGCGCCACCAACAACGACGCCAAGAATCAAAAAAGCTTTCATGCGTTTGTCGTGAGAATTTCATAGCATGTTGGACTCTTGTCAAACAATGACCTGGGAACTAGGGTGTTTGTATGTATTTTGTTTTAGTCCTGTAAAATTCTGCAAGAGGTCTAGTATTTTCCAAAAGACAAGTTAACGCAAACGCATTTAGTAGAAGGTAGCAATAGCAGTATAAGAGATAACTTGGTGCGATTTAATAGAAAGACGAAAAGATATACAAAAAGTATAGAAATGTTAAAGAGTATATTTAGATATATTTTTTAACAAACAGTTAACAGAGAAAGCTAAGATGATATTTTTAGGTGGAGAGTGGAGCTCTTAAGGTAATTGTTTAACTAAAAATCAGAACAATCCCTCTTATTTTGAATGACTAAAATTCGTGTCGCTAACCTATATTAATAAGTTTTGTTTTATTTAAAAAATGTTTATCTATAAGTTTTTTTAATATGGTGTTTTCATTTTTAGAAAAAGTCGGATCATCTTCTACAATTTTAGATGCAAAGCTTTTTGTAAATTCAATAATATCTGCGTCTTTTATTAAATCTCCTGCTTTAAATTCAGAAAATCCATGTTGTGTCGTACCCATTAATTCGCCAGGACCGCGCATTTTTAAATCTTCTTCTGCAATTTTAAAGCCATTATTTGTAGATGTCATAATTGACAGTCTTTTACGAGCTGTTTTGCTGTTTGAAGTGCCTATAAGATAAGCATAGGATTGCTTTGCGCTTCTGCCTATTCTTCCTCTTAACTGGTGGAGAGCCGACAAGCCAAACCTTTCGGCATGATGTATTATCATAATCGTAGCATCAGAAACATCTATACCTACCTCAATAACAGTTGTGGATATTAAAACATTAAGTTCTTTGCTCTTAAATTTTTGCATTATTTCATTTTTTTCTGACGACTTCATTTTTCCGTGTAAAAGTCCGACTTTAAAATCTTTAAACCAAGTCTGCGATAATTTCTCTGACTCCTGCACTGCAGACTTTAAAGCAAACTTGTCCGACTCATTAATAAGAGTATATACAATGTATGCTTGATTTCCATTTTTCAGTTCTTTTATTGTATTTGTATAGGCAAATTGTTCATTTGAAGAATAAGTTTTCACAGGGGTTCTACCCGGAGGAAACTGCATTATTGCAGTCATATCCATTTCGCCATACGCCGTCATTGCAAGAGCCCTAGGAATAGGAGTTGCTGTCATCATCAAAATATCAGGAGTCCGCACTTTATCTAATGCTGCAAATTTTTGCATAACGCCAAATCTATGCTGTTCATCTACTATTATTAAAGATAAATTCTTAAATTTTATCCTGCCTTCTATTAACGAATGCGTGCCTATTGCAATCTTTATATCTCCACTTTCAAACCCTGACAATATTTTTTCTTTTTCATTTTTTTTCTTTAATGTGGAAGAAGTAGCTAAAACAGTTTTAACATCAAGACCAGAAAGCATATTGGATATCGTGAGATAATGCTGTTCAGCCAAAATTTCTGTCGGAGCAACAATCATTGCCTGATAATCGTTTTCAACAGCAAGCAAAATAGCACTTAACGCAACAACAGTTTTACCTGAACCAACGTCTCCTGTAAGCATCCTGTTCATTGGATACATGCTTTGCATATCGGAAAAAATATCGTTTATTGCTTTTTTCTGATCTTTTGTAAATTCAAACTTTAAATTATTTTTAAAAATAGGAAGCAATGTTTTTTGTATTGTATATTTTTGTATTTTAGTATTTTTTTTGACATTACTGCGAGACAAAGATAGAGCCGTTTCTAAAATGAAGAATTCTTGCAAAGCAAAATATCTCCTTGCGTTTTCGGCATCTTCCAAAGTATTTGGATAATGAATCTTTTGGATTGCAATCGAAGATGTTAATTTAGGAATATTTTTAAAATCAGGTATTAAGTTTGATACGTCAGGATATAGTTTGCATGAAGATTCCACAACACTTCTCACCGTTTCTCTTATGAATTTTTGATGTAACCCTTCTGTTGCTGGATATATTGGTATAATTTTATTAAACAACAAAGGTTTATCATTTTCATTTTGAACTATTTCATAATCATTTACTGCTATAAATCTACTACCGCGTTCCAGCTTTGCATCGCCATATATATAAGCAAAACTCTTAGGTTTAGGTTCGAAAGCTTTTCTTACAAGAGCAAAAATATCCATGCTTGAATACTGATTTTTCTTTCTAAAAAAACGAGCATATGTCATAGATGTACTATCAAATATTTCTACATCCAATATACATAATCCATTAGAAAGTGCTTTTTCGTAGGATTTACCTACTTTTACAAACAAACAACCTCCCTGAAGTTGTTTATAAGCGTCTCGTATGGAAATAATTTTTGTCCTGTCCTGATACTGAATCGGAAAGAAAGTAAGAAGATCCACGGTATTTTCAATACCGAGTTTTGCAAACGCTTGAGCACGTTTAGGGCCAATCCCTTTTAAATATTGTATTTTGCTGTCTAAATTTAGCATAGAGGGTTTCTCTAAAAACTCGTTGTCATCTCCTTAAAAATCAAAAATCCGCAGATAGTATAAAGATGATATTTGAATGTTAACTTTTTTACTAACTTCAGCGGTAGTTAATGTATCCACATTAAAAACTTTCTTATGCAACTGATTTTTACTATTTTGCGCATTCTAGCAGTATATCGTTTGTTTCGCAAGAGTGCGCATCATATCACGTAAGATGACATCGAAAATACTGCCAAATACTATTTTGTGGGAACGAGTTACAGCCAAATCATTTTAAGTTGTACCATCTCTTAAGCTTAAGGTGTGAGCGTGCTACGTCATACATCTTCTTATTCTTTACGGTACAACTTTTAGAGTAATTTGACTGTAAGAGTAATTGACTCTTACGCCTTACAGCTACTTTTATCGCTCTAAAAACTATCCATTAGCTTATTAAATCTTTTTTATACGTGTTGCTTTTGAATCTGTCTAAAAACCTCTTAAAATTTATCAAAAGGGAAATAACGCAAAGACAATCAAAAATCAAAAAACTTTTATGCGTTTGTCGTGATTTTGAGATTCTGCAAAAATTGTATTTTTTGATAAAAAGAGATACAATCCCATTGAGGATAAACAAAGTTGATGCAAAAAAGGAGCTTATATCATAAAAACTTACTTAAAAAAGTTTGCAGTATCTCTCATGTCATTTTTTATTATCACTGGAGCCTGCGGCTGTAAGAGTAATAACCAAATCACAAACATTGATTTCCATGATGTTT
>BNVT01000085.1 GCA_025998295.1 Endomicrobiia bacterium
AGGAGGAAGAGAGGTGAGCAAAATAGTTTCGAAAGATAGATAAATAATAGCAAAAGACCTTTTGGACTGCGATTTAACTCCAAGTTGCAGGTATTTGTAATTCTAAAATTTAATACTTAAGTTGTGCAAGAGGTCTAATGTTTTACCGCAATCAATAAACACATGAATTTTGTGTTTTTGTTGCAATAACTGATAGCAAAATAACGTAAGGAATGGGGGCAAGATTATGAAGCTGAACACAAGATTGGTTTTATTTCTCACATTATTCACCCTTAGTTTAAGCCGTGCGCTACAAAGAACGCTTTACTTGTAAACAGAGGGACTGTTACTCCAGAACTATGTTTCGTGTGCCTTGACAATAAAAAAGATTATACAACATGCACGGGATACAAAAAATCATTACTATGTTCCGTTCAGCCTAGTAGTACTGGTCGTTGGTCAGCTCCTGAAGAACACGGGAATGGCTCGTTCAGTAGATCGTACAAGGGGCGGGGTTCAAGTTCATCTCCATCAAACTTCTCAAGTAAATCGCCAATAATAAGTCCATCTCCATCAAACTTCTCAAGTAAATTGCCAATAATAAGTCCATCTCCATCAAACTTCTCATATAGATCGTACAAGGGGTGGGATTCAAGTTCATCTCCATCAAACTTCTCAAGTAAATCGCCAAGTTTAATAAATACATCTCCATCGAACTTCTCATATAGATCGTACAAGGGGTGGGATTCAAGTTCATCTCCATCAAACTTCTCAAGTAGCTCGCCAAGTTTAATAAATCCATATCCTAGCTCGCCAAGGTCAACAAGTCCATCTCCATCGAACTTGTCAAGTTTCGGTAGCAGAAGTACACACAGCGCAACGCCACCACCAAGGTCAACAAGTCCATCTCCATCGAACTTGTCAAGTTTCGGTAGCAGAAGTACACACAGCGCAACGCCACCACCAAGGTCAACAAGTCCATCTCCATCGAACTTCTCAAGTAGCTCGCCAAGTTCAATAAATCCATCTCCATCGAACTTCTCAAGTAGCTCGCCAAGTTCAATAAATCCATCTCCATCGAACTTCTCAAGTAGCTCGCCAAGTTCAATAAATCCATATCCTAGCTCGCCAAGGTCAACAAGTCCATCTCCATCGAGCTCCTCATTTAGCTCGTCAAGCCTATCGTCCTCGTCATCATTTCCATCGACCTTCTCAAGTAGTAGCTCGCCAAGTTCAACAAGTTCATCTCCATCGAGCTCCTCAAGTAGTAGCTCGACAAGTTCAACAAGTTCATCTCCATCGAACCTCTCTTCGACAAGTTCACCTTCAGTGGAAGAATAGTAGACAAGATAAGGCAGATAATCCAAAGTTTGAAAATATAAGGTAAAAGTATTTGAAACCGAGTATTGTAGGCAAGAAGGGATAAAGGGGTAATAATAAAGAAGGTAAAATGTTTTATCATAGATGGATGGGAGAGATAAGATACACTGAGAAAGGAGAAGGAAGAAAGAAGGAAGCGATGCGGTGATATTAAAAGAAGAAGGCATAAAGAGGTATTTTTACATTAGACCTCTTGCATAACTAACACATAAAAGTACAATAGAAGTACTATGAAACAAAAAAGAAAGCAGTTAGGTCAGATGTAATGGATTTAGTATTAATGGGAGTAAAGAAAGGGACATTTAATAAAAGAGTCAAGGATAACAAGGAGAGAAGAGAAGAAAAGAAAAGGAGGAAGAGAGGTGAGCAAAATAGTCTCGAAAGATAGATAAATAATAGCAAAAGACACTTTGGACTGCGATTTAACTCCAAGTTGCAGGTATTTGTAATTCTAAAATTTCATGCTTAGTTGTGCAAGGGGTCTAATGAATCTCCGCCCAAAGCAAGACGCGCGGTATCAGCAGCAGAAATTGAAGAGCTGTAATTGTTCTTGCTCAAACTCTATGTTCGTAGCGTTATTTTAATTTCTTTTGTTATTTGAATTAGGCTATTACAACGCTCTAAATTCCAAATATAGCTTTTCTATGCTTTTTTGGGTATTACAAATGATAGTGTATCTTATATGCACTATGCTGTCTGTTCTTTTTTGAGCGTTTCCATAGCCTAATTGTACTACTTTGAGTGGTTACCCCGCAGCAAGCTGCGGGGGTTATAGCTTAACAATTAAATTTTATACGACCAGTAAGCCTATAGAAAACGGATACATAGAAAGTTTTAACGGTAAACTAAGAGGTAATGTCTAAAAGAAACAGACTTATGTCACTTAAAAGAAGCAAAAGAAATAATAGAATTATGGCGTAAAGATTACAGCGTGTGGGGCTTTGTTGAAGTCAACTGTTACCCTGAATAGTTACTAGTTGGCTATGTATTTCCCGACTTTCAAAACATCATCAGGCCTATCAACACCAACGGAATCATGCTTTGTAATAACAACTTTTATCTTTTTACCGTTTTCCAAAGCTCTTAGTTGTTCAAGATTTTCAGCTTTTTCTAAAGCAGACACTTTGCTTTTTGAAAACTCTAGCAAAAACTTCCTTTTATACCCATATACACCCATATGCTTATAGTATTTGATTTTCGCATTATCTCTATTATACGGAATTGCAAATCTTGAAAAGTACAACGCACATCCGTTTCTATCAAAAATAACTTTTACAACATTGGGATCTTTAATAACAGATTTTTCTGTCACCGGAAAAGCCGCAGTTATATATTCTAAAGACTTTTCCTTTTTAAGTGAACATGCTAGAGTATCTATAAGCTTGGGATCTATCAAAGGTTCATCTCCCTGAACATTAATAAAAATTCCGTAATTTTTTAAAAATTTTAACGCTGTAAAAGCGATCCTGTCCGTACCACTTCTACATGTTTTTGAAGTCATAAAAACATTAAACCCTAGCTTTTTTACGGTATCGTAAATGCGTCTATCATCCGTAGCAACAGCAACAAAATCAACCTCTTTGCAATGGTTAACTCTCTCTACCGTATGCTGTATAAGAGGCTTGCCTTTTATTAACGCCAAAGGTTTGCCGGGAAAACGACTTGATCCATATCTTGAGGGTATAACCACAGCTGTTTTCATTCTTTATAAAAATCCGTTATAACTTTCGCAAGCTCCTGAGGACTTGTTGTAGCAGTACCGATCTTTCCTACAACTATACCTGCAGCAAAATTTGCGACTTCCGCTGCGCTTAGCAAATCAGCCTTTGCTGCCAACGCTAAGGTCATAGTAGAAATAACAGTATCTCCAGCGCCGGTCACATCATAAACTTCCTTTGCTCTTGCGGGAATATTCGTAATTTTATTATTGGGTTCAATAAGAATCATGCCTTTTTCACCGCGCGTAATAAGAACAGAATCTGAATCTAAAGTCTTAAGAATTCTTTTACCAAGAGTTGCAATATCTTCAGTGGTTTCTATATTCTTTGCGTTCATGCCTTTGATTGCTTCTTCTTCATTAGGCGTCATTGTTGTGATTTTTTTGTACTTTCTGAAATTATATATCTTAGGATCTACCATAACAGGAATTTCATATTTTCTTGCAAGAAAAATCGTTTTCTTTAGAACCACCGGACATACAACGCCTTTTCCATAATCTGAAATTATAACCGCATTTACTGTCGATATTAGTTTTTCTATATTTGCTACGATTTTCGATTCGATACGACGTTCAAATAACTTTTTAACTTCTTTATCTATTCTCACAATCTGCTGATTTATGGCAATAATTCTAGTTTTTATAATCGTAGGTCTTTGAGGGTCATAAACCAAATAATCAGTATTAATTCCTTTTTCTTTAAATATCTCAATCAATGACTTTCCAACAATATCTTCCCCTATCGCACTCACAATAAAGGCTTTACCGCCTAAAGATGTTATATTATTTGCAACATTTGCCGCTCCTCCAAGAGTTTCTGTTTCTCTTGTAACCTCTACAATAGGAACGGGCGCTTCAGGAGAAATTCTCTTCACTTTTCCCCATATAAACTTATCTACCATTGTATCGCCTACAACTAAAATAGTTTGCTTTTTAAACGAAGACACAAATTTTAATAAGTTCATAATTATTCCAAAAGATTACATGGTTTTCGATAGTTTTGACATTTTATAAATAAGATTTATTTTTTAAATAGTAGCAGTAATCTTTAACAGAATCTTCAAGCTCTATAAACGGTTTATCATACCCTATACCTTTAAGATTATCCATTTTTGCCTCAGTAAAATATTGGTATTTAGACTTTAGAGAGTCAGGCATATCGATATATTCCATGTTTACTTTTTTACCCGCAACAATAAACATTGATTTTGCTATGTCGTTCCATGTTCTTGATTTACCAGTACCCAAATTAAATATACCTGTCTTTGATGGATTTTTAAGCAAAAACCACAACACATTAACAACGTCTTTTATATACACAAAATCTCTGCGCTGCGCACCGTCAGGATAATTTGTATTGTAGGACTTGAATAGTTTTATAATACCTTTATCCAAAACATCGTCAAAATTTTTACAAATCATGCTGCACATATCGCCTTTATGGTACTCATTTGGACCAAAAACATTAAAGAACTTTACACCTGTTGCCCTATCCGTATAATTATTATTTAAAAGCCACAAATCAAACATGTGCTTAGAAAAGCCATACATATTCAGAGGCGACAAATTTCTTATTTTTGATATATCGTCATCATAGCCGAGCTCGCCATTGCCGTATGTTGCCGCTGAAGATGCGTAGACAAAAGGAACTCTCAACTCAAAAGCCCATAAAGCAAGAACTTTGGAGTATTCATAATTATTCTTTATGTAATAATCTGCATCTGAAAGAGCTGTAGAACTACATGCGCCTAAATGCACGATGGCTTGAGGTTTTTGGGCTTGTCTGCTTATAACTGTATTAAAAAAATCATTTTTCTGTATATAATCGTAATAGTTTTTACCTATCAGGTTTTTCCACTTTTCACTATTATCAAGATGATCGACAACCAAAATATCTTTTACACCTTCTTGATTCAGTTTCCACAAGAAACAGCTACCTATAAAACCTGCACCACCGGTTAGTATTATCACAAAAACCTCTTCTGATTTTAAAACTACGAGGTATATTGTACAAAAAGATATTTTGCACTGTCAATAATACGGCATCATATCATGCAAGATGACATGAAAATACTGCCAAAACACTATACTCTAACCTTGGTTAATGCAAGACACCCCATAATATGTCAATAGATGAGAAGCAGATAAAAAGAAAGAAATATAAAGCAGTCAAAGAACAAAAAAGAAAGAGAAAAGGGAAGTGTCAAGTTGATTGTGTAAAGTTGCAAGTTAGTTATTAACAAAGACTCTATTTTGGAAGAGA
>BNVT01000086.1 GCA_025998295.1 Endomicrobiia bacterium
TACTTGATTTACTTTTTAAGGTCTTTGATCTTTTGTTACCTTGAGTCTTTTGGTCTCTTTTGCTTTGTGTCCTTTGTGGTTTTCTTGAATCATGTAACCATATTGGAACTTTATTTGTCAAGGCTTTGTAGGATCTTACGACAATATCGAACTTGGCTTTTGTTAAAAAAAACAGCGGGTTGTACATATTAAAGCTTTATCTATCAAATCTTTGTAGGATCTTACAACACATGGATTGGACTTTTTGTCAAACAAAGGCAAACGAACTAAAACTACGACAGGCTTTTAATAGACGGTATGTTTTTATATATAAAATCATCTTTTTAAGCTTGCTGTATCTTTAACTGTAAACATAATCTTAAATGACAAGAACAGTCCGATATGTGTTTTTAGATTTTACATACTCTGGTAAAATTTAAAATCTATTTTAAAAAAGTGGAGAAAAAAAATCTTGAAAAAACTATAGATCAAACGTTAGAATAAGACCTATAGAGATTTCAATTTTACCGGGGCCATTCGCTTCTTGTGCCTGCTATCAGGCTCGTGCTTCTTACTTGTCGGTATTTTCTAACACAAGATAACTTTAAAAGAGACGAGAAATAAAAACAGTCCTTCAAATTATAGATTTTAATAGAGATCATTATTTTTCGTCGCTGGTTTTCATATCGGTAAATGATTTTACAACAAATATAATTGCAACAACAAAGGACACTGCCGCAAGGATTGCACTCAATGCGCCTTTTGAAGAAAGAGCCAATGCAAGTTCCAAAGCAAGAAGACCGAAAAGTGTTGTAAACTTAATTATAGGATTCATTGCAACAGACGATGTGTCCTTGAACGGATCTCCTACCGTATCGCCCACAACAGTCGCTTTGTGAAGTTCGGTTCCTTTTTCACGTAAATCAACTTCAATATACTTCTTTGCATTATCCCATGCGCCACCGGCATTTGCCATAAATATCGCTTGGAATAGACCAAACAATGCTATTGAAATAAGGTATCCAATAAAGAAATATGGCCCGATAAACGCAAATGCAAGAGTTGTAAAGAAAATAACCATAAACAAGTTTATCATGCCTTTCTGCGCATATTTTGTGCATATTGCAACAACCTTCTTAGAATCTTCTGTTGAAGCTCTGTCTGAACTTCCGTCAAGTTTTATATTGCCCTTGATAAACTCTACGGCTTTGTAGGCTCCGCTTGTTACGGCATGGTTAGAGGCCCCGGTAAACCAGTAAATTACAGATCCGCCTGCAATTAAACCTAATAAAAAAGGAGCGTGCAACAAAGAAAGCTTATCAAGACCTGTTGTAAGACTTTCGGTAAGTATAACAATAGTTGAGAAAATCATCGTTGTTGCGCCCACAACAGCGGTTCCTATAAGGACAGGCTTTGCCGTAGCCTTGAAAGTATTGCCAGCTCCGTCGTTTTGCTCAAGCAATAATTTTGATTTTTCAAAAGTTGGGTTAAACCCAAATTCTTTTTTGATTTCTTTGTCTACATTTGGAATGCTTTCAATCAATGACAATTCATATACAGACTGTGCATTATCGGTAACAGGTCCGTAAGAATCAACTGCAATAGTAACAGGTCCCATACCTAAAAAACCAAACGCTACAAGACCAAAAGAAAATACCGCAGGAGCCATCATTATTTCGTTTAATCCTAGAGAGCTTATTGCATAAGCAATACCCATAAGCACTATAATTGTAATACCCATCCAATATGCGCTAAAATTACCAGCAGTAAGCCCCGCAAGAACATTAAGAGATGCTCCGCCGTGTCTTGAAGAACTAACAACATTCTGTACAAAGGCGCTTTTTACGGAAGTAAATATCTTGACAATTTCAGGTATAACTGCGCCTGCGACAGTTCCGCAGCTGATTATAAGAGAAAGCTTCCACCAAAGAGTTCCATCTCCCAAATCACCGATAACAAGATTAGAAACTATAAATGTGAATGCTACTGAAACCATTGATGTTATCCACACAAGCGATGTTAAAGGAGCTTCAAAATTCATTTCATCCAAAAAAGCATACTTAATTTTTGAAATCACAGAGTTGATTCCATAAGAAAGACCGCTGGAGACAAGCATGATTAAACGCATCACAAAAATCCATACCAAAAGCTTAACTTGCAAAACAGGATCGTGCACTGCAAGAACTATAAATGTTACCAATGCAACACCCGTAACACCGTAAGTTTCAAAACCGTCCGCCGTAGGTCCTACGGAATCGCCTGCATTATCGCCTGTACAATCTGCAATAACTCCTGGGTTTCTTGCATCGTCTTCTTTGATATCAAATACAATTTTCATTAAATCTGAACCGATATCAGCAATCTTTGTAAAAATTCCGCCTGCAATTCTAAGTACTGAAGCTCCAAGAGATTCGCCAATTGCAAAACCTATAAAGCATGCGCCGGAAAAATCTGAAGGAACAAAAAGAAGAATAACAAGCATTATGAAAAGCTCTATGCTTATCAAAAGCATTCCGATACTCATACCTGCGCGAAGCGGTATTGCATAAAGAGGAAAGGGTTTTCCTCTTAAGCTTGCAAAAGCTGTTCTGGAATTTGCAAAAGTGTTAATTCTCATACCAAACCATGCTACTGTATAGCTCCCGAGAATTCCTATAACGCTGCAAAGTACGATTGCGGCAACTTTAATCGCTGCAAGATGCTCTAACCAACCAAAGTATACAACTATGATGGTGGCAAGCAAAACTTCAAGCATAATTATGAATTTGCCCTGGGTTATAAGATATGTTTTGCACGTTTCGTAGATAAGTTCTGAAATTGATTTCATTGATTTATGCACAGAAAGATTTTTGATACCCAAGAAGTGATAAATTCCAAACAACAAACCAAAAATACAAATAAGAAAACCAAATGTCAAAAGTGTTTTGCCATCAATTGCATCTCCAAAAAAACTCACAGAACCTAAGTCAGGCATAACCAAATTTGCTTCACTTGCGAAAGACAAACTTGCAAATACAGGTAACAATCCTAAAGCCGTGATAATCTTCTTAAACGAAAAAAATTTGCTTAACATATTATCTCCCTAGATTATTATTTTTTAATTTGCATCTCTTCCTATAAAGGCATTTTCTTTTTATTTAATACTCTCACCTCGCAAATTATTTTTTAATTTGCATTTTTTTTAAAGCTTTCTCCTTTTCTTTTACTTTTTTCCACATAATTTCAATATCTTTTATATTTCTAACCCTATAGTTGCCAAATATATGTGGATGCCGACGTATAAGCTTTTTGTTAAGCTTCTCTATTATTCCAGCAATATTAAAATCTTTATTCTCTTTGGCAATTTGAGAATAAAACACAACCTGAAGTAGAATGTCGCCAAGTTCCTCTTCGAGATTTTCTATGTTCTTATTCTTAACAGCTTGTTTAACTTCTTGCGCTTCTAAAAGCAAATGCTTTACAAGAGACTCATACGTCTGCTCTTTATCCCACATACATCCGTTTTTGGAACGCAAAGTTACAAATATTTTTACTAGTTTATCAAATTCTTTTAAATATTTTTTCATGCATCCCTTTAAAACACAACCCAACGCAAATAAGTATTACCATTTCTTTACCACATCTTTTGGGATACTGTAAATTTGACAAGTCTAAGACAGCTAAACAATAGCAGAACTAAAAACCTCAAATGATTTAGACATTTTCTTAAGGCCACTTACTTTAAGCTAATCTTTTATAGCCCATCTATGCTACCATAAAAACCGGCAAACACACACTAGTTGTGCAACACATAAAATTCTCGAAAAAAATGAAGTTTGAACATTTGCAATATGAATGCTTTTGCGACCTAGAGACTTGGGAGATTCTTACTTAGCTTCAAAAGCCCT
Organism: Endomicrobiia bacterium; assembly: GCA_025998295.1. Lineage (GTDB taxonomy): Bacteria > Elusimicrobiota > Endomicrobiia > Endomicrobiales > Endomicrobiaceae > Endomicrobiellum. The sequence continues at coordinate 3,867 of BNVT01000086.1, forward strand.
AACCAGCTCTTCTTTTAGCCAACTCAAATGACACAACTAGACTATTGTCTAAATTAGTAAAACCATCAACAAGAGCTCCCCTGTAAGATTTTCGATAATCAGTCTCATGAGCAGCAATAACAAAAGTCAGAGGTGCTCTGTTTATTGTAAAACAGATCTTAGCTTAGTTTATCAGACTTGAAAAGCGACAGTCAATTAGGTTATTGTTCTTTGTACCATTTATTATTTCGCAATAGAGAACCTAAAGTTTTATCAAGAGAAAGCAGAGTTTCTTACATTTGCTTAAATTCATTACTATTTCTATCCAGCGAAGTTTCTGTTACCATCGAACGGTTGTGTTTTATGTAATCGTTATTTTTGACAAAAATTATATCTGCTCCATCATTTATTAAAGCAAAATGACTTACATTCTTATCCAATGCATTTGTTCCAAGTGCAGAAAATGGCTTTCCAACTCCCATAAGATGGTATATGGTAGGTATTAAATCTGCCTGTGAAACAACGTAGTCAATTTTTTGTGGTTTTGATATTTTTGGAGCATAAATCACAAAAGGAATTTTAAACCCATTCTCAACGCCTTCTTTTTTACTAATATCATCCTCAGCGCTCACACTGCTTGCAACATGATCCGCTATAAAAATAAATATAGCATCCTCAAACCAGCCTTCTTGCTTTGCCATGTCCATAAGGTGACCTATAGAATAATCTGAATAATTAAGAACATTGAGGTATTTATTTTTGCTGCTGTCAGGCGGATATTTATTAAATTGCTCTGTTACGGACATATACTCTATATGGGTAGAACCTGTAAATGAAAAAAACAAAAAACGACTGTCCTTTTTTCCAACACTTCTCAACTTTTTTGCAGTAAAGTCAAACAAATCATAGTCATATCCAAACGGGAATTCAAATAAATAATCAATTAAACGCGGCATATCTTCTTTGCCATAACTTTCTTGTATATGCAGCACATTTTTTGAAAAATCATACATCTTTATTGAATTTCTAGATGACGACTGTGCAAACATAGTAAAATAACCTTTCTCATTAAAAGTCTCAGGCATTGAAGATATATCATTCATAAGTTCAAGGCTGTACACTCTGCTAAGAGCTCCCGGCATTAAAGGAACTCCCGACAAAGATGCCAACACCCCAAATATACTCATGTATCCATTGGCATAAGCGTTTGTAAAAGTTATTCCATTGCGCACTATATTGTCAAAATTGGGCGTAACTCCGTAATTTCCGTTGCCTAAGAAATCTATATAAGACGGAGTCCAGCTTTCAAGTAAAACAATAGACCTCTTGCAACTAATATATAAAAGTACAATAGAAGTACTATGAAACAGAAAAAGAAAGCATGCGGGTCAGATGAATGGGTTTAGGCGATTAATGGGAGTAAAGAAAGGGACGTTTGACAAAAC
>BNVT01000087.1 GCA_025998295.1 Endomicrobiia bacterium
TATGTATACTATGAATTTTTCACTAAATCCTCATCATCTGATGAAATCTCCCTATTTAACTCCTTATCTTCTTTTGTCAGCTTTTGAGTGCTTCTTTGATTGAACTTCTTATCTTCTTTTGTCAGCTTTTGAGTGTTTCTTTGATTGAACTCCTTATCTTCTATTGTCAGCTCTGAGTAGTGCTTCTTTGGTTGAACTTCTTATCTTCTTTTGTCAGCTTTGAGTGCTTCTTTGATTGAACTTCTTATCTTCTTTTGTCAGCTCTGAGTACTTCTTTGATCTCTTTTTAGGGTTAGTGTGTTTGTATGTATTTTGCCTAAGCCCTACTAAATCTGTATTTGCTTAGAACTAGTGTGTTTATATGCATTTTGTTTTTGAGTTCTGTAAGTTCTGTATCTGCTTTACTCACCTACTTGTCCTATCTTTTCTTTTCTCTTCTTCTCTTTTCTTCTCTCCTTGCTATCCTTGACTCTTTTATCAAATGCTTTCTTTACTCCCATTAATACTAAATCCATTACATCTGACCTAACTGCTTTCTTTTTTGTTTCATAGTACTTCTATGTACTTTTATATGTTGGTTATGTAAGGGGTTTAATATAAAATTATAAAAATGCGTCAAAATACAAGAAATCAGAAATTATCGCATGTAAACATCAGAAAATTCTTAATATCGTAACCAATTAGAGACCAATGCCGCTGTGTAGGGAGTAGTTACCTTTTTTCATGGTAATTCACCTTATAGTTAATTGGCACAAAATCTGTTTCAAAAACAACTTTTTGTCCTGCACTAGACAAGGCGTAACCAATAAACATTTTCACGTTATCTTGCGGGGAACCATTTGTGTAAAGATACAACGGTCGCGAAATAGGATATTCTTTGTTTATTACACTTTCAGGAGTAGGATAGACATATTCTCTTTTTTCACTTACAGCTATAGAAATGGCTTTCACTTTATTACTTATAAATCCCATACTCACGTATCCTAAAGCATTAGGATTTTGACAAATTTCATCATGTATAGCCCGCGAAGAAGACAACATAAGAGAATGTTCAGAAAATTCATTCTTAGAAATTTTATCGTTATTTCTTAACACACGCTCTTTAAAAAACATATGTGTGCCGGAATTGCTTTCTCTTGAAAGAATTACTATCCTTCTATCTTCTCCACCTACTGCTTTCCAATTTGTAATTTTACCTGTAAAAATATCGTACAACTGTCCCAATGTTAATTTATTAACAGGATTATTTTTATTAACAAGCACTGCTAGTCCATCAAGACCAAACTTAAATTCAACAGGATCTATGTTCTTACTTTTTGCCAAACGCCTCTCTTCTTCTTCCATTTCGCGAGAAGATATCGCTATATTGCATGTTCCGTTTATTAGAGACGCAAAACCCGTACCGGATCCTCCGCCTGTAACACTTATGTTATGGGTTGGATACTCCTTCGTAAAGTTTTCCGCCCAAACTTGAATAAGATTTACAATTGTCTCCGAGCCTTTTATTTTTATAGATTTGCCAACGCTTTGAGTGCTCGAGCAAGTGTGAAAAACCACAGCTAGCACCCCACAAAGTATAAACAATAATAACGCTGTAAGTATTTTTTTCATTATTCCCACTCAATAGTCGCAGGCGGTTTATTTGAAATATCATAAACCACTCTATTAACGCCCTTAACTTCATTGATAATACGGGAAGATATTTTTCCAAGCAACTCGTAAGGAAGCTTTACCCAATCTGCAGTCATTGCATCTTCGGAATTTACAGCTCTTATTGCGATTACATATTCATAGGTTCTTACATCACCCATGACACCTACAGTTTTGACAGGCAGTATTACAGCAAAAGACTGCCATACTTTTTCATATAAACCAGCTTTTCTTATTTCTTCTGTCACTATATTATCAGCTTTTTTTAAAATATCTAATTTCTCTTTTGTTATCTCTCCTAGTGTTCTTACAGCAAGTCCGGGACCCGGAAAAGGCTGTCTGTCTATGATTTCTGCAGGAATTTTTAGCTCTCTTCCTAAAGATCTAACTTCGTCTTTAAACAAAAACTTTAAAGGTTCAACTAATTTCATCTTCATTTTTTTCGGAAGTCCACCAACGTTATGATGGCTCTTGATAGGCGCTTTAGAACCTTTTATTGAAACACTCTCTATGATATCTGGATATATGGTGCCTTGCAACAGAAAATCTAATCCTTTTAATTTTTTCGATTCCTTATCAAAAACCTCTATGAAGGTATGTCCTATGATTTTCCTTTTCTGTTCTGGATCCGTTACGTCTTTGAGCTTTGACAAAAATACTTTTTTTGCGTCAACCATAATAAAATTTTTACCAAAAATTTTACCAAACACTTTACAAACTCTTTCTGTTTCGCCAAGTTTTTGCAAACCATGATCAACATAAACGCATACCAGCTGCTTACCTATTGCCTTATGAAGCATTATAGCCGCAACAGAAGAATCAACACCACCCGAAAGCGCGCATAAAACTTTACTTTTTCCAACTTGTTCCTGAATTCTTTTAACCTCATCCACTGCATAAGATCTCATTGTCCAATCACGCTTTGAACCACAGATTTCAAATATAAAATTTTGGATAATTTTTTTACCATTAACAGAATGTTTTACTTCCGGATGAAATTGAACGCCGTATATATTCTTTGCCGCATTTTCTATAGCTGCATAAGGTGAGTTGTCCGATTTTGCAATAATCTTAAAGCCTCTTGGCATTTTTGCAAGCTTATCGCCGTGACTCATCCAAAAAGTTTCTTTTGAATTAATGCCGGCAAACAAAGAACAGCCGCACTCTACGCTAACGTTTGCAAGACCAAACTCCCTGTTTCTTGATGGAGCAACTTTTCCACCCATATGTTTTGCTATAAGCTGCATGCCATAACATATACCTAAAATAGGAACGCCAAGTTCCCATATTTTACGATCAGGCCAAGGAGCTTTTTTTGAGTAAACGCTGTCATAACCACCTGAAAGAATTATACCTTTCAAATTTTGTAAACCAACTAAAGAACCTATAGACTTATTGCCGGGATATATTTCGCAATATACATTCTCTTCCCTTATGCGTCTTGCAATCAACTGAGTATACTGCGAACCAAAATCTAATATTAAAATCATTTTATTTCCTTTGTTGTTATCTTTTTATGATGCTAATTCACAGATATTCAGCCCTTTTCTTACCCCTTTTTCCTTTCTTGAGACTTTCAACACTTTTAAAAACCATTTCATTTTTTTCATTTTCTTTTTTCTTCTATTTTAACCACATTTTAAGAATTATTTACAAGGACTACCCTATTATACCTTTTACATAATACTTCAAGCATTTGGTTGGCTATTTCATTTATGCTTAAATCCTTGTTTTTGCTTTGCGCCTTTGGTGCCTTGCGTAAGTACTGCTTGGCTAATAAGCTTAAGTGCCTTGCTTTTAGCTTCTCTCACCACTTTCTTTTCTATCGCAAGTTATCCTCTTTGTGCTTTTCTACTTCCTGATTGTCATTGGATTTTATAAACTGCAGTAGCTAATGCTTGTTTAAAGTCTTTCGTTTGTTACCTTTTTTTCTAACATTGGTACAGTTTCTAACTCCAACATTCTGCTCTCCTGATATATTATTACTTTAGTCACATAGTATATATTATATCCTAGTATGTTGCTAATATATCTTAATCGTATGCTATGTATTATATCGTCAAATATGTTTTATCAAATCATACAAATATAATTTGCAAGAGTAAAACTTGGGCGTCTCAGAGCAGAAGTAATTTTCCTGCGACCTAATGTCTGTGGCGTTGCGGTTGATTTAGTAAATGAAAATATGTTATGAGATTCTACAAGGGGTTGAAAATGTTTAGAATGAAGAATAAAACAGAAAAATATAAAGATGGGTTTAAAAATGACAGCAAAACAGGAATAGAAAGTCATAGAGGATTTGGATTTGCGTTGGGTGCAGTTGCAGTAATTATCGGATTGATTCTTATTTATATCTTTTCAAATAACCAAGGTAGGCGGGATTGTGAAATTATTCTCAACAAGGCTGAAGAATTATTGGAAAAAAGTAAATATCCAGAAACTTTTGAAGTATGTGAAAAATCAGCGCAGCAAGGAGATGCTTGGGCTCAATATAACTTGGGTGTGATATATTACAAAGGGGAAGAAGTAGAACAGAACTATAAAGAGGCATTTGGCTGGTTTCAAAGATCAGCGGAGCAAGGAAACGTGCAAGCTCTATGCATCTTGGGGGTGATGTATGGCAAAGGACTAGGAGTAAAGCAAAATTATGAAGAAGCGTTCAACTGCTTTAAAGAGTTAGCGGAAAAAGATGATGCAGTGGCTCAATGTGTCTTGGGTTTAATGTATTACAATGGATTAGGAGTAAAACAAAATTATGAAGAAGCGATTAAGTGGTATAAAAAATCAGCAAGACAAAGATTTGCTCAAGCTCAGTATAACTTGGGTTTGATATATTATGAAGGAAAAGGAGTAAAACAAAATTATGAAAAAGCACTTGACTGGTATAGAAAGTCAGCAAAACTAGGACACCCTGGCGCTAAAACAGCATTAGCAAAAATGCTTGAAAGCAAGTAGTTTTGCTGTTTTTGACAGCCTTAGTACATAATATCAAGATTTTTATGGTTTTAGCATTAAAAATATGAGACAATGTCCGATTAAAGAGGTTCAAGTTTAAAATAATATCTAGGTATCTCTAAAATCTCTAGTTTTTCTATTTTTAGGGGAATTGTTGCTGTTAGGGATAAGTAGTCGAGTGGAATACTTATAAAGGAAGCGAAAAAGACATGAGGGAAGAAGAAAGTATAGTAAACAGATAATGGAGGAGTTAAAAGATCGAAAAATGTATAAAGTTCTCTAAAATTCTAGTAGCTAAAGTGTGTCAACGTTGAACTAACTGACTATAGGAGATCTGAAAAGAAGCTGACTAGTAAAACATAAAACCTGAGGTGAGATTTATGGTCAATTTCAACTATTTCCGGTAATGAACCTCCACACAGCAAGACGCGCGGCATCAGTTGCGGAAATTGAAGAGCTGTAATTATTCTTACTCAAACCCTATTTCGTACCGTTCTTCATTAGACCTCTTGTAAACCTTAAGTATTAAATTCTAGAATTACAAATACCTGCAACTTGGAGTTAAATCGCAGTCCAAAAGGTCTTTTGTAATTACTATATCTGTCTTTAGAGACTATTTTAAACCTTTTAACAAATTGTT
>BNVT01000088.1 GCA_025998295.1 Endomicrobiia bacterium
CTTCTCTCCTTGCTATCCTTGACTCTTTTATCAAATGCTTTCTTTACTCCCATTAATACTAAATCCATTACATCTGACCTAACTGCTTTCTTTTTTTGTTTCATAGTACTTCTATTGTACTTTTGTATGTTAGTTGTGTAGGAGGTCTAATGAGGATAACCAAAGAATAATGAAGTGGCGTTTTGTAATTCAAACTTTTGGGATTTTACAAAAATTCTCTTATATGATAACATCATTTCATGAAGAAGATTCATGAAATGAACGGCGAAATAAAAGAAAGAATTGCGGTTCTTTTTATTGTGCATGGGCAAGAAAGTCCTTTTAAAATCAATATTTCTGTTTTATTTTTGTGCACCTTTATAATTTTATGGACTACCACGACCATTTGGTCAGGATATTTTGCAGGTAAATACTTTGGTTGCATTAAAACAAAAGCTGATAACAAAATAATGCGGATTAAACTATCTCTATTTGCAAATCGTCTTGAAAAATCAAAACATTTGTTAGAAAAAGCACAAGTAAATGACGAAAAAAATCGTTTGCCTCTTGCTTTGAATGCAAAAAAATCAATTATCAAAGAAAGTTCATGTCAAAATCTTGGCAAATGCTGCCCTACTCCGGCACAAATAAAAGCGCTTGCGGCAATTCTTTCAGACAATTTAAGCAAAATAAATTACCCGAATTATCGCAACAAGCAGATAATTTATATGCGCAATATAAATTTATGTATCGAAGTTACGATGAAATAATAGCTCATTTTATGATGGTGCCATGTGGCCGACCTTGTGATGGGCGTATATCTTCTTGCTACGGTTCCAGATCGCATCCGGCATTTCACGGTAAGAATTTCCATGACGGGCTTGATATCGCAAACACAATAAATACGCCTATACGATGCACAGCCGACGGAAAAGTTGTCTTTTCAGGGCGGCAATCTGGATATGGCAATATAATAGTTATAGAACATGATCATAATTATAGAACCGCTTACGGACATCTTTCAAAAAAACTTGTAACTTCGGGGACTCATGTGTACAGAGGGCAGGTAATCGCAAAAATGGGCAACACGGGGACATCAACTGGGCCGCATGTACATTATAAAGTTCATTTTAAAGGAAAAACTATAGATCCAAAACCATATCTGGCAGATTACCTTTTTGCTCAATCTAAAAGGAATTTTTATGCTTAAAAAGAAACCAAAAAAATAGTTTGACGCTGTTGAAACGGTAATAGGACAGAAGGTATCATAAAAACTGATAAGCAGAAAGCTTAGTAAAAGGAAATACTAATGTCTGTAAAACAATCGAAATGCTCACCTCAAGCCAAAGTTTTTGGAGATATAAAAACAAATGTACTTGTTATTGCCCAAAAGTGCTCATTTTTACGGAAAATCTTTAACGACAATAAAAGAAACAACTAATGGAGCGGAAACAATATGATGAATTTTTTCAGAAGACACATACGTGTAATTTTTGTTGTGACAATCGTTGCTTTTATGGTAGGGATTTTTTGGGGTCCAGTGTCTTATGCTTTGAGACCAAAAGATTATATCGCTAAGGTGAACGGAACAAAAATACCTATATCGCGTTACAAAAATTTAGTAATGCGAAACAGTCAATTGATAAACAGTCAGTTTTCAGAAGAAATTTTAAATAGAATAAAAACAATGGTTATGAAAGAGCTAATACGAGAGGAAATTTTTTATCAGCAGTCGAAGATTTATGGAATTGTAGTTACAGACGAAGAATTACGGGTCAATATACAAAATTCAAAGGAGTTTAAAGATAAAAACAATGTTTTCAACAAAGATAGCTTCAAGGCAGTTTTAATCTCAGAACAAATGAGCCCAAAAGAATATGAATCGTTAAGGGAAAAACAAATTGCCGTCAATAAGGTAAAAGAGATGCTTGCATCTTCTGTAAAAGTATGGAAGCATGAGCTCGAAGAAAAAGTTAAACAAGATTCGTCAATCACAAAAGATGCTTTGAAGCTAGAAAAAGGAGACATTCTTTTAAACGAATGGTATTCAACCGTACGTGACAACTCTAAGATAGAAAATGGAAAAGGATTCACAATACATGGAAGGTAGAAGCTCAAAGCGCAAGGCTGCTAATGCGCAAGCCAGATTGTCTAACAAAAAAGACAAATGAGCTTCGTAAATAAGTGGGCATTGCTTTTTTGGGTTTTGGTGTTAGTATTTGAAAAATCCTTACTTATCAAAGAAATTGCAAAAATGTACTGAAATACAAAAAGTCGGAAATTATCACGAGAAGCGTCAGAGGATTTTTAATGTCGCAACCAAAACGCAAAAAAGCAATGCCAGATTGACAGGAGTAAAGAGAGAAACATTTTTTATGTTCTAGTAAAAAATTTCTAAAATTTTGAGAAACAAGATAAAAAATCCTAAAAGCAGAAAAACTGTGAGTTTTTAGAGAAACTCTTTAAGGTATTTTTCTTTTGCAGCTTCGTAACCGGCAGTAGCATCCTCCATTGTCTGTGCGTTATCCTTGAATATATCTAAAATTTTTGATTTTCAATTTTGTGCCAGCCCCTTTTTGCTTTGTTGTTTTGTAACCCCAATTAAAGCTGAAATTGACTTTTCAGGCCGCATTTGACAAAACTCATTTAGCTTAATTCCTATATGTTCCGCACCAATCCAATCTAAAAATTCTCTATTATTCTCAAGATTCCAATCGCCATACCCAGGCGAATATCTTTTTGTTATGAAATTATTGTTATTTTCTTCGTAAGTTTTAATTTGCTCGTACGCAAGTATTATTGTTTCCTCAGCAGCAACAGATCCTGCTGCATCAAAAATTAAAGCGTTGAAAATTTCTTTTTTCTTAAGACACCCATCCCTTTTGCTTTCTATTACATTATCAATAGTTACGCCAACACCATAAACCTTAAAACTGTTTTTCAAAAGCATGGCGATATTGCTACTTTTTATTTTATAACCTTTTTTAAATAACACTTCGTCATTGATTATTGTTATATTTTCAAAAGCTGTTACAACTTTAGGCTTAATAAGCTTTTGGGCTAAACTTAAGTTTTCTTTTATAAGATTTGCAGTTTTATCATCAAGTTTTGTTTTAGTCTGCAAATACCCCAATCTTGCAAGCAGTTTATTGTATGGAATTTTCACTGTAGAAATTTTTATCATGGTTGACATTTTATCAAATTTTATTATATCGATAAAATAACTCTCGCACGACAAACGCATGGAAGGCATATATTTCGTCAGCTGCTGTCGTGATTGTTCCCTTGCCACCTTTGCAATGCAGCTATATTTTATAAACATCTTACGCAAGGCTCTGCCTGCCACCTCTTTTTTTAAAAAAGGGGACTACTGCAGAAGATCAATGTTTCACGTCACGCTACACATATCACCTCTTTTGCAAAAACTGGAATCACTGCAACGCGTTTTTTGCCTTTATTCCCCTTTTTGCAAAAAAAAGGGAATTACTACAATGCGTTTTTATTTTTTACGCTGTCTATTTTTGTTTTTTAAATTTTCTAATACAAAATAAGCACTTTTACCCTACCCATTATAGGAATTTCGTTTTTATACGGACCATGACAATCAGAGCCACCTGTCGCAATAAGATTAAACTCTTGGACCAAACTTAAAAATCTTTTAACTACATTTTCAGAATGTTTTATATGCCAAACCTCTATACCCTTAAGCCCATCTTTTATAAAAGTCTCAAATATATCCCTGTCGTTATAACCAATATAATATGGGTGAGCTATAACAGGAACTCCTCCGGCATTTAAGATAAGTTTTATCGCATCCCCTGGTGAAATACGACATTTAGGAACATATGCAGGTTTGTCTTTAGACAAATATCTCTCAAATGCTTACTGAGCACTCCCTACAAGTTTTTGTTCAAATAATGCTTTAGCAAAATGCAATCTTCCTATAACTTTATTACCAGCGTCTTTTACAAAACTATCATCTTTTAACTCTGCTCCGCTTTTTTTAAGCTTTTCAAAGATTTCCACGGCTCTGTCATGCCTTACTTTTTTAAAAACAGCTAAAGCTTCTTGGAATATTTCAGATTTATAATCCATGTAATACCCTAAAATATGAATTTCATTTTTCTGGGAGTTGAACATAATTTCTAATGACAATTCTATACATGGAACAACTTCAACACCTGTTTCTACTTCCGCTTTCAAGGCTTCGTCGGTACCGTCTACGCAGTCATGGTCCGTTATGCTTATAGTAGAAAATTTCATCTTGGCAGCATACTCAACAGCTTCCTTTGGTGTAAATACGCCGTCAGAATAGTTTGTGTGAATATGCATATCAACATATAAGTTGCTAGTATTGTTATTGTTCATTAAAGTAACTCCGATGATGAAATTGCGAGGCTAATTCTTTTCACTTTTTGAAAACGTTGTATATCCAAATATTTTATGCCCTTTGAATCTCTCGAGTCAAATACATAAAACCATTTAGAGACACATTAAGATCCAGATCATCTAAACTTGTTTATTTGCAAACATTTGTTTGAATATTTGAAACATAGATCGCTTGAGTGGCTTTTGTGTAAAGTTGTCTTTTAGCATTGTTTAATTGTTAACCGGAAATAAGTAGAATTTTGACTATAAATTAGACTCTGTTTACGTATTTTTTGAAATCCACTTTCTAAGTCATCCATCTGTCACTCATCTTCATTAGACCTCTTACAAACCTTAAGTATTAAACTTTAGAATTACAAATACTCACAACCCAAGTTAAATCGCAGTCCAAAGCGTCTTTTGCTATTACTTATCTATTCTTTAGACTATTTTGAACCTTTTAACAAATACTTCGACATTTTCCACTATAATCATCTGATGAAATCTCCCTATTTAACTCCTTATCTTCTTTTGTCAGCTTTGAGTGTTTCTTTGATTTAACTCCTTATCTTCTTTTGTCAGCTTTTGAGTGCTTCTTTGATCTCTTTTTTTAGGGTTAGTGTGTTTGTATGTATTTTGCCTAAGTCCTACTAAATTGTTCCTTAAGAAACAAGTAATCAAGGTGTATAAAGGTGTTAGATATTGACACTCAATAGGGCTAAAAGCCCGTATGGATCTTCTGCCATGTATCTTATTGTCTTTTTGTTTTTCTTTGCACAAATCAGTGTCTATTTCAAATAAACTAAGATCGTTCCTTGCCCTTATTATCTATGCACATATTACTTACTTATCTTTAATTGCCACTACTACCAACGGTTATTGTATGTCTATTATTC
>BNVT01000089.1 GCA_025998295.1 Endomicrobiia bacterium
TCAGAAGTAATTTCCGCTATATCGTCGTTTTCAAGAAAAATCATATCACGTGTGTAAGGAAGCAACGCTGTGATATCCGAAGCTATAAAATTCTCGCCTTTTCCAATACCAACAATTAGAGGAGCATCTTGTCTTGCGCAGACTATTTTACTAGGCTCGTCTTTACATATTATTCCAAGTGAGTAAGAACCTTTTACTTCACTCAAAGTTTTTTGAACCGCATGCAGCAGATTATCTGTGTAATATTTTTTTATAAGATGAACTATTACTTCTGTATCAGTTTCAGATTTAAGTTCCTTCCCATCTTTTTGAAGTTTAGCTCTCAACTCGACATAATTTTCTATTATGCCGTTATGTACTATAACAACACTTTTGGTAGAATCTGTATGTGGATGAGCATTTTCTTCAGACGATTTGCCATGAGTAGCCCAACGCGTATGACCTATACCTATATTTGCACTTAGAGGATTTTTTGCAATACTTTCTCTAAGATTACAAAGTTTTCCTACGTTTTTTCTTATATGCAGCTCGTTGTCTACAATAACAGCAATACCAGCAGAATCGTATCCTGATGAAGGCAGAGTTTGCATAGAAGAAATTAAAATTAAAGAAGAAGATATCAAAAAGATATCAAATATTTATGTTCTAGCCTGTGGGACATCGTATCATTCCGGACTTGTGTCAAAATTTTTATTCGAAAATTTTGCAAAAATACCAACAGAAGTTGATATTGCCTCGGAGTTTAGATACAGAGAACCTGTTTTAAACGAAAATACTTTAATTATTGTTGTTTCGCAATCTGGCGAAACGGCTGATACTCTAGCGGCTTTAAGGCTTGCAAAAAGCAAAGGCTGTCGAACGCTTGCCATATGCAATGTTGTAGATTCAAGCATGAGTCGCGAAGCAAGACATATACTGTACACGCATTGTGGCCCTGAAATAGGCGTTGCTTCTACAAAAGCTTTTACAGGACAGCTTACAGCTCTTTATATTCTTGCTTTAGATTTTGCGCATAAAAGAGAGACTCTTACAAATAAAGAATTAAAAAAATATTTAAAAGAATTATGGGACGTTCCAGTAAAGATTGGCGAATTTTTAAAAAAAGCTGAATCTATAAACGATATTGCAAAGGTCTTTGCGCACCAAAGAGATTTTTTGTATTTGGGTAGATCTGTAAATTATCCCGTCGCACTTGAAGGTGCTTTAAAACTAAAAGAAGTATCTTATATACACGCTGAAGGTTATGCTGCAGGTGAAATGAAACATGGGCCAATAGCTTTAATTGACGAGTTCATGCCTATAGTTGCCATAGCGGTTGAAAGTAAGGTATATAACAAAATGGTTTCAAGCATAGAAGAAGCGAAAGCCAGAGGCGGTACTATTGTAACTGTGGCGAATGAATCTGATAAAGAAATTAAGAGTAAAAGTGATCACATAATTTATGTTCCTAAAACTGATGAGTTCGTTTCCCCTTTGGTAACTGTTGTTCCGTTGCAACTTTTGGCTTATTATATTGCTGTTTTGCTTGGATGTGATGTGGATCAGCCGAGGAATTTGGCAAAATCTGTCACTGTAGAATAATTTTTGCTGCATCTTTTAGATTCATACTTCGTTAAGCGGCGATTTGTGGACTTAATTTGTGTAAGTCGGCGTGCTGCAAACCTGTAAAATCTAAAAATACATATTGGACTTTTTTGCCGCGTTAGAATTTGAGGTTTGTGGCAAAGATGTGGCAAAACCACAAAAAGGGTGTCTCTAAAAACTCTAGCAAGTGACTGTCAATCGTGCCTTTGTTTTGAGTAGCTCCAGTTATTTTTGCGACGATGTGCCTTAAAACAAGACCAGTATACAAATACGAAAACCTACAAAAATAATTGATTTTCAGAGACACTCAGAGTATGATTTTATATATAAAAATATGTCGTTTATTAAAAGCCTGTCGTTGTTTTAATCCACTTATCTTTGTTTGACAAAAGTCCAGTCCACGTGTTATAAGATTTTACGCAAACGCATGAAATCTTGTATTTTATGCTATAATAACCTAGGCGGCAAAAATAACATAAGATATCCTACGATACGTCAATAGATAAGAAGTAGGTAAAAAGAAAGAAATATAAAACAGTCAAAGAACAAAAAAAGAAAGAGAAAAGGGAAGTGTCAAGTTGATTGTGTAAAGTTGTAAGTTAGTTATTAACAAAGACCCTATTTTTGAATTGTAAGAGTGTAGGGATTTAAGCAAAGAGAAAATAATTTGGAGTAGTTTATTAGCTAGGCAAAAGATTGTTTAGAAGATTTACCTTGAGAGCGTTTTTTTTGCAAAAAAAGGGAGCAAAGTTTGAGGATTATGTTTAACGCAAAGCGACAAAACCATATAGAGGTGCTAGCGTAAACAAGGATGAGATATGGGGTTTATACCCAAATCACTTGGAATTGCACCATCTCTCAAGGCTTAAATGGTGGGCGTACTCCCTTCACATGTTTTCTTATTCTTTATGGTGCAATTCCAAGTGATTTGGCTGTAATATTCAAGACAACAAAGAAAGATGTTTTAGGATTTAAACGCTTTTCAAAACCAAGGAGATAGGATAATTTTATGCCCTTATTTGAATTTATCTGTAAAAAATGTAACGAAAAATTTGAAGCGCTTGTTTTTGGCAAAGAAAATCCAGAGTGTCCTAAATGTAAAAGTACTGAAGTTGCAAAGCAATTTTCAAGTTTTTTAGCCATACCATCTTCGCCAAATTGTGCTGCTGGTTTGTGCTCAGAAGTATCGGGATATAAAAAACATAAATGTTCCAGTGGATGCTGCTGTCATTAAATATAGTGGGTAAACGGCAAACGCATTAAAAATACATGCTTTATCGGTTGTTATCTCAAGACTTGAGGTTATCGCGCGACAAGTAAAGAACGCTAGCTTAGTGGCTGATGTGGGGTATTAGTGTCCAGATTAAGTGGAGTTTTTCTTGTCTTGGTGTTGAAAACATAAAAAATCCTTGTCTATCAAAAAAAGTCGCAAAATGTGTTAGATATACAAGAGGTTAGGAATTACCGTGGACAAACATTAGAGAATTTTTAATGTCATAACCAAAACTAAAAAACAATGCTTTTTGGAGGAGTGGCCGGGCGTGTGAAATAGGAGTAAACGGAAAAATGTGAGAACTGGATGTAGATATGGACGGGCAGGAATATATAACACAAGCAAGAAAGTGGATGGCGAGAGTATTAAAATTAAGTGTGGCTTTTTAGTTGTTATGCATCGCAAAACAGGATATGGTGTAATAAATGGAAAATTTAATATCCAAAATTTTAAACGGCAAACAAATCACTAAAGGAGAGGCTCTTGAGCTTTTTGATATTGATCTAGAAGATATTTTTTAGCATCTTCAAAAATCCGAAAAAAACACAAATGTGCCAAGATAAAAGTTTGTTCAATTGTAAACGCAAAGTCTGGGCAATGCAGTGAAAATTGTAAATTTTGTGCGCAATCGAGCTTTAATAAAACTGATGTCAAGGTTTATCCTCTTGTTGATCCCGAAAAAATCAAAGAAGTTTCCATGCAAGCGTTGGAAAATGTGGGCTGTTTTGGTATTGTTTCAAGTGGAAATTCTTTAAATGACGAAGAAATATCGGAACTTTGCAAAATGTTTAAAAAACATGAAAAGGTATCGCGCTTGGGCGTGTTTATAGGAAGAATATCTGACGCAAGTTTTATAAAACTAAGAGAGGTCGGCATAAAAAAAATACATCACAATCTCGAAACATCAGAAAATTTTTATTCTAACATTTGCTCAACGCACAATTATCAGGAAAGAGTTGACACAGTAAAAAGAGCTAAAAAATTTGGGTTTAAGCTTTGTTCAGGCGGATTGTTTGGCATAGGAGAAAACCTTAGCGAGAGAATAGATTTGGCCTTTACTTTAAAAGAAATCAGTTCTGACAGCGTTCCTATGAACTTTTTTATGCCAATTAAAGGAACTGCGTTAGAACATTTACCCGCTATGGAGCCTACTGAAATTCTGAAAACCTTGGCAATTTTTAGAATAATTCTTCAAACTCCCGATATCATGGTTTGCGGTGGTAGAGAAATGCATTTAAGAGATTTGCAATCTTGGATATTTCAAACTGGAGCTAACGGCATGATGACGGGCGAATATCTTACCACTGGTGGCAGAGACATTACTATAGACAGACAAATGATAGAAGATCTTGGATTACAATTAGAAACAGAGTAGTTATTAGACTTCTTTTCCAAGTCTACAATTCTAAAATTGTGTATTCCAGTTATGGGACACTGTCAAGCTGGCCCGTGTAAAGTTGCCTTTTGGCATGTTAAATTTTTATCTGAAATAATTAGAAGTTGACCGTAAATTTCACCTCAGGTTTTGTACTTTGCTAGTCCTTTTTTCAAGTCTGCTAATACCTAAAATAGACTTTTAAGCAAAGATTCTTTGTTTGGAAACACTCCTTTTGTTTTTGTAAGTTTTCTAGGGGGGGGGTAACGACTAAATGATTTCAACGTATTTACCCGTATATAGTAAACTAACTTAATATTGGTATAAGAGAGGTGATAAAATGGTTGATCTTTAATAGGAGGAGTGTATAGCAGGCATATTCATTAGATTTAAGGCAACGAATATTGAGTTATGTACAAGAAGGCCATAGGCGCAGACGTGTAATATATTTAAAACAGGATATCATATGACCATTGTGCCTATATAGTAAGCGAGCAAAAACTAGGCAGCCCAAAGTATAATAGCAAGATAAGATGACCGAAGATATTGTGCGGAGAAGAGTTAGCGAAATACATAAAGAAAATCCCTCAAAAACATTGTTGGAAATAGGGCGTGTGTTTTGGACTATAGTTAAATCGTTTGAAGTTGCACCATCTTGCAGCTTAATGGGCGAGTATACTCTCTTCATACATCTTCTTATTCTTTACGGTGCAACTTCAAACGATTTAACTATAGTAGAAGACATTAGACCTCTTGCATAACTAATATATAAAAGTACAATAGAAGTACTATGAAACAGAAAAAGAAAGCATGCGGGTCAGATGGAATGGGTTTAGGCGATTAATGGGAGTAAAGAAAGGGACGTT
>BNVT01000090.1 GCA_025998295.1 Endomicrobiia bacterium
CATTCTTGCAAGCTTCTTCTTGTATGTTAGTTCCTACATATGTATCTTCTATTATTTTTGGATGGATAGTAAGAATTGATATATCTGAATCAAGCTGTTTTAGAGTTTTGATAAAAGTTATTTCGTCTGTATCTTTTGTAGTTATATTGTAGAAAAGTAAATTGTACTTTTTCTTGTTCATAGCGTTTAACGCTTCAAACGTTGTAGCAACCTTATCTATGTCGTGATGCCGGCTGTTAACAAGCACTTCAACCACTTTGCGTCTTCAACTACACAATCTATTAATAAAACATGTAATGAATATATTGCCATTTGCTGCCCTCAACTGCCCCAAACAATAGTTATTTTGCCCTCCTTTGGTCTGTCGTGTGGCGATTTTTGTGTCGTTTTAGAACGCAAGGAAACGTCTAGAAACCTTGCGGCGTTACTATTATGCAATCACTGCCTTTAAGGCCTATTACTTGCACTATACAATATTGGCCATCTTTGATGCCCATGTAAGATGACTTTTGATTTATGCCCATCAACATCTTCTATAATCAAATTGTACGTAGGCATCCCTATCTCCTTTAAACAATTATACAGCCATACCTTTCAAAAAACATTCAAGCCCATTGTTCTTGTATTGTTTGCTTGTGGGGCTTGATTGTGGTTATAATCCCAGAAATAAATAACGCAATTATTTGTGTATTTCGTTACACTATAGCCCTGATAATTATCGTTTTGTCTTGACTCGCCAGTATATTCGGCACTGTAGGTCATCGAATAGTTTGAGTTGTCAAATTTATACATGCCACTCTCGCCTAAAATGTCTGTAAAATTAAAAGTATGCACTTGAGCACCATTGCCGCTACCCCAATCATCATGATGAATTGATACTGTCATAAGTTTTTCTTTAGTTATCACTCCAGTGCATACAGTTCCATCTGCATCAACAGTTGACTTTGATGCAATTATATAGTCTTTTATCCTTGAGGTAGTGGATATACTTGTTACATTTCCAAGGTCAATAGCTGCATCAGACGATGGATATGAATGATTTTTAATCTAAATGTGCTAGTGTTGTTAAAAACATGACTACTATCTTGGCTACGAAAAAAAATAAACTCCCTAATAGTACCTTCTAGCAGATCTCCAGCATCAAAAGTGTCATTTCTGCTATTAAATCGTACTACTTTAATGGTGCTTTCTAGTTTGTTGGTAGAATCATATATTTCAAAGTCAATTGTTCCATCAATATTAGTTTTATTTATACGAACAAATATACGCATACCGTTTAAATATTTATCATCTGCTTGGTTGAGTGGCAACGATAATACTCTAGGCCTGTGTATTTAATTTTATAACATTAGGCGTGTCGCTGAAATCTTCAAAAAATTACATTTCATTGTTTGACTTACATTTATCGCTTGATTCTCTCCAATTTCATCATTTACTATATCAGCACCTTTGAGATTTAAATTTTATGGCCATCAAAACTCATTCTACTTGTTGGGCGTCCACCTTGGACTGTTTGTGTTAAAAGCTTGGCTAGCCCATTATTACACATATCATCAGTGTCTTTATCAACTTTTTCAGCTGAAATCTTTTGAAAGTTATTTGATTCATAACTCCAATGATATTTTCTATTCCAGTGGTTCTTGTCAAAGCCCATTATTTTGCCGCCTATCCTGTTAGATTAAAACCAATAATAAATGTGCTATTTGTAGTGGAATCGCCGTAAATACTAAATTTAAAAGAATCAGGTTTTCGTTCAGAAACCTCTGACCCTACCTTCCACCTATTACTTTCAATACTATGCACTAAACAGTAATATCTATCTGATAAATTAAAAGAAGGCTTGAGGGTGTTATCAAAAGGGAAATCGCCAAAATTTATTGTAGCCGAATTTGTTTGTTGCCCAGTTGTAACTCGTAGAGTATATGACCATGAAATATTTACAATCTTTTTTAAATACCTTGTAGCCGAATAAGACCCATTGACTAACGATGTATATTTTGTATATTTGGCATTTACTGTATGTGTCGTAACATAATCCTTTATACACGAGTTATCAGTGTCTATTGTTCCTACATTACTAAGTGTTTTATCTGCAACATTTGCAAAAGTATCTATTAAATGGAATGAAGGTAAAGGATTTGTGCCAGATGGGTTTCTATAAAATACAAATTCTCTCATTGTGTCTTTAAAAACCAAACCAGTTAATAATTTATAGTTAATGTCATAAATATCGCATTTCATTCCTGCACCCTCACCTATAACAAGCATGCGAATCGGTTTGCCAGAATTATAAGTGCGGCTTACATAAACAAATATTCTTAAACCATTATCATCAGGTGAAAGCTTTATGTATTTTGGTAAGCTTATTTTTATAGTATTTGGATCAACTGCGCCTTGGCCTTTGTCATAAATAATACTGTTAGCCCCAATTGCAAACTGTCTTACATTTACAGCATCTTTCTCCTGCGTACCTGCTGCAAGGTTAGCGATTTTGATTGATTGTTGCGGGGCACTACCAAGTTGCAGTCTATAAGGAGTGTGCTTTGAGCTTAAAATCAAAGCTCAGAGCCATCAATAAACTTTTTTATACCTCAACAATGCCAGTATGACAAATACGAAAATCTGCAAAAACAATGTTTTTAGATACACTTAAAAGTAAAGATGATTTTATATATACAAATTGCGTTTATTAAAAGCCTGTCGTTATTTTGATCTGTTTGTCTTTGTTTGGCAAAATTCCAAATATGTTGTGAGACATATGAAGCTTTGACAAAATAAATTTTACTTATTAATTCGAGCAAACGGAAATGTGTTATTAGATCTTTCAAAGACTTGACAAATAAGGTTTCGTAATCATAGAACCCACCTGTCTTTATTTGGTAAAAGCCAAGTACGATAATATTGTTGTAAGATCCTGCAAAGATTTGATAGATAGAGTTTTAATATGTACAACCCGCTGTTTTTTAACAAAAACCAAGTTCAGCATTGTTATGAGATCCTACAAAAGCTTGACAACTGTATAAATACTTGTGCAGAATACCTACATGTGATAAGCAAAGTAGTTGATGCAAAAGAGCAAAAGGAAGCAAGAAATAAAAAGGCAAAGAGTTGGTGTAGTTAAGCAGCGGAAGGAAGAGGGTAGGTTTTGAAGTTTGCGGGATGAGCACATCACAAACGACATTTCACAAGTCTTTCACAAATCTTTTACAAGTCTTGCACAAGAGTTTTACGAAAGTTTTATAAGTTACTTGCGCGGATATCTCACAAAATTTCATAGATTCAAGGGTTTCACAAGTATTATGTATTACAACAAAGGTGATATTGCAGTAATGTTTGAGTATTACTGCAATAAAGAAGTATTAGCAGCGCAGATGTTTATTAATTCTTTAAAAAAGACTGAAGTAGTCTAGAAATGACAGATTTCAATGATAAAGAAGGAAATGCCACAAAGAAGACCAAAGTTGCGAAGTTGTCTAGAAATGACAGATTTTAATGACAAAGAAGGAAGTAGCACGTAGGATGATTGTACAGTAGAAGCTTTATGCTTAAAGCATAAAGTAAAATAAACGATATACAAGGAGATTTAAATGAGAAAGTCAGTGTTAGTATTTTGTAGCTTCTTTGCTTTAAGTATTTTTGCACCAGCTATTGCTCAGGCAGATCCTCCGGTATACTTAGTGCTAGAACGTACTACTGATGAGGATGAGCCAGTTGGGCCAGATAGTAACGCTATCCACGGAAGACTTACAGTTATAGGAGAAGATTATCGTTGCGACACTTTGGAGAGAGTTGGTATTAACCCTGAACTTGATATTCCTTATCTTATGAAGGCGGGGACCCATAACATAAAACTTAGTGACAGCGGTAAATTCGGATCAAATTCGCCGGAGATAGAGATTGCTGGCCGTAAGTGGTTACGTTTCCATACGGGGACTAAACCAGAGCACTCGGAAGGTTGCCTAATACTAGGTGACTATGTGGGTACTCCTGGTCGTATTAACAGTTCTGAAAAACATGTGGCAGAAATTATAAAAAAAATTCGCAGGGATGATGCAAATGGGAATGGAAACACCATTGAGATTCGTAATGCCCGTCGTGCTAAAGCTAATACACATACTACACATACACATTACGATGATGAAGATTCAGGCGGCCTCAGAGTTAGACCCGATGGCAGCTGGAGCGTGAGTTGTGTAATTCTATAAATAATATATTTCTTAGTTAAATGTGGAAAGCTTTTTTGACTTTTTAAGTGTTAGTGGTTGCACCAAACAACACTCTGTTTGAAAGATTCTTTTCATGCGTTTGACGTGCGAGTTTCTTTATATTAAAGGATTTTGACATCACAGAACACTTGCAGTATTAGAAATTAGGATAGCAAGTCTTTAAAAAAAAGAGTGGCAAGTTCATTTATCATGATGCTTGCTACTCTTTTTATTTTAAATCTTCAGCTTGCTATTTGTTATACTGTTTGCGATGCTAAAGTTAGTTTTTTAGTAATATTGCAGTTACTTTGTAGCTTTATGTTTTTTAGGATGTGAAATTAGCTGATAATACTTACCTTTTAACAGTCGCACCGCAATGTCTTTTAAATCTTGTTTGGATACCGCTTGGCAAACAAAAGGAAAATTATCAAATTCGCTTAACGGGCTACTATACAAAACAGCTGAACAAACATAACTCTTGGCAACAGTTCTGTCATACTTATAATTCTTAATATTATTATATAATTCTCGCGTAGCTCCTTTAGCCTTTGCGAGAATTTCTGCATCAATATCTCCTTCTGCTATATTTTGTATATCTTTAAAAACTCTAGATATGCTTTTAGGGTCGTGTGAAGTCCATATATCCATGGAAAGCTCATCAAAAAAAGGATTGAGATAAAGTCATGCACTGTTATTTCTATGCTTTATAGGCTCACTAAAGATAATATTAATATATTTCTCAAATACTTTTGAGGCTGCTTTCAGTTTTAGAGAATATTTTTCATCTATAGCCCAAGTCATGTATACCC
>BNVT01000091.1 GCA_025998295.1 Endomicrobiia bacterium
AAGGAAAATGTTAGACAAAATAAACTACATACTAATACTAATTTTTTTTCTAGCACTGCCATGGTATTAACCCCCTTTTTCGTACACTAAAAATCTAGCAAATTATTATATTATATTTTTATGTTAGACATATCACCTATTTCAGTATTCTAAATACTTAATAAATATTTAGGGTTTTAACTAAACTTTGTTAATAAATTTAGTAATTACTTTTTGTTTTGTCAATACCTTTCGCTGTCATCTACGCTACTAGTATCAAGTAATTATAGAAGCGTAGTTATTGCTGTACCTTAAGATCCACATTTTCCTTAGAATTTTTTGGAGTTACGAGAACAGCACGTACCATTACTATTATTGCTAATGTTATGGCAACAATAACTGCAATCCATTGTGTTTTGTTTTCCATCATTTATTTCCTTACATTGTTTCAGGTTTATCTAGCCGTATGGCTGTTAAAGGCCGTTAAGCCTTTTTTTTAGAGTTTCTTAGGTTATTATATAATCTTTATATCTTTTAATCAATTTATATTGATATAATCTTTTTTTGAGGTTTCTATGATGTAATATCTACCATCTACGAAATCTCATAACGACCCTCCTTATAATTAAATTCGCTCATTAGCACGCACGCACCCGTTTAATTCAGGCGCACGCACGTTTTGAGCTCACATACAAACGTCGGGTCTTAATAAGATGACACCTTCGCTGTCATCTAGCAGTATACACATCAAGTAATGTATACCTTTGGGGCTACGCCCCAAACCCCGTAACCCTCACGCCTTTTGAGGCTTCACCTCAGGCGTTTCGGGTTTTTATTTAGCTGTAATAGCTGTTTAAAGGCGCCAATGCCTTTTTTGAGTCTTTTTTAACTCTTTGTATATATTTGTTATACCTTTTTATTATATTTATCCAAATATAGCCATTTATGGGGCTTATAAACCAATTGCAGACCAATGTTATTATGTCTTTTAAAGAAATCTTTATAATTAAAAAGCATTAACGGTCTAAATTTGTATTTATAATCTTGATCACAGAAGAGATTTAAATGCCATTAACTGAGGCATTAGCATATTAAGATTTGACAGTGCATTTTCCTGTCAACTATTTGGTTGCTCATCAAGTAATGTATATTCATTGAACTTTGTTGTTTAGGTCTTTCTACCCGGTTCAAAAGTGTTATAGTTAGAGGTAGTCCTTGCTGCTTTTGGTGTGGTTGTTTACTATACCAGTAGACAATGACCTAGACACATATTTTGACAACCTCGTCTTTATTAGTATTAGTAGATGTCTATAAAATATATACCAATTCACATAATTATATTATTTTACTATTATATAATTAGAAAGCCTAAATGGCATTTTCTCGTCGACACGTAATTTTTAATGTGGACTTTCACAGACACTATTGTGGACTTTCACAGACACTATTGTGGACTTTCACAGACACTATTGTGGACTTTCACAGACACTATTGTGGACTTTCACAGACACTATTGTGGACTTTCACAGAGCCTGTATTGTTTTATTCTTATAATACATATTTTGTATTAGTTGTAATCGAATAGTTTTTTTATCGTATTGGTTTCAGATACAACTGTGAATGTAATTTTTGTTTAAGGTCATCATAAATATTAATAACTCGTTATAAAATAATGAATTAGGGAGTGACTCAATTATTTAATAACAGCTCACACCGATATTGAACATTTATAAAGCTATTTGGGATTGATGTTTTGATTTGTCCATGGTCGAAAAGTAATAACTAATCTTTTAAATGTATTCCAACAAACATATTTATTGCCGTCTAGGTTATAGCTACGTAACTGCTTATTACTACAGGAGCTAGTATTTCCGACAGAGTAGCACCAAGTGCATAGCCTATTTTTATATATTTCCCTTAATCCACTTTCAAGCCGTTTTTTAAAATGACGCTCGATATGTCTATCTGTTTTTAACGTTTTTATGTCTTGTATTGCATGTAGTAAATCTTCTACCTTTACATTTATTATTCTGGGGTCTTGCAATGATTTGTAACGTTTTATCCGACTTAAAGTCGATACTTTATATATTATTGGAGCAGCTATATCACCAGCTTGCCAATAAAATGTTGGTACTAACATAATAGGCGAATGAAGCAAATAATTAGCTATTTCTGTCGTAAAATTAACAATAACTTCTCCTTGAAGATTAACTAATTTGCTAGATAAAATACGCATATCGAAGTTCATATATTTTTGTTCTTTCCTATATTCATAGTTTAAATCCCACCAATCAATACGCATGTTGAAGATCAATTCGAGATCCTGCATTATTTGTTGTCTGAGTGATCTATAGCTGTTAACTCCTCTTATTTTCCGATAATCACTTATTGGAAATTGCACAGCCGTATCTATATTATTTAGTCCTATTTTAAATTTAGAGTTATTGTCGTTTAATAGCTTGATCATATAAGCCAGAAGTTTATGCGTTGTTTCATTAAAGTTTTTCATTCGATCAGTGTAATTAGTAAAAAAAGCATGGCCATATTTAGTGATAAATCTTGCTTCATCTGTTATATTGATCCCGTCATAATTGATTCTCAAAAAAACAGAATTGCTACCTATGGAGTTCGGTATTCGAAATGTGTCTATGTTCTTTCCCCATATGCAAATGGGGGCGTATACGGTCTCATTTTTTGCTGGCAACATACTAGTCTCCTTTTATGCTACAGCTTAATATTCAATTATAAAATAAATATTTTAAAATGAAAATAGTGATAATATCTTGCACAACTTGAGTATTAATTCTGAAATTAAAATACTCATGGCCAAGTTATATCAGAATCTGATTATCTTTTACTCTATCTTTGCTACCCTTATAACATTTTCAATTGCCTTTTCATTTCGCTATTCCTAAACTACTCTAAACGATTTGTTGCTTCACTTTTTTATTTTATGGTAGTTCTATAACACTTTGTTATCTTAACTACATAAAAGCTCAATATAAAATTAAAAAAGCGTATTACAAATATAAAAAACGAACCCTCATACAGCAAAAACTATATGAAGGTTCGTTGAGCTAAGATGTACATTAAATCCAAAGTGAGTGTATTAAATTATAATTTTCGAATTTATAATATTTTCATAGAATTCCCATAAATCCTAATACAAATTATAAATGGCCAAAAACTAAAAATTTAATATTTTCAATTATTGTACATTGCAGAAATTGCCATTTTCAGTTGTACGTGTGTATTCTGCACTGCCTTCAAATTCTGGTTCAGGTTTATTTTTGTCATCCTTACCTTGATTACTAATGCCCGCAGATGCAGAGACACTTAATTTTGCTACAGGTTCACCAGTTTCTTTTTCTGTTTCAACCTTTTCAGCTTTTACTTCAAGTTTGGCAGCATAACCACTTGCATCGTTATTAACTTGAACCTTGCCTGATTTAACAACTTTTTTTGTAGTATTATCCGTTTGATTTGAATCTGCTTTTTTGGATTCAGGTTGTCCTAACTTTTGCTTTGGTTCTTTGGGAACATCACACCCGCTTTTAGATGCGTGTACCAAAGTTGAAAAAAATAACATGAGACATGCTGAGACGACGATTCGTACTATCTTTAGTTTACTTGCCATTTTAACCTCTCAATTTTTCGTAAAAAAATAATTATTTTCGGATGACTATCAATATGTGACGTCTCTAAAAGCTTAATCAGTTATTCTGCTATATTTGATTAGCTGCTGTTACCTTTATTACGACAACTTTAAATAAGTCGCATAATAAATATAGAAATTTAGAGATACTCCCTATATACTCTTTAAACCTCCATTAAACTTAGAATTTATAATATCGTTTTTATTAGCGATAATGTATTCTTTAAACTTATGCATTGTGGACTCAAGACCTATATCTTGTATTTCTACCAGAGAATTACTCATTTTTACATATATGTCGCGAGCATACAAAAAAACTTTGGCAATATCGTTATTTTTAACCTTATTAAACAGCGTACTTAATTTTAATAATGCATAATTACTTTGATATCCACAATCTAAAGTTCCAGCATATCTACTCTTCTTGGCTTTTGCATACTCAATTATAGCTTTGTCTATCTCAATACTAAGGTTTTTTTCTGATTTTTTAATTATTGAATTTAAATATTTTAACAATTCCACAAAATTTGAACTTGCTTTCTTTTTATCAGACATACGTTTATTATATGCAGATTCCAACTCTCTTTTAAATTTTTTATATACTCCAACACTCAACGATTTTTGCAAATATGCCCTCAGATCTTCAATTATCTTGTTTCTTTCATTTATTTTTTCGCTCGTTAAT
The DNA here is from genome assembly GCA_025998295.1 of Endomicrobiia bacterium. Lineage (GTDB taxonomy): Bacteria > Elusimicrobiota > Endomicrobiia > Endomicrobiales > Endomicrobiaceae > Endomicrobiellum. The sequence continues at coordinate 4,320 of BNVT01000091.1, forward strand.
TTAGCGTTGACTGAGTTATACATATGTTTTCTATGGATCATATTCATCAACTCTTGAGACGATTGTACACAATTTTTATATTTTAGGAATTTTTCATCTACTTTCGATAAAAAATCTTCTGCCCTAGTATCAACTAATAAACATTTGTTGTTAGTTACACATGAACTTGACATAAGACCCATATAAATTGCTAATGCTAAGGTAAGTAGATGTTTTGGACTTCTGAATTGAATATATTTGGATATCATTTTTTTACACAATCCTTCTATAAAGTGGATTTTAATTTTCAAACCTACTATTTTTTGCAAAAAAGTTAAAACTTTAACTTAACGCCCGCTGAAGCTCCTGTTGTACCTTTATCATTCACAGATACACCAACCGTTGCTTCTCCTTGCATTTTTACCTTTTTGCCATCTTTTTTTTCAAATTTCAATCCGGCTTCAATACCTAAACTAGAGCTATTCGGAGACGCCTTGCCTTTAACTTTAATAGTTTTTTTTGTTGTTGTAGTGGTATCATCTTTTTTTGGTGGTTGAGAAAATGCTACAGTTGGAAAGGAAAATGTTAGACAAAATAAACTACATACTAATACTAATTTTTTTTCTAGCACTGCCATGGTATTAACCCCCTTTTTCGTACACTAAAAATCTAGCAAATTATTATATTATATTTTTATGTTAG
>BNVT01000092.1 GCA_025998295.1 Endomicrobiia bacterium
TAAAAGGTTCAAAATAGTCTCGAGAATAGATAAGTAATAGCAAAAGACGCTTTGGACTGCGATTTAACTTGGGTTGCAGGTATTTGTAATTCTAAAATTTAATACTTAGTTATGCAAGAGGTCTAATGTCTCCGTAGCTCAACTGGATAGAGCAACTGCCTTCTAAGCAGTAGGTTGCGTGTTCAACTCACGCCGGAGACATTTATTTTGGTGGTTGTAGCTCAATTGGTTAGAGCGTCGGTTTGTGGAGCCGAAGGTTGCGGGTTCAAGTCCCGTCAGCCACCCCATTTGACACGAATAGGTTGTAAATCACGGTTTTCTTCATAATTATCAAGCCTTTTTTCTGGTTCTAGCCTAAAGTATTCAGTTTCTAATTCTTTATAACCTTTCTCTATAGGTTCTAACCATTCGTTAGGAGTTATTTCTAATTTGCCACTATCTATAACAAAGTCGCTTCCTATTGCCAATAATATTAATTTCTTTGTTTCTACTCCTCCATTTATAAAGGCATTCCTAGCATTTTGTGCAAAATCAAATATTTTTTCAGTTAGTTCTAGCCAATTATTAATCCGATCATCAATCTCGTTTAATTGCTGGTGTAAATTTTCTATTTGCTTGGTAAGTGAATTTCTTTCTTCTGTATACTCTTGATCAGTTATCATTTCTTTACATCGCATTTTTGTCAAATTGCCTAATTGTTTTTGAGTAAATAGCAATGTGTCATACTGAGTTTTATGTATTTGACTTCTGTTTTCTATTTCCTTGTTGTTTTCTCTGTTTAATATTTCTAATGCCCAATCCTTAAATTCCGGTATTATTGTAAATTTTTGCATTTCTGCTTCTATCTGCTTGGTTAAATCTTCTTCTCTAACAGGGACTTGTCTACAGTTTATATTCTTCTTCTTTTTATTGCACCTGTAATAAATGTACGTTTTTGTTGCCTTGGTACTTTGTACATATTTTATTTTCTTCTCACCAGTATAACTACATCCACATTCTTTGCATTTTATAATTCCACTATAGACAAGATTGTGTTTTTGAGGTCTAGGTTTTCCTTTATTGCCTAGTAATGTCTGCACGGTGTCAAATTCTTCTAGTGTAATCATTACTGGATGAGAACCATGGTATTGTTTGTCTTTGTATTTACAAATTCCAGCGTAAAATATATTTGTAAATATTCTATAAGCATTGCTTCTTGACAATTCTCCACCTCCTATTCTTTTATATTTCTTTGTTCTAAAACCCCATTCATTAGTTGCAATAGTTAATATTTGAGGGACGCTGTAAACTCCTGTAAGCATTAAATCCCACATTTTTCTTACCAAATCAAATCTTTCAGGGTCTTTTTCTATTGTTTTATTTTCTTTGTTGTTTATATATCCTACGGGCGCTTTTATAGGCATCCATCCTTTGTTTAGTTTGCTTTCTAGCCCTCTTTTTGTATTTCTTCTTAATTCAACTATGAACTGATTAGCAAGTCCGCTTTCTATGCTAAATAAAAGAGCATTGTCTTCGGGCAAATATTCTCTTTCAGGTATTTTTATTGATTTTATTATACTTTGCTGTAAAAACCATTGGATTTTAGCACTATCTATAGGATTGCGTGAAAGTCTATTTATCTGCCAACATAAAATACCATCAACTTTTTTATTTTCAAATAAATACAGCATTTCTTCAAATTTTTCTCTTGTATTAGGGGTCTTTGCAGATTTAGATTCGGTTATTGTTTTAACAATATTTAAATTATATTGAATAGCTAACTGTTTTAGCCTATTTACCTGATCCTCTATAGATTGTATTTGTCTGTCTTCACTTTCTGATGATTTTCTTGCATAGATTACATATCTCACTTTTAATCACCTCTTATGGATTTTTTGTAAAATCATTAAAGTCGCTCTACTTAGAAGAATAATAAAACCAATATCTGTATCTACCCTCCAGTGCTTCTCACTATATATTTACTTTTTTTATCTCAAAACTTCCCCTTAGTGTTAGTTGTTTACCAATCATGCCTCGTAAGTAGCCTATAATTTTCTTGTTGATTTACCCTCCACCCCGTCTCACTATTGTTTTGTAGGAAATACTAGCATTTTTCTTTTATCTTTCTCATCCTGCTCTTGTCTTATTAAGCCAGACGCTTCTAACATAGGTAATATTTGCTGTCTTAATTGCCAGTCCGATATCGGTCTGCCGTAGACTTTTAGATACTTATTGAAAATTTCATTCCTATTTGACCCAATTTTATCGTTCTCATCATTATCTTTATTTTTTTCTTTAAAACAAGGTAAAATAACTTCTTTATACACATTTAAAACATATGGAGGCAAGTTATAGTCTTGGCTTTCTGCCAAAAAGCTCCATAGTTTTATTGCTTCATCAATATCTTTATCTGTTGCAAATATTATCCCATTATCATTTTTTCTAAACCATAAATTTAATAACGCAAAGCATTTAACTAGCGAAATAAATCTACCTATATCCCTCTGATGTCTAGGCTTTAGAGAAGATTTATCTTTTAAAAATACATTCTCAACCTTGTCTTTATTTTCTATGTGTATATCTTTAATTTTTTCGTTTCTGATCGCTTCTATTCTGTCTTTTAACAACTCTCTATACTGATTTGAATTAATTTTATTTTCATAACTTACTTTGTCGGATTCTTTCTCAATTTTCTCAGTAATGGCGTCCCTAATCTTGTCTTGGTTACTTTCGGGGGATAATAAAATAAATCTAGTACATTCTTGCTCATCTATTTTTAACCCAGCACTGCAGAATATTACAGACGGAAATCCTCTTACGAAAACATTCTTCGTTTTAGTTCCAAATTTCTGAGTTTTGTCAGTAATTTTAGCATTAAGTTCTTTATCGTCGTGAGATAGTAGGGGTCTCATTTTTTCTAATAATTTAGGATCGGGCTGATCTGTAAAAATTATTATTTTTCTTTCTAAATTCACTACAATTGCGTTTCTCACTTTGTCATCAGTACCTGTTTCATGAAAAAAGGCAGTAGGAGAACAGCCTCCAAGAGTCATGACATCATTTTTTGGAAATAGTTTTTTCACTTCCAAAGGAATGAAGGACTTCCCGGTAGAAGATGGGGCATTAAAACTTATATTAAATTGAGAGTCTTCTGTATAAGCAGATAACATGCAAAGGAAAGTTACCAATTTATTCTCATAGTCTCTTTTTATTGTTAAGCCTAAAATCATTTTATCTTTGCTGAATCAATTCTTCAAATTGATTTATGTTTATTGGCTTTCTGCCGCATACATACACTGGCAGTTCAGATATAAATTCATCAGCACTTCCTATGTTATTGACAAAATAATCCGTAACATCTTTTATATTGCCAGTTTCTGGTAGGTTTATCTGATATATCGCATTCTCTGTTTTTATTATTTTCTTTTCAATTCTTTTTATAAGATCTTCAGCACCTTTTTTACCTGCTGAATCATTATCAAAGCAAATATATATTTTTGAATATTCTTTTATATTATCAATCCATTCTTCCTTAAAACCACTTACACCTGTAGTGGAAGTAACTGCTGGTATCCTTTTTGAGTTTAATAAAATACAGTCAAATTCTCCTTCGCATATAAATATTTGTTCTCTGTCCAAACTTTTTATTATATTATCGTAATTAAACAATACCGCATTCTGGTCTTTAGGATAAAATATATATTTTGGCATACCTGTACTATCTTTATCATTAGGATCTCTTCTTAATTTTAAATAGACATATTTGCCTTCTTCATCTTTTATAGGAATTGTTATCCATTTTTTACCATAAAATTCACCATAACCTAACATATAATCGTTTATGGTAGTATCATCTAACATTCTATCTTTAAGGTACTTTTTTATTTCTAATGGTATGTTGAAATTACATTTCTTTATCAAAGCTTTGATATTATCACTTTTGTTTATAGACGTAGTTGTTAAGTTGTTCATTATATTATTATCTCCTAAAAATTTTGCCAATGTGATTATGTTCCCTTTTTCCCCACATTTCTTACAATGATATTGTCCGTTTGAAGCGCTAAAATACAAATGTCCATCTTTAATACTCTTTTTGGATTTATCACAGTCGTTAAATACGCACCACGTAATAAGCTCATTGTTTCTTTCAGTAAAATCAATATTATTTCGGCATAGATAATCTGCTATTTGAATTGTTGTTAAATCTAACATTTATAGCCTCTCAAAATTTTTAATAAATTTATTAACAGTACGGCTTTTTCCAAAACCTCCTTTTTTTCTATTTGCCTGCCATAGTTCTTTTTATAAATATTTTGGAATTTTAAGATATCAGCTTCTGTAAGTTGCATACCAGCCTCTTAATTAAGTAGATTAAGTACCAATATAAAAGGCTGGCTGGCTATTAATTTCTCTTTGCTTGCTAGCAATATTTTTATGTTTTTAATATTCTTTTTTATTTAGAATTAGTTTTTGCCCTTGCGATGTGGACTTTAATATGTATTCTCTAGTTTGACCTGTATTGTTTTTAAATTTAATAAAAATAGGCAAAACAGTGTGTTTTATTTCGATATGTATACCTTTGTTAAAGTTAATTTGGCTATGTGACATTTAATATACCTCCTTTTATATGGTAGCGGACATGTGAACAAATATTTAAAATTTTTTTCATCTAACTCTATTCATAAATATATATTCTTCAACATCTAATCCTTCCTCGTCAGATTTAACTAAACCATATTGTTCTAATGCTATTTTTATTGGTTCTAAGTTCATGTTAAATAAACCTTGAATTTTTTTTGCAATTTCAACAATTCCACGATTAAAACATACAAAATCTTCCATACTTATACAGCATTTTCC
>BNVT01000093.1 GCA_025998295.1 Endomicrobiia bacterium
AGTTGGGCTTGAACTTTAAAATATAAGATTTTAACGCAAGTCAAATGCATTCAAATATTGTCTTTGTTTTCACAATTTTTGGAGCCGCCAAAGCAACCTTTGTGCAAAGGTTGCTTTGGCAAAATAATTTAAAAAGAGCTTTGTGCTTGCGCTTGCCCACTTTTAGTTTCATAAAGGGTCAAAAACTTTGCTTAAAAGTCTGTTTTTAGGTATAAAGAAAACGCTTAAGGTTATCCTTATTCCAAAGTCTTTAGTCCTACTTGTTGCTTAGCTGTTAGAAGCCTGCAAAAAGAAATAAAAAATTTGCAAAAAAATTGAAAAGATAGGTAATGGCATCGGCTGCAGATGAAAATGTTATATTAGGGGGGGGTGTTATGGAAAAATGGAAATGTTCGGTGTGTGGGTATATGTATGATCCTGCTGTAGGTGTTCTAAAAGACAATATTGCGCCTGGAATTCCTTTCGAGAAGCTTCCTGATGATTGGGTGTGTCCTTTATGTGGTGTTTCAAAGTCTGATTTTGAAAAAGAATAGAGAAGATAACAGGAAAATTTATGAGCCAAATATACTTAGATAATCAGTCAAACACAAAACTTGATGAAAGAGTCTTTGATGCTATGAAGCCGTTTTTTCTTGAGTATTATGGGAACCCTCAGAGTATTTATTCTTTAGGATCTGTTTCAAAAGACGCTCTTGAAACCGCAAGGCGGCAAGTAGCAACTTTAATTAATGCAGATCCTAAAGAAATCATTTTTACATCTTGCGGGACAGAATCCAACAATTTAGCGATAAGAGGTATTGCCGATGCCTTAAAAACTCAAGGCAAGCATGTTATTGTTTCTGAAATTGAACACCTCTCTATTTTGAATTCTGTAAAAAGACTGCAGAAAGAAGGGTTTGAAATAACTTATTTGCCTGTCGACGCTAAAGGTAATGTAAGCGAAAAAGAACTTAAAAAGCATTTGAGAAAAGATACAATTCTAGTATCTGTGCAATACACAAATCCTGAGGTAGGAACGATACAAGACATAAAAGAGTTAGTATTGACGGTTAAGAATAGCCATGTCAATAATTTTATTATTTTTCATACGGATGCGGTTAGCGCCTGCGGCGTAATTCCTGTAGATGTTAAAGATTTAGGCGTTGATGCTTTAACTGTTTCAGCTTCGGTAATGTACGGACCTAAAGGAGTTGCAGCACTTTATATTAAGAAAGGCGTAAAAATTAGTTCTCAAATAGAGGGTGGTGTTCAAGAAAATTCTAAACGTTCGGGCACTGAAAATATCCCAGCTATTGTCGGTTTTGGAAAAGCTTGCGAAATTGCCAAAGAAGAAATAACTAAAAATAGTGAACATATTAGATCTTTAAGAGATAAGCTTATTGCTGAACTTCCAAAAAAAATAGAATATATTTATTTAAACGGCGCAATGGAAAAAAACCGTTTGCCAGGAAATGTAAATTTTTCGATAGAATTTGTTGAAGGCGAGGCATTGTTTTTGCTTTTAGATGCCAAAGGCATTATGGCTGCAAGCGGGTCTGCGTGCGCCAATAAGAATCTTAAAATTTCACATGTTCTTGAAGCTATGCATGTGGATGTTGCTGTCGGTCAGGGTTCCATTTTGTTTACTTTATCAAAATTTAATACAGAAGAAGATATAGACTATGTTTTAGAAGAATTCCCAAGGATTGTTAAAAGGCTAAGAGATATGTCGCCTTTATATTCGTATTTTATAAAAACAGGAGAAAGAAAGCCTGCTGGGCCGGGTACGGACTACGACGGGCATGATCATTGTCATTGCGCTATTGAAGAATAATACGCTTGTCATTTTATGCGGTTACAAGAAATTAGGCGATAGACACATCGGGCTTGCTAAGACACGCAACATATCATAACAGGAACTTCAACGCTTGCAAAGAGGACATATTGGAAATGGACAAAGAGCCATTCTTTTTAGCGGTCGAAACGGTTACGGTAGGCCTTGTGTTTATTTTGGTAGCAAACTGAAGTTAAAGTAGGAAGAGGTGGAAATATTGGAGGATAGGAAAATGGCGTTTTATTCAGAAAAAGTTATGGATCATTTCGCAAATCCGCGAAATATAGGTGAAATAAAAGACGCTGACGGTATAGGAGAGGTGGGTAATCCTGTATGCGGTGATATGATGACTTTTTATATAAAAGTTAAGGATGATAAGATTGAAGATGTGAAGTTTAAAACTTTTGGCTGCGCCGCTGCGATAGCCGTATCTTCTATGGTTTCAGAAATGGCGTTGGGTAAAACTCTTAAACAAGTAACAGATCTTACAAATGCTGATGTTGCAAAAGCTTTAGATGGACTTCCATCAAATAAAATGCATTGCTCAAATCTTGGGGCAGATGCGCTACATAAAGCTATTGAGAATTATAAAACTAAACGAGGAAAATAATATGTCAGAAAGTTGCGGTTGTTCGCATGCTTGTTGCGAGATTGAATCAAGAGACGGATGTATAAGTCCTAAATCTTGTAAGCCTTGTTGCGCCAGAGAAGAAAATAAGACCAAAGTGTGTTGTGTATGCAAAGCTGAATATGCTTGTGAATACGACAAATGTCCTTCTTGCTCTGTATCGGCAGAGTAATTGTGCTCTGCTTTTTTGCAAAAAAGTGTGACAGGTATTACCTGATGAGAGCATTTGCTGTTGTAGTCTATATGATTTTGGCAGTTGATTATTGTGCCAATTTAACAAAGCAAAAAAATATATGCTTTTAACAAAAAATTTTTGGCAATTATATAAAAATGGGAATTGTCTAAAGGTCTTGTTATTTTTGAGACTATGTTAAACAGATTATTTGTAAATAATAAACATAGCGCAATCAAACTTAAAAGCGATTGCGTGAGTTTTTTTGGAAAAAATAATGACAGATAAGTTTTAAGGATGTTGTTTTGAGTAAAATATATTTATCCGGAATTGGTGGTAGTGGTAAAGTCCATTATTTGTTTAAGCACATATCTGAAATAAGAGAAATTGACACGCATCATGATTTGCACATGCGCGTCTTTGCTTTTGTCAAAGACGAAGAGCTTAATTTCTTTTATGATGATTTGTGTTCTTTTTTTAATCCGGATTTTGATATATTTTCATTTCCTTCCGATGACGCGCAGCAAAGAATCTTTGCAATTAATAAGATAAAAACCCTGAAAAACTTTGCTATATGTGCGACGGATATTTCCATTAATCTTCATGTTTCAGATCCAAAATCAAATATCGGTATCAATATAGTTCAAAATCAAAGATGTGATTTTGATAAATTAGTTGTTTCTTTGTCTTCCTTTGGTTATACAAGAACCAATTTCGTAGAAGATAAGATGCAGTTTGCGATAAGAGGCGACATTGTAGATATCTGGCCTGTGGCAGACGATATGCCCGTCAGAATTCTTTTTGAATACGATGCGATAAGTGCTATAAGAATTTTTGATACCGGAAGCCAGCTTTCAAATACTTTTATCAACGAAATTGAAATACTTCCTGCTAATATTCCAGAATCAAATTTTACAATCAAAGATTATTTTGAATATTCTAATGATGACAACTCTAACATCGTATTATATTTTGATTATCCCATTGATAAGGATATGGAAAAAGCATTTGATAAATACGAACTTCTTATAAATGATACTCTAAATATAAAAACACAATACCAAGGATATAAAACTTTTACAGGTTTTCATGGTGATATAAAATTTTTTGTAAATTCGCTTAAAAGTTTTGCTGAAAATGATACATCGATAAAAATTTATTGCGCAAATGACGGCGAACGCAATCGTATCTTAGATATTTTTCATGAAAACCGTTGGAACTATAAAAGTCCTGAATTTTTATATGGCAATCTATCGCAGGGATTTTATCTAGAGCAAGAGAAACTTGCATGTATTTCAAGCTGCGAGATGCTGTATAAGAAAAAACCAGTAAGTTTTCCTAAAGTAAAAGGTGGCAGACGTTTGGAGGGCGTTTGGGAAATATCAACTGGCGATTATGTGGTTCATGAAAAGTATGGAATAGGACGTTATATAGGGCTTAAAACTATTTCCAGAGATAATAATACCTCTGAATATTTATGTATAGGGTACAGAAACGGCGATAAATTGTATGTTCCTGCTGAAGAAATAAAGACTGTAAAAAAATATGTTGGTATTGAAGGTGTTAAACCCAAATTGTATTCCATGGATACATTGGCTTGGGAAAGAGTAAAATCAAGAGCACGTGAAGCTGCTGCGGAATTTGCAAAGGAACTTTTAAAACTTTACACTCAGAGAAGTTTAATTAAAAGAAAACCTTTCGATCACGAAACTCCTTGGGAAAAAGAACTTAAAGACGCATTTCCCTATGAGGAAACTCCTGACCAGATTAAAGCAATAGAAGATATAAAAGGGGATTTTTATAAACCATATCCTATGGAAAGGCTTTTATGCGGAGATGTCGGATATGGCAAAACTGAGGTTGCAGTACGAGCTGCATTTAAAGTTGTTCAAGAGGGAGAGCAGGTTGTCGTTTTGGTGCCTACAACTGTTTTGGCTTGTCAACATTATAGTACTTTCTGCAATAGACTTTCTATGTTTCCTACAAAAATCGCGCAGCTCAGTAGATTTCAAACCAAGGTAGAACAAAAAAATATAACACAGGATTTAGAAAAAGGGCTTATCGATATTGTTATCGGGACGCATAGAC
>BNVT01000094.1 GCA_025998295.1 Endomicrobiia bacterium
ATTACCTATCAAGTAAAGATAACTTATACCTTGGGACTACGCCCCAAGACCCCATAACCCTCAACACCTTTGGCGTTTCGGGTTTTTTAGCTGTAATAGCTGTTTAAAGGCCGCTAATGCCTTTTTTTTGAGTCTTTTTTAACACGTTGTGTGTATTATATTAACGTAAATGTTGTGTCTAAAAAATGAAAGTAACAGAGTGGGGGGGGTAGTGTAAAATAGACTTTGAGTAAAGTTTCTTAATTTTCTTTCATGCGTTCTGTCTGCTGTTACTCAATTTACGCTTTCCACACTTTTTGCATAGCTTTGCATTTCTGTAATTATCACGTCCACCTTCTTTGTTTGCTGCTTTAAAATCCCAATTTTCCTTCAAAAATCTAAAGCAGCGCAAAGTTTACAATATTTAAGCTAGTTGACTATAATTCGTTAACACCCGGAATATTTTTCTCCTTTATTAGAGAAATAAAATTCTCAACAGTCATAACGCCCAAATCTTTATTTCTTCTTGCTCTTATAGCAACTGAATCTGCATACATTTCTCTATTTCCTACGACCGCTATGTAAGGAATCTTCTGTATCGCATTTTCTCTTATCTTGCGACCAATTTTTTCATTTTTATCGTTAAAAACAACTCTTATACCATGCTTCTTAAGATTCTGCTGCAACTTTTTACAGTATTCGTATTGCGCTTCATTTATATTTGCTATTGTAACCTGCGTAGGAGAAAGCCAAAGCGGCAATGCTCCTTCGTAATGTTCTAAAAGTACGCCTATAAATCTTTCCAAAGAGCCAAGCAATGCTCTGTGAATCATATAAGGTCTTGTTCTTTTACCTGATGAGTCAATATAAGAAATATCAAATCTTTCAGGAAGATTAAAATCGAACTGTATTGTTGAGCACTGCCATAATCCTCCTATAGCGTCTTTTATTTTTATATCGATTTTTGGTCCGTAGAAGGCTCCACCGCCTTCGTCAACTTCATAATCATAGCCCGTTTTCTTTAAAGCGTTTTCAATTGAATTTTGAGCTTTTTCCCAGTCTTCTATCTTACCAACATATTTTTTTTCAGGTCTTGTGGAAAGATAAATTTTATAATCACTAAACCCAAACGTTTTAAGACAATCCACGGCCATATTAAAAACTCTAAGCATTTCTTCATCAAGCTGTTTGGGAGCAACGATAATGTGTCCATCGTCCTGTGTAAAACCTCTGACTCTTAAAAGTCCATGTAGAACACCCGACTTTTCAAATCTGTAAACTGTGCCAAGTTCAGCATACCTTACAGGAAGTTCCCTATAAGAATGAAATTTTGTTTTGTATATCATCAAATGCATAGGACAGTTCATGGGTTTTACGCGGTAAGGCTTTCCCTCTATTTCCATGGAAGCATACATATTTTCCAGATAAGTCTGCAAATGTCCGCTTATTCTAAAAAGCTCTTCACTTGCAATATGAGGAGTAAACAAAAGATCATATTCGTTTTCAATATGAAAATTTTTCCAGTAAGTTTCAATAATATTTCTCAAAATAGCGCCTTTGGGATGCCAAAGAACCAACCCCCCGCCTATGGCTTCATTGACGCTAAATAAATCTAAATCTTTTCCTAGTTTTCTGTGATCTCTTTTTTGAGATTCTTCGACTTTTGTTAAATAATTTTCCAAATCTTGTTCTGCAAGAAAAGCTGTGCCGTAAATTCTTTGAAGCTGTTCTTTTGAAAAATCTCCTCTCCAATAAGCACCTGCAACAGAAAGAAGTTTAAAATACTTAAGTTTTCCGGTTGAATGTACGTGAGGACCCTTGCATAAATCTATAAAATTTCCGGATTTGTATATGCTTACTTTATCATCGGAAATTTGAGATGCTATTTCAGCTTTGTATTTCTCGCCTTTTGACTGAAATTCTTTAACTGCTTCGTCCTTAGGCATGCTAGAATGTACAAAAAGATGGTCTTCTTTTATTATCTCCCTCATCTTTCCTTCAATTTTAATCAAATCGTCGGGAGTGAAATGCCCAGTTCTGTCAAAATCATAATAAAAACCATCTTCTATACATGGGCCTATCGCGACTTTAGTACCAGGAAAAAGTTCTGTGACGGCCGCCGCCATTATATGGGCTGCGGAATGCCTTAAAACATCTAATTCTTTTCGTTCTCTCATTTTGTTAATCATCCCGTTAAAGATTGGGTCCATCCTTTTTGAGTGATTGTACAACATTTTACAACAAAAAACTACTGTATGTAGAATCTCATAACATATGGGACTTTTGTTAAACAAAGGCAAACGGATTAAAACAGCGACAAGTTTTTAATAAACGATAACGACTATGTATTGATGTTTAAGATATTGATATGGAGATAATCTGGATGATTTTTACCACATTAAGACAAAAATCAAAAAAAAACAAAAAGCAGAGATCTTTTATATTCTGACAAAGAATTTAAAATTTAAAAAAATCAAAACAAAAATCCTAAAAATAGAAAAATCAGTGGTTTTTAGACAGACCCATTAATACGATAATATTTGACTTCATAAATCTTTTCTTATGTTCTGTACCCGCATTATTTTTGTTATTGCTACTTGCAAGTTAAAGATTTGTAAAAAATATACCTTACATCATTTTTTCTTGGACACACAGGATAAAATATACAATTCTACACGTATTTGTCACGAACACCGATAGATATATCCCTAAAAAATTTTTCTAATATACCAATACTTGTATTGTCAAGAACAGCTTTACGTTCCTCAATAAGCTTATATCCTAATTCTTTCACATCTGCCCTTGCAAAATCCTCAAGAAATTCTTTTAACGTAACTAAAGCATTTATATCACACATACGTCTTATTTCACCGGGTTTTGCTAAATTCATAAAGTGTTTACCTGTTCTGTTTTTTCTGTAGCATGCGGCACAAAAACTCGGTATAAATCCCTGTAAAAGCAAAGATTTTACTATTTCATTAAGTGATCTCTGATCGTTTACACTAAACTGCCTTTCTAATTTTTCGTTATGCACAGAATTTTCTTCGTATCCACCAGGAGTAACTCTTGATTCTGCGCTTATCTGGGAAACACCTAAATTCACAAGAGCATCTCTCAATTCTGCCATTTCTCTCGTTGACATTATTATTCCAGTATAAGGAACAGAAAGCCTCAAAACAGCCACTATTTTTTTAAATTCCTCGTCTGTGATAGGATGCTCAGGTTTTGAAGCATAACTAGACCCGGGAGCAGGCTCAATACGAGGAATCGAAATGGTATGAGGTCCTATGTCGTAAGTTTTCTCCAAATACTCTATGTGCATAAGCATTGCAAGAATTTCAAAATTAGACCTATACAATCCTACAAGATACCCTATTCCCACATCATCTATTCCAGCTTTAAAGGCATTGTCTATTGCGTCTAAACGATCATCAGGGTCAACTTTTGCACCTGCTACATGAAGCTTTCTGTAGGTTGCTTCATGGTAAGTTTCCTGAAATATCTGGTAAGTACCTATGCCGGATTCTTTTAATTTTTTAAAATTTTCAATGCTCATCGGCGCAACATTAACATTAACTCTTTTTATCCTGCTACCTTCATAATCCGCACTATAAATTGCCTTAACTGCACCGACATAATAGTCTATATTTTCTTTAGAAGACGCCATCTCGCCTGCAACCATAAGAATACGCTTATGTCCTCTTTTAAGAAGAATCTCTGTTTGTTCTTTTATTTCAGCAAAAGTAAGTTTTTTTCTTGCAGTAAGTTTATTGTTTGATGCAAAACCACAGTAGAGACAACTGTTTGCACAAAAATTGCTTATATACAACGGAACAAACAAAACAACTCGTTTTCCGTATATTGTATCTTTTACATAGGAAGCAGCATCGTAAATCTTTTGTAAAACAGAAGAACCTTTTACGGATAAAAGTTTGGCCGACTCTTCAAGGCTAAGTCTTTTGAGTTGCTTTGTTTTCTCTAATATATCGTCAATTTCTTTTTCAGTTGCCTCCATTTTGAGTAAAACGTCTATCTTTGTTTCGTCAATATGTTTCAATTAGTTACATCCCTCCGTAGAAAAATCTATACAGCCAACCAACTCCTGTATTGGTACATTTGTGATCACTTGAAAAAATAGATGCAAATACTCCCTAAGGTACTTCCTAGCAAGTAGCATTTATATTGCCAGAAAATCAAGCGGTTGCAGAATCTCATAGGACAAATGCATGAAAAAGATTTCTTGAGGCAAGCAATTTGAGATTTAAGCAAGTTCCATAGACTGCAATTTGGTACTGCCTAAAGTTTATCAAAAAAATATAATTTTAGGATGATACGCTTATAAGCAGATTAGAACGTCTTATAAAGCGGACGGGACGTACCAAGCAGTTTTTGCACTCAAAGAGCATTCGGAGGATTTGGAAGACATCTACATTGCTAAGCAGCGGCTTGATGATATTTGTGACGGAAAAACAAAGACTGTTTCTTGGGAAACTCTAAAAGAATGTAATAGACCTCTTAATAACTAACATACAAAAGTACAATAGAAGTACTATGAAACAAAAAAGAAAACAGTTAGGTCATATGTAATGGATTTAGTATTAATGGGAGTAAAGAAAGCATTTGATAAAAGAGTCAAGGATAGCAAGGAGAGAAGAAAAGAAGAGAAAAGAAAAGATAGGGCAAGGAGGTAAGCAAA
>BNVT01000095.1 GCA_025998295.1 Endomicrobiia bacterium
ATTTAAAGGTTAGTTTCCAAGAAAAAGATTTTAAGGAAATAGAGAAGAAAAGAAGAAATGAAAGAACAAAGAAAGTAAGAGAAAAGAGACATAGTTAGAGACAAAAGAGTAGTTACAATAAAAGAGGAGTGCGTGGAGTATAAAAAGGTTTAACGCCAAGTGAATTTGCAAACAAACACTCAAAAAAAATAGCTATTTTACTAACTAACTTTTGGTACACATTTGGGGGCAAGGTCAACCATGTACTTATTAAAATCTGTTTTTACAGAAGGGGCTCATCATATAATCAATTTTAGGTGTTGTGTTAACTACTCAAACTCGTAAATTGACAATGTCAATATCTTTCGTTATAATCATCTGGTTGGTGGGAGGGGGCTATAGCTCAGCTGGGAGAGCGCTTGCATGGCATGCAAGAGGTCAGGGGTTCAATCCCCCTTAGCTCCATTCTTAAAATAAAGTATTAAAGACTAAAGATAAACGATTTATTCAGAGTGCATTAATCATGAAACAAAAGAGTGCACTGGCGTTTTAAGCATAGGAGACAATGTAAAAAGAATTGTTGTCCGTTCAGGTTTTTGGAGCATAATTAGGTGAGTTTAAAAGTTATTGCAGGTACAGCAAGAGGAAAAGTGTTAAAAACTCTTCCTTGGGACGATTTGAGCATACGTCCTATTCTTGGAAGAATGAAGAAGTCAATTTTTGACATAATACAATTTAAAATTCCTGATGCTATGTTTATCGATTTATTCGCAGGTGTAGGTTCTGTGGGAATCGAAGCTCTCTCCCGCAAAGCAAAAAAAGTAGTATTTGCAGAGTTAAACAATGTTTCTCTATCTCTTATTAGGCACAATGTAAATATGCTCGGTTTTAATGACAGGGCAAAAATTGTTCGATGCGACGTGATAAAGGATTTTGCTGTTTTACAGGACAAATATGACATCGTTTTTATGGGCCCCCCATATAAGGATAGCAGTAAAAAAACGCTTGCGCTTATATACCCTACGTTAAAAAATGTAGCGCGTTATGATATTTTAAAAGACAGTTCTGTTGTGATAGCTCAAAAGCACATCAGAGAACCCGTAGGAGATGTTGCAGGTCTTGGGTGTTTTAGAGTTGAGAAGTACGGCGATACTGTTATTTCTTTTTATAAACGAGTGAGGTGAAATGAGACAAGATTTTAAAATAAGTTATTCGAGAGTTAACGCGTATTTATTTTGCCCTTACAAATATAAGCTGCTGTATTTGGATAATTTTCGTATTCCTGCTAATGCTAATATTACTTTTGGACATATAATTCATAAAACGCTCGAAAAGTTCCATAGCGGCAAAGAGCAGTCTTATGATGTTTTGTTTGACTGCTACAGCGACTCATGGAGAAACGACTGTTTTGATGATCCGCAACAAATATTTGAATACTACAATCGAGGAAGACAGATACTCGAAAACTATTACCAATCTTTCTGTCAATCAAGAGCAGAAATTTTGTATGCGGAGAAAGCATTTTATGCAAATATAGGCAAATATGGGTTTGTAGGTATTATTGACAGAATTGATAAACATCTTGATGGCACATATGAAATTATGGACTATAAAACCCATACCGAGATATGGGACCAGGAAAGGGTAGATAAGGATTTACAATTAAGTTTTTATGCGTATGCATGTAAAAATGTTTTTGGTTTTATGCCGGATAAAATATCAATTTATTTTTTGTCAGATAATAAAAAAGTTTACACAAAAAGATCTCAGATTGAAATCAATAACGCAATCAATATCGCGATAGAAACAGCTGAAAATATAGCTGCTGAGAATTTTGTTCCAGACATTTCAAAATGTTATATATGTGATTTTAAACTATCATGCAAGAATTCAAATTATAAATAGAGGAGGACGAATGCAAAAAAGCAGAGTAATAAAAAATCTTGCTTGCTAAGGGTATGAAATGAAATCATTAACAGTGGTGAAATTTGGCGGAAGTTTAATCAAAAACCCCCAATCACAAAACAAATTTCTTAAGGAACTTGCGGAAGTTTCACAAAGACAAAGAGTTATTTTGGTTCACGGCGGCGGGCCCGAGATAGATGCGTTACTTGAGAAATTTGCAGTAACGAGTAGATTTGTCAACGGATTAAGATTTACAGATGAGAGTACATTAAGTATCGTTGAGATGGCATTGAGTGGTAAAGTAAACAGAGTTTTGACAACAGAGCTTATAAAAAATGGAGCTAACGCTGTAGGCATATCCGGCAAAGACGCGAAGAGTGTGATATGTAAGCAGATTAAGGAACTTGGTTTTGTTGGCAAGCCTGTTAAAGTAAATAAGAAACTTATAGACACTTTAATTAATGCTGGGTTTTTACCTGTAGTGGCTTCCGTAGCGTCTGACGTCAAAGGCAATGTTATGAATATTAACGCAGATACTTTAGCGTCCTCAATAGCTACGGCTTTTAAAGCAGACAAACTTATATTTTTGACTGACGTTCCCGGTGTTCTTGATAAAAGTAAAAATACAATCAAAGACATTAAAATAAAGCAGATAAATGCTTTAATAAAAGACAAAACAATAACAGACGGCATGATACCTAAAATTAAAGGCTGCGCGGATTCGATTAGAAAAGGCGTTGGCGGGGTATGGATAGCGGATGGCACCAGTGGAATACAAAAAATAAAAGGAACGGTAATAAAAAAATGAATATAAAACAAGTAGAAGATAAATATTTTATGCATACGTATAGACGCAGCAATTTGGTTATAAAAAAGGCAAAAAATCAGTTTATATGGGATGAAAAAGGCAAAAAATATCTCGATTTTTTTTCTGGTATAAGCGTATGTAATATTGGGCATTGCAATGAAGCTGTTATAAAAGCAGCAAAGGCGCAATTAGGCAGTTTTGCTCATGTTTCAAATTTATATTATGCACCTGTTCAGATAAAATTAGGCGAAGAACTTGCCAAAAGGTCGTTTCCACAAGCAAGGGTCTTTCTTTCAAATTCAGGAGCGGAAGCAAACGAATGCGCAATAAAGCTTGCAAGAAAATTCGGGTTTTTAAATCCTTCAAAAAGCGCAAAAAGATATGAAATAATTTGTTTTAACAATTCGTTTCACGGCAGAAGTATGGCAACTGTTTCTGCAACAGGTCAGCAAAGATTTCACGAATATTTAAAGCCTTTGCAGGAAAAATTTGTTTTTGCTGAAGTTAATAATATTGACTCTGTAAAAGAACTTGTAAACGATAGAACAGTTGCCGTTATGATAGAACCTATTCAGGGTGAAGGTGGCATAATTCCTGCAGAAAAAACGTTTTTAAAAGAGTTAAGAGAATTTTGCGATGATAAAAATCTTCTTTTGATTTTAGACGAGATACAGTGTGGAATTGGACGTACCGGAAAATTTTACGCTTTTGAAAGTTACGATGTTCGCCCCGATATTGTTACCATTGCAAAGTCTTTGGCAAATGGACTTCCTTTGGGAGCTACTATCGCAGGTGAAAAATGTGCGGAGATTTTTGTTTAGACGCCTCATGGAGTAAAGAAAATTGCAACACAGCACATCCATAAAATACAAGCAAAAATGAAAACTTTCTACTTCTTAACCATTTTTTAATATTTTCGTTTGCCATTTTAATGCTTCATCTAAAATCTTTATAGCGCTATCTATATCTTTTTTTGTAATTATAAGAGCAGGTAAAATTCTTATTACTGTATCATGAGTACAATTTATTACTAAACCTTTATCCAAACAGTAACCTACGATTTTTTGAGCATTTAAAGTAAGCTCCACACCAAGCATCAAACCAACACCCCTGACTTCTTTTATAATTGGATATTTCTTTTTTAAGCCTTCAAGTTTTCCACGAAGGTATTTTGCTGTTTTTGCAGAATTATTCAAAAATTTTGCGTTCAAAATTTTTAATACTGCAAGTGCGGCGGCGCAGGAAACGGGATTTCCGCCAAAAGTAGAACCATGATCGCCATAAACAAAACTTTAAAAGAGTCCATAATTTATAAGGTCTATAAGGAGGCTAAAATGACAGTTGGAAATGAAATTAAAAAAGTTGTTGTAGCTTATTCTGGTGGGCTTGATACGTCTATTATCTTATCATGGATAAAAGAACATTATAATTGTGAAGTTATTGCTTGTTGCGTTGATGTGGGCCAAGGAAAAGAACTCAAAGGATTAGATGAAAAGGCAAAAAAAACAGGGGCTTCAAAGGCATACATAATTGATGCAAAGAAAGAATTTGTTACGGATTATGTTTATCCCGCTATAAAAGCAAACGCTTTATATGAAAACAGATATTATTTAGGGACATCTCTTGCAAGGCCTGTAATTGCAAAAAAGATTGCAGATATCGTTAAAGAAGAAAAGGCTGACGCTGTTTGTCACGGTGCTACAGGAAAGGGAAATGACCAAGTGCGTTTTGAGCTTGCGTTTAAAGCTCTGATACCAGATGTAAAAATTATTGCCCCGTGGAGAGAATGGGAAATAAGATCGAGAGAAGACGCTATCGAGTACGCTAAAAAAAGAAATATTCCTGTCCCTGTAACAAAAGCAAAACCATACTCCTCAGATGCAAATCTGTGGCATGTTTCTTATGAAGGATTTAAAAACCCGAATTTTCTTGCAAGCTTTATTGCGCATTCGTTTGCTTCCGCTCCTGAATTTGAAAG
>BNVT01000096.1 GCA_025998295.1 Endomicrobiia bacterium
TGTTTTGTGCTCCGTGCAAACAAGAAGCTGCTCCAACAGCTAGTAATTGTAACAAAAAATATAAAAAACTAATTCAAAATCAAAACAAATACTTTGTATTTGATTTTTATCAAAGGAGAAAGATGAGTGAAAACAACAAAGTGTTTAAGCAAACTGGCAGGAAAAATGGTGAGGAATGTATTAGCAATAGTAGCAATGTTTGCTTGTACTAGCATTTGTTTGGGAGGGAGTACAACAACGATTAACTCTGATCTTACTTATGATGGTGGAGATGGACAAAGACTTGTCCCTCCTGTCGCTGGTAATTCTGATAAACCGAATGGAACCATGAATGAGGATTTGCAAGTTGGTGCACGTAAAGGAAAGATAGGACCATTTTATGTATTTTCTAAAAATGAGTTGGATATTAGACCGCCCATATATGAAGCTATTATGTCGACAACGATAGGAGTGGGGACAGTAATGGAAGTAGCAGGAAAAGAATTAACATTGGGAGCGTTTGGGGAATATGTAAATGATGATCGCATATTTAATAGTATTGCAAAAATCAGTTCCAAGGGAGTGGGGCTACTTGCAAAATATGATCTGTCCAAAGATGAATCTGGTAGAAGAAAAATATATGGAGAGCTGCTACTTAAGGCTAGACAGATGGTATATAGTCCTAAATACGAGTACTTTAGCTTTGCAGGCTATGGCAAATATGCATTTGCATCGGTGGGAGTAGGTGGAGGATGTAAATACAAAATAAACCAAAATATAGAATTGGATGGAAGTATAAGATATGCGCTTGACTATCATGATAAGATGGATATGACAGATCCTGATAAAGGAATGCTTTGTAAATGTGAGAGTAGAGCAGATAATAAAATAAGCGCAAAAGTAAAAATGAACTTTCCGAAAGTATGGAAGATACAGCTACAGCCATATTCAGGCATAGGGTATGAGTATGTATTAGAAGGAAAAATAAAAGGAACAACGCACAATGGAGACAAACTGTCTGCCATAACTGAGGCAGGATATCAAGGCGGAGCAGGGATACTGATATTAGGAGCAAGCGCAAAAATATGGAAGTTTGATGTAGACCTTAGTGAACAAGGCTATAGGGGCAAAAGAGCCCGTGTTGCGATGGCATTGAAGGTTAAATATACGTTTTAGTTGAACTTGTCTTTCTGAGTTTATCCTCGTTACGCAGTGACTTGCGTACGTAAAACCCTACGCAAGTCACTGCAAGCCTTGTATAAATTCAAAGCACTTTACGCATTGTAGCTTTGTCTTTTGAATTTTTGCTTTGCAAAGTAGTCCAGTCCTTGCCTCGTTGTTTTGTAAAAATACAAAATGACGGGGAGGCTTCGACCATATTGCGTTACCTGTGTAATAAGTCACGACTTAAATGATATTTGAGGATAAATTTAAATGACAAAGCAATCAGGATATTTAGGTCTCTATAGGCAACTAGCTTTTGTACTGATAAACCGCTAGCTCTTGCGAGTTACGCTCCTTTTTTGTAAAGTTAGTTTTTTTAAATATTGCTTCTTGCAAAACAGTTAAAATTTCCTCCAAAATCTAAGCAGCGTAAATGTTAATATAAAGTAATCGATTGCACCTAAGTTCTTTTATGTCTGCTGCAAAAACGCAAATCTATGTTAAAACATGCGGTATGGTGTGCAACCTGAAGTGATTTGATTCGTATAATGCTTCTTTATCTTCCATGCTTTTATTGTGATTGGCTGTAAGATGTTATCTTAAGTTATCTTAAAATTATTGTAATAGCACACAATAGGTATGAAAATTTTGATTATCAAACCCAGTTCTTTTGGCGATATTATACAAGCATTGCCTTGCGCAAATGCTTTAAAACAGGTGTATTGCAGATGCGAGATAAGCTGGGTTGTCTTTAACAATTGGGAGCCTCTGCTTAAAATTTGTTGCGATATTGATAAAATTATAACATGGGACAGGAAAAAAGGATTAAAAGGTTTTTTTGAAGTATTAAAAAAAGTAAGAAAAACAGAATATGACATTATTATAGATTTGCAAGGACTTTTGAGAAGCGCTGCTTTGGCAAAATTTGCAAAAGCAAAAATAAAACTGGGCGTTCCCGGAATGAAAGAGTTTAGTAATCTTTTAATAAAAGAAGTATATCCTAAAAAATCATGTCTTAATGCTACTCTTCGTAATCTTGAACCAGTTCATTTTTTAACAGGTAAAATTTTTAAACCTGAAGTAAATATAATAATAAATAATGATATTGAAAAAAGCGTCAAAAAAATTTTACAAGATAACGGGCTTTACCTAGATTGTCATTGCGAACAAAGCTATAACGCAGTGAAAAATCCAAAACGAATTGATATTTTACCGGCAAAGACTCTTAAGTACGACAAACATCAGAAGGCATCAAACGAATTTTCAAGAGATTTTATTACGCTTCTTCCTTTTGCAAGGGGAAAGGGAAAAGACTGGAGTATACCTAACTATTGTAAACTTATTGATATAATAACAAAGAAATATACGAGTATGCATATTGTAATTTTAGGCTTCAAATGCGATTTTGGAAAAATACAATCTAACAAGGTTGTAGATTTGTGTGGTAAAACCACAACAGCAGAGCTTGCCGGAGTTTTATCAAAGAGCAAAGTTGCTGTCGGAGCAGACACGGGCTCAATGCATTTGGCTGCTGTTTTGCAAACACCGTCAGTTTTTGTATTTGGATCTTCCGATATTAATGAAACATCTCCTTATATAGGACGTTTTTCTCTTATTGAAAATTATACTAATCCCAACGATATAAATGATATTAAACCAGAAAGTGTTTTTGCGGAGATAGAAAAATGGATAAAATAATTTTATTTCATATGAATCAGCTTGGGGATTTGCTCTTTTCACTTCCTGTTATTAAAGCTGCAAAGCAGGAACTAACATCGCAAATATATTCTGTGATTAAACCTGGTTTAGCTCCACTTTTAATATTTTCAGGATTGGTTGACGGAATTGTGCCTAAAGATAAAAATTCCATAAGTATTATAAGAAAAGGAAATTTTAGCAAAGCAGTTTTATTTTCGGAGTCGCCAAGTTCATTAATTTCGGCTTTTCTTTCAGGGATCAAAGAAAGGATAGGTTTTGATACGGCATCTTTAAGTTTTTTACTTACAAAGAAAGCGCACAGAACGGGAGTCCCATCATTGTTTAATAATAGATCTTTGGGACTTGCCGCAGGGCTGCATACAATTCAGCATGATTATACAGATATATTAAATATTCCTAAGGAAAATTTAGACAATGTTCAAAGGTGGTTTGAGTATAATCATTGTGATGCTTCAAATACAATTGCAATTTCAGCAGGAGCAAGCAATAAAAGGCAAGACAAATGTTTGGAAGAAAGTAAATGGATTGAAGTGGTAAATATTCTCTCTTGCGAAGGGTTTAGCTGTATTCTTTCAGGTGCAAAATGGGAAAGAGAAGTTTTGAATAAAATTGCTAGAAAATGTAGAACAACCCCAAAATTATTTATTGCTGAAAACAGTATTTTAGACAGTGCTGCTTTTTTAAAAAAATGCAGCTTGTTTGTGGGTATAGATTCAGGAGCTATGCATTTGGCTGCCGCAGTTGGTACGAAATGTATAGGTGTATTTGGCTATACCGATCCTATGCAAATAGGGCCTATGCCTTTGGGGAAACATGTGATAGTAAAGAAGGGCAATATTTCGCAAATCATGCCGGAAGATATTGTCGCAAAAGTTAGGTGTAAATTAATTTAAAACAACGATATATGCTTTAGTCTTAACGCTTTTACCAATCTCTTGCGAAAATATTACATATTTGAGCCACCAGCTTCCTATTTTTTGGTATCTCAATGGACATCCTTCTGAATCTGTATACAAATGATAGCATATAATTGATTTCTTCAAACTGTTCGTAAATTATTCCTTGAAAAAAGCCTATTTCAAGTCTTCGTACAACTTCTGTACTGATTTTTGTGTGAACAGACTCTAACCCATATATTGCTATTTAAAGATACCACCTGTATTTTTACACCAAAACAGCATGTCTAAATGGGACATGGGGATACATGTCTTTTTTGCAAAATTCTGCATTTGTTTTTCTATTTGAAGATATGTTTTTACATTAAGCGTTGGCGGAATCTCTTTTATTGCTCCGTAGACTTTAAGATTTCTTAGTATATGTCTGTCTAATATCGCAAGATTTTTACCTATACCGACATTTCTTAAGAAATGTCCTGCTTCTTTGCAACCGATGCCTTTAATGGTTTCTACAAACCATTTTCTCAGTTTGTGTATATCTTTAAAAGATGCAAGTTTCTCTTTTATTTGGATTTTGTTGTTAATTGCAAACAATTTTCTTGCATGGACTACATATTTCGCTTTATTATTTCTGAACCGGACATTGTTAATTACTTTTGCAATATCAGTGTCTTGAGAGTTAAGTATCATATTTTTATCGGCAAGATTATTCACTGCGGCCCAGCATGATACTGCTTTGCTCTGC
>BNVT01000097.1 GCA_025998295.1 Endomicrobiia bacterium
AAACCTGCAATTTTAAATTATATATTTCAAGCTTTAAATTAAATTTCAAATCTAAAGTGTTTTCTTCTATTCCTGTATTTGTTAGATATCACTTTTTAAATCTTAAATCTCTTCAAAGTGTTTGCGCCAGTCTGTTCTCGTGATTGTTGTTATGTTACCATCCATGCACAGGCTTAGAAAGCGTCCACAGAGACTTCTTAGCACACTGTTGGACTTTTGTGTCAAGCAAAGGCAAACGGAACTAAAACTTAAAGATTGTTATCTCATAACTTGTTCATAGATTGCTAATGTACTTTTAACCATCTTTTCTATACTAAAATTCTTTTCTACAAATTGTTTACCGGCATTGCCAATCTGTTTAGCAATATCAGGATTATCCACAAGTTTCTTTATAGCCTGTGCTACTTGCACATAATTTGAAGGCTCAATCATAATACCTGTTGTTCCTGCAATAAAAGATTCTGGATTTCCGCCAATACTAGTAACTATAACTGGTTTTTTAAGTGCTTGCGCTTCAATTACAACGTTAGGCATACCCTCAGTATCCCATGATAACAGACAAAAAATATCCATAGCTGAAATAAATTTCTGCACTTGTTTCTGATATCCGACGAAATAAACAATATCTTCAATTTTTAAATTTTCCGCATAAGCTTTCTGCTCTTTAAAACCTTTTCCGGAACCGACAATTAAATATCTTAAATTTGGATAATCTTTTCTCAAAAACTTCGCAGCTTCTACAAGATATATCTGTCCTTTGCCTTTGAAATCTACTATTGCCCCGACTGTACCGACAACTGTTTTATCTTGTAAGTTATATTCTCTTATAATATCGTCAAAATAAACACTATCGCTAAATTTATCAAAATCTACACCGTTATAAACTACTTTGATTTTATCAGGCAAAACTTTTTCATATTTAATCAATCCATTTGCCACAGATTTCGATACGGCTATAACGGCATCTGTAAAACGATAATGATTTCTGCTTATAATACCGTGCCTTGTATCTTGTCTCCTGTGAAAGATAACTTTAATATTGCGACAAAACAACTTTGCTGCTAAAGAAGTCCAATAAAGTTTTCCCTGATGAACATGCACTATATTGATACTATATTTTTTTATTATTTTTATAAGTTTTAAAATTCCTAAAAGATCAAAAGAGTTTGTTGCTTTGAACGTAATTGTTTTAAGATTTTTTTGAACGGACTCCTTAAACAATTTACTGTCACCCGGAACCGCAACGATGTTTTCGCATCTTTGCGATTTATCAAGACTTGAAGCCAAAAAAAGCATAGATTTTTCGGCACCGCCCATAGAGTACGATGAAAATACGTGTAATACTTTGTATTTCATCTAAGTATTTTTTTCCCTAGATATATATACTCCTGTGCGCTTGCTTTAAAAAATGTTTCAGCATAGTTCA
Source organism: Endomicrobiia bacterium (assembly GCA_025998295.1). Classification (GTDB taxonomy): domain Bacteria; phylum Elusimicrobiota; class Endomicrobiia; order Endomicrobiales; family Endomicrobiaceae; genus Endomicrobiellum. The sequence continues at coordinate 1,427 of BNVT01000097.1, forward strand.
TACCATGCTCCTTAAGTTCTCCCCAATACCCGTTTAACCCTTGAGCAATTTTTATATAATCTCTTGTGGCAATTTGCGTTTTATAGCATTCTATTGCCTGTTTTTTTAATTCCCACTCGGCACTTATGTCAAATAAGCAATTAGGATTTAATGGCGACCACACGGCATACGAATAGACCATAAATTTTAAATCTATATCCTTTCTTATATCAATAACCGCTTGAGTAACAGCTCTATGGTCATTGTGTTTATCAAACAGGAAAGGCATAAAAAGAACATCCGGCTCAACTTTGTTTATAACCAAAGCCAGATTATTATAAAAATCTTTATTCCCATTCAAACCGCGTATAGGAAACCGCATAAAATGATTTTTCTTAGAACCTATAATCGACGCAGCTTTTTCTGACTCTCTCATTCTTTCGGTGGTATCATGTGTGCAAAAAACTATTTCCACGTGTCTACCGACTTTAACATTCTTTAACAAAGTACCAGCACAACCAATAGCCTCGTCATCCTGATGGGGCGCTATAACTAAAATCTTATTGCCCCAAACAGACCTCTCGATTGGTATTGAATAATTTATAAACGGCTGTATATATTCGTACATCCTAAACAAGTGTCTGTTTTTTAAATGCTTCATTTAACTCTCCAAATTTTTGTTACTAAAGACAACGTAATTCTATTAGCTACTCTATAACAGCTTTGTAGTTTATCAAAATAAATGTTTTTTTGATACAATAGGCCGTACGTGAAGAAAAGAAGCCATCATATATGCACAATGATAAAGAATTTGAATACATATTAAATAAAGTCGCCCAATCTCATACTTTGGATGAAAGGGAGATTTTATATCTTCTTGAAACTAAAAACAACAAACAACTTTTTGAGCAAGCGGATAAAACTCGTAAAAAATACGTTGGAGACGAAGTACACTTGCGGGCGCTTATAGAATTTTCAAATTACTGCCGCCAGAATTGTGTATACTGCGGTCTAAGACGAGATAACTCTCAATTAATAAGATATCGCATGGAACCAAACGACATAATAGAATTAGCAAAAAAAACAAAGAACTATGGCTATAAAACAATAGTTTTACAATCAGGCGAAGATCCTTACTATACCGTCGAAAAAATGACAAAAATCATTTCAGAGATTAAATATTTAGATATTGCGCTGACATTAAGCATAGGTGAAAAAACTTTTAAGGAATACAAAGCCTACCGAGATGCCGGTGCGGACAGATATTTATTGAGGATAGAAACTACGGATGAATTTCTTTATAATAAGCTAGATCCTGCAATGAGTTTAAAAAACAGAATGCAATGCATTGAGGATATCAAACAGCTTGGATATGAAGTCGGTTCGGGAATAATAGCTGGACTTCCCGGGCAAACATTGAAAAGCATTGCAAAGGATATTACTTATCTTAAATCGATCCCTGTAGACATGGCGGGCATAGGACCTTTTATCTATCATCCCAATACGCCTGCCGAAAATATAAAGGGTAATTTCTTTGAATTATCTCTAAAAGTTATGGCAGTTTTGCGTTTGTTAATGCCTGATATTAATATACCTGCAACAACAGCAATGGAAACATTAAATCCTCAAGGACGCTTAATTGCTTTACAGAGCGGCGCAAATGCAGTGATGCCTAATGCTACGGAAACAATTTACAGAAAATATTACGAAATATATCCCGGTAAAATTTGCCTTGGGGATTCTCCTGCGCACTGCAGATTTTGTATAGAAAATAAAATTCGGTCTATAAACAGACACATATCCAAAGGGAAAGGATTTCATATAAGACAAAATTAAAAATAAAAAGACAGGGGTAAAAAGGACTGTTAAAGATGAAAATATTGATAGGGTTGAGTGGCGGTGTCGACTCCGCGGTAGCAGCTTATCTATTAAAAAAACAAGGATATGAAGTAACGGGAGTTATGATGTCTATATGGGACGGATCTCTTCCAATACCTAAAAATAAAGGTTGCGACGCTTGTTTAGGACCTGAAGATGAAGACATTGTAGCAGTACACAAAATAGCGAATTTTCTTAAGATACCGCTTAAGGTATTGGACTGTCGCAAAGAATATAAAAGAGTTGTTATTGAAAATTTTAGAAGTGAATATAAACAGGGACGCACACCAAATCCTTGTGTTTTGTGCAATGCTCATATTAAGTTCAAAGTTCTTCCAAATACAGCAAAAAAAACAGGTGTTTCTTTCGATAAATTTGCTACAGGACACTATGCAAACATAGGCTTTGACAGTTCTTTAAGTATGTACCAACTAATGAAAGCTGTCGACCCAAATAAAGACCAAACATATTTTTTATACAGACTTACGCAAAAAATTCTTTCAGAAACTATCTTTCCTCTTGGACAATACTCAAAGGATCAGGTAAGGAGTATCGCAAAAGAAATAGGTCTTCCTGTCGCAGAAAAACCTGACAGTCAAGATTTTTATTGTGGTGCCTATAGTGATATTTTGCAATTTCCGGTAAATCCAGGTGACATTGTAGACAAAACAGGAAAAGTTCTCGGGAAACATACCGGAATATGGAACTACACTATAGGAAAACGCAAAGGTTTAGGGCTTTCTGGAGGAACAAAAGAGCCATTGTACGTTATAAATATTTTGGCTAAACAAAATGCTGTTGTTGTAGGAACAAGAGGAGATTTGTATTCTCCGTCTTTTACAGCAAGTAAAGTATCATGGTGTTCTAGCACTACCACAAAAGAATCTATCGAAGTAACTGCTAAAATACGCCAGCAGCACAAACCCGCAAGAGCAGTTGTTATTCCGCAAGGATCGGCTTTAGTTAGAGTTGAATTTAATGAACCACAAATATCTGTTACTGCAGGGCAAAGTGTAGTATTTTATAAAAACAATGTTGTTTTAGGTGGTGGAATTATAGAATCGAAGTAAAAATTTATACATTAGACAGACCCCTCGCGCAACTTAAGTATTAAATTTTAGAACTACAAATACTCACAACCCAAGTTAAACCGCAGTCCAAAGTGTCTTTTGCTATTACTTATCTATTCTTTAGACTATTTTGAATCTTTTAAT
>BNVT01000098.1 GCA_025998295.1 Endomicrobiia bacterium
GTCACAGTTATAGAAGTAAACATGCTTATAATAAGGCCTATTGAAAGAGTAACCGCGAAACCTTTTATAGGGCCTGTCCCAAATTCAAACAGGCTATTTATGCATTTTTGTTCGCTTTTTTAGGTATGGTTGCCTATGTGGCTTTCAGGTTTAAGTCTGGTTTGTGGGGTATTGCCGCTGTTTTAGGTGTTATCCATGATATTATCACATGCTTTGGTTTTGTAATTCTTGCTAATAAAGAAATTAATATAATAGTCGTGGCAGCTTTGCTTACACTAGCTGGTTATTCAATTAACGACACTATTGTTTTGTTTGACAGAATAAAAGAAAACTTAAAATTATGTTTAAAAGAAAATTTTGCGGCAATTATCAATAAAAGCATAAATGAAGTTCTTGTTAGGACGGTTGTTACTTCGTTAATGGTATTTATTGTGGCAGGTTCTCTGTTTTTTTTCGGCGGTGAGGTTCTGCATACGTTTGCATATATAATGGTTATAGGTACAGTTTTAGGGGTATTTTCTTCTGTATTTATTTGCGCTCCATTCGTTTATGAATTGGAAATAAGAAGAAGTAATCGTTTGAAAGCTGCAATAAAACAGGGCGTAACTCATTCAAAATAATGCGAAAGATAAAGAATTTTAAGGTAAATTTGCGTGTAAAAGAAATTTCACGGGTGGTAAAGAAACTTATCGGTGCCGTTGAGCCGTCTGTAGAACTTGAGAAGACAATTCGGCAGTGTTGTCGTTTTTATGTTAAATTTTTGGTTCCGTCTGTTATATATGAAACATTTTCAAAAGAAGCTCTTCCTTTTGCTTATGAGAAAGGCGCTCCTCCTAAGTGGATTGCCAAAAGTGTTTTTTTTGTGACTATATGCGATAATCTCTATGATAAGTATAAGAAAGATGAAAGCGTCTTTGGAGAACATACATGCAAAATTGTTTCTGAAATAGCTATTGATGCTTTAGATCAGTCAAAAAATTTTGCTCAAAGACTTATTTCAAATGAAGCAAGTGAAGAAAACTGCGAGATTTCGAGAGTTGTAGATATTCCAAGTAACTTATACTCTGAATTTTCAAATGTTGTTCCTATCGATAAAATAGGCATCAGTATAGAATCAGGAGATATCATGCCTAAATATTCAACCTGCGGTTTGTTCTATTGGATACCGTCTAATAAAAAAAGAAAGAAGTAATTACGCAAAGAGAGCTTCTCCAAAAACTAATAAACAGGGTCACTGTCGACGCGCCTTTGTTTTGAGAGCGTCTCGATGTTATTTTTTACGACAAGATGATAAAACAAGTTCAACATAAACATGATAAAGAAGCGGATCGTATCTATTTTTTAGCAAATGCAGTTGTTACTCATAGCTTCATTATTTTAATATGGTGAATAAAATGTTAGAAATATATCTGATAGCATATAACATTCTTTTTGTTCTATCTTTACCTCTGATTGTATTTGCTATTGTCTTTAATAATAAACACAGAAAAGATTTTTTTTATAAGCTTTCAGAGCGTTTTGCTGTTTATAAACCGTTGGGTAAAAATTCAAAAAAAACTACCATATGGATACATTGTGCATCACTAGGCGAAGTTATCGCTGTAGAACCTATTTTAAACGGTCTTCAAGATTACTATGTTGTTTTGACTACGATTACTAAGAGCGGCAGACAATACGCTCAAAAATTACAAAAGGCAGATTTTGTCACTTTGCTTCCTTTGGATATATATCCTATTATGAACAAGGCTTTTAATAGCATAAAACCTGATATACTTGTGCTTGTCGAGACTGAACTTTGGGCAACTATGCTCTATACTGCGTCGCATAAAAATATAAAAGCTATTATAATTAACGGGCGAATGTCGGAGCAATCATATAAATCATATAAAAGATTAAAATTTTTTTGGAACCGCTTCGTCGGGTTGATTAGTATTATTATTGCAAGAAGTAAAGACGATGCCGATAGATTTAGTTTTTTAACAAACGGCAAGAGCAATATTATTGTTTCAGGAAATATAAAATATGATAGTAATTTTACAACGGGGTCAAAACGAGATTGTTTTTTGTTAAGTGAAGATGATTTTATTTTTACAGCAGGAAGTACCAGGAAAGGAGAAGATGAGATTATAGCGGATGTGTATAATAAAATAATCCCAGACTTTAGTAAAATTAAATTCTTTCTTGCTCCAAGACATTTGTCAAGAATAGAAGATGTAATTAAAATTCTTGAAGATAAACATATAAAATATTCACTGTTTTCCACTGGAGATTTCAGCAATAATTTTATTTTGATTGATATTTTTGGAGAGCTACAGAGTATATATTCAATTTCAAACGTATGTTATGTTGGCGGTTCTATTGTCGATAAAGGCGGACAAAATCCCATAGAGCCGGCGGCATATGGTAAACCGGTTTTATTTGGCAAAAATATGGGTAATTTTAAAACTGAAGCGGAAAGTCTTGTAAAGGCTTTTGGAGCCTTAATTGTTGAAGATTCGGATGATTTAGCCAAAAAAATAAGGGAATTTATTTCTAATAAACAGTTGTCTGAAGCAATCGGAAAGAATGCTTTAAAAACTGTTAATTCCCAAAAAGGTGTTGCGTCGTTTACGATAGAAAAAATAAAAGAGAATTTAAATGCGTAATAAAAGTTTTATAAAAATTGTTACATTTATATGCCGTATTGTAGATAAAACTTTAAGAAAGACATCTTTAAATGATACTCTTCATTACCCTAAGCCGTCAATTTATGCTTTTTGGCATGGGAATGAATTCCCTATGATAATGTCTAACCAAAAAAATAATATAGTTATTATGGTGAGTATGTCAACTGATGGTGAACTTATGTCACAAATTTTGCAAAACTTTGGTTATTTGTCCGTAAGAGGCTCTTCAAGTAAAGGTGGGCAAAGAGCGTTAATAAAGCTTATAAAATATGCGCGGCATGGGCATACTCTTGCATTTGCCGCAGATGGACCGAGAGGTCCTTATCATAAACTTAAAGCTGGTGTTGTATATGCCGCTCAAAAAACAGCTATGCCGTTGCTCCCAATAAGCTGTTCGTCAAAGAATAAAATAGTACTAAGAACTTGGGCCAAAACTATAATCCCCTTGCCTTTTTCAAAAACTGTACAAATTTATGGCAAACCAGTCCATATAAATTACGGTGATAATATCAAACAAAAAACAACTCTTGTGGAAAAAAAATTAAATAAATTGTTTGAATTTACAGATAAATATTATTGGGGAAAAGACATATTGAAATATTTAGAATATCATCCTTTTCCTAAAATTTTAATACTTCAACCAAGCAGGATAGGCGATATAGTATTTTCTTTGCCTACGCTTGCGGCAATAAAGAAAAAATATCCGAATGCAAAGCTCAGCTGGATTGTAGATGAGAGATGCTTTGAAATTCTAGAAGGCAATCCTTATCTTGATAATATATTTGTATGGGACAGAAAGCAAGTTTCTCTTAAATACTATAAAAATTTAAGACATAAATTGAGGGAACAAAAGTTTGATCTAAGTATAGACTTGCATGGTCTGGCAAAATCGGCAATGTTTGTTAGACTGGCGGGAGCAAGATTTAAAATAGCATCTTCTTCTACAAACGGTATGAGAGAGTTTTCGCAGATGTTTTCAAAGGAAATAAAATCTCCCAAAACTTATCATTGCGTCGAACGCCATTTTGAAGTTGCAAAATACTTAGGCTGTACTTATGAAATTAATTATCCGATAGCAATACCCGAAGAGAGCTTCAAAAGCGTTAGAGAAGAACTTTTAAAAGAAAACGTAAATTTTGATAAACTGATAGGCATTCATCCCGGTGGTGGTTGGGTTTCAAGAAGATGGGGAAGTTATAACTTTGCACATCTTGCGCAAAGGTTAAAAAACGAGTTAGGTGCCGATATTGCGCTTGTTGGGGGCAAAGAGGGCGGAGCCGTCGAAAAAGGATTGAATGAAGAAATAATTGTCATTGCTGGAGTTGAAATAGTCGATATGACAGGTAGTTTTACCTTAAAAGAATTGTGCGCTTTCTTAAAAATATGCAAGGTCTTTGTCGGAAATGAAGCAGGCCCCATGCATATCGCAACGGCATTAAATACGCAGGCCATAGCTATTTTAGGCCCTACAAACGCAAGGCGCACAGGACCATATAAAGGAAATACAAAAATTATACAGCATAAATTTGGTTGCCAGCCTTGCAGAAACAGAAATTGCAAGAGTCTGATATGTATGCGGGATATTACAGTTGAAGAAGTTTTTAAAGAAGTAAAACAAAAGTTTGTACTGTAACAGAGGTCTGTCTAAAAACTTTTGTCACTTTGATGTAGTAATTCCCCTTTTTTGCAAAAAAAGGTATGATGTGTGTAACTTTTGATCTAAGGCATTGACCTTTTGTGGCAATTCCCATTTTTAAAAAAGGTGGTG
>BNVT01000099.1 GCA_025998295.1 Endomicrobiia bacterium
AAACGTCCCTTTCTTTACTCCCATTAATCGCCTAAACCCATTCCATCTGACCCGCATGCTTTCTTTTTCTGTTTCATAGTACTTCTATTGTACTTTTATATATTAGTTATGCAAGAGGTCTAATGTAATAAGATATACTCAAAGATATACTAAAAAGCATGAAAAAAGGCGCAAAATGAGTGCAACTCTGAGTTTAGGTGGTTAATGGGAGTATCTCAAAGATAAATGTGTAAAAATAGCCGAAAAGCAAAGAAGAAAGGATTCTTTTGAGGAAACGTTGACAGAGAAATAATTTTTTAGTAGCATGCGCTCAGGTGCCGATGTAGCTCAGCTGGCAGAGCAGCGGTTTTGTAAACCGCAGGTCGTAGGTTCGAATCCTATCGTCGGCTATATCTGCACAAAACAAAGAATTCATCTAAAACTTTAATGTATGTTTACAAGACGACAAACAGCTTAAATCCAAGACATCCTAAAAGCATCTAGAGTATTCCATAGACAAAACTTGTCAACAAAATAGTCACAAATTAGATTTACCTAAAAACTCTATGATTCTGTTAAGCTTTTGTATTTACCGTAATAACCCTTGTTTCTGCTATCTCGTCATAAAAAAAATAACATCTAGGTCTAAAATGCTAGCAGTGACTTGTTTTTTGGTTTTTAGAGAGGTCTTTTTAAAATCCGTCTTGACAAAAGGGATTGCTGTAGAGATTTTACGGGTGGTTGACACTATATGTCATTTTAGGTACAATGCCCCAAGCGCAACAAGATGAACGCCCCGTATAAAGTCGCGGTAAAGAGGGTTTAAAAATGAAAAGAACGTTTCAGCCAAACAATGACAGAAGAAAAAAGAAAATAGGTTTTATGGCCAGAATGGCAACGCCCGGCGGAAGAAAGGTTTTGAGTGCCCGTAGAAAAAAGGGTCGTAGAACAATCAGCGCATAAGACAGTTTATGCAGACAAAAGATAGAAAAAATTCATCAAATAGCCTGTCTATTAAAAACGACATCGCAAAAGAAGTGTTTTCTTTTACATATTTCGAGCGTCTGCATGCTCAGAGAGATTTCAACAAAGTATTTAAAAATGGGTTAAGACTTGAAAATAAAAGTATAAGAATTTTAGCCTACAAAAGAAATGATATGCTCAAGACAAGAAGACTTGGCCTCATTACATCTAAAAAAGTAGGGACAGCTGTCGCAAGAAACAGAACTAAAAGAAGGCTTAGAGAAATTTTTAGGACCAGTAAACATTTGTTAGAGCCTGGTTTGGATTTAGTTTTTGTTTCTAAGCCAGAAACTGCATCGTTAGACTATAACAATCTAAGAAAAATTATTTTGAATTTACTCAAAAACGCAAAGTTGTGTGTATAGACTTGGGGGTAGTATATGAAACATTTTGCACTTTTTTTAATTAAATGTTACAAATTTATCTTCCAAGCTCTTCCCTCTAGATGTCGTTTTGAGCCGACTTGTTCCACTTATGCTTGTCAGGCGATAGAAGTTTACGGTTTCCTTAAAGGTTCTTGTTTGGCTTTTAAAAGAATCCTCCATTGTCATCCTTTCTGTGACGGTGGGGTTGATTTCGTACCTTTGCCTAAAAAGAAAATATAATATAAAGGATGTTATAATGCAGAAAAATTTTATTTTGTTTGTTGTTTTGTCATCTGCCGTTATAATTGCCTACTGGTTTGGTTTTCGTGAATCAAGACCGCAACAGAATTACCAAAGCCAGATAAAATCTCAAAATACCATAGATACAAATACACATCTCCCTAAAGTTCAAGATACAAATTTGAATACACCTGATACAAATAATCAGTATATTAAAGAGGAACAAATCAATATTGAAACTAAACAACACAAAGTTACTTTAACAAATAAGGGAGCAGCGATATTGAGCTGGTCTGTTCAAGAAAAGAACGGACAGTGGGTAGATTTGGTATTTCCGGAATCGGCTCCTGTTATGGCAAATTTCCCGGATTCTGTTTATAAAATAATTTCAAAGTCTAATGAAAAAATAGTTTTTGAATATGCTTCAAAAGAAGGCTGGAAAATTACAAAAACGTACAATTTATCGGATACTTACATGCATAATTTAAGTATTGTTGTTGAAAATCCAAAGAATACAGCTGTCCCTCAGATAAGCGTTGGATGGGGTCCCGGTCTTGGCGCTGACAACAAAAAAACAAAAGAAAACGTATATGAAACTAGAGCTTTGGCTTACACCGCAGACAAACCAAACAAACTTAAAAAACTTAAAACTGATTCTGAATTAGCTTCTCTTTACAAATGGGCAGCTATAGATAACAGATATTTTCTTGCAGCTTTTATACCGGAACGACCAGAGGATTTCGATAAAATTATACTAGCAAAGTCTGATAAAGAACATCCTTATGCTTTAACTCTTACAGGGACAGTACCTAAAGATGTTACAACAAAAAAATACTCTGTCAACTTTTATTTAGGGCACAAGGGTTACACACATTTAAAAACTTACAATCTAGATCTTGAAAAAACTGTAGATTTTGGATTTTTTGGATTTTTCGGAAAAATTATTTTTAATGTTTTAATATATTTTTATAAATTAACTCACAATTATGGCTGGGCGGTTATAATGATTGCAGCCGTTATACAGATTTTGGTTTCGCCTCTAACTTTAAAAAGTCTTAGGTCTGCAGCCGCAATGAAACGCATACAGCCTGCAATAAAGGATATACAAACAAAGTATAAAGATAACCCTCAGAGACTTCAAGCCGAAACGTTAAATATTTACAGATCGCAAAAAGTTAATCCTTTAGGCGGATGTCTGCCAATGCTTTTTCAACTACCTATTTTTTACGCATTCTTCCAAATGGTGAAAAATGCTTATGAGCTAAGAAACGAAGGGTGGATTTTATGGATAAAAGATTTGTCTGCGCCAGATCAATTTATGCATTTCGGTTCTTTTAATTTTAATCTTCTTCCTATTCTAATGGGTCTTGGAATGCTTTTCCAACAGAAAATGACAACGGCAACCTCAGATCCTACTCAGAAAATGATGATGTATGCAATGCCTGTAGTATTTACAATTGTACTTTGGTTTTCCCCTTCAGGACTTGTTATATACTGGATTACAAACAGCATATTTTCGATGATAGGGCAGTACTTTGTAATGAAAAAAGATTCTGTTCGCGTCAAACACTTCTAAGGTAAGAAGAGCTGAGATGAAATATGCTAGCTATGCTATTGTTTTTCAAGTTCGTGAAATTATCGTGTTTTTTGCAAAAAAGGGGAATTGCTACAGGATCTGTCTAAATTGAGTATCGAAACAAGCTCAAGGGCAGCGGGGATGTGACAAGAGTTTTTAGACAAACTCACTAGATTATAAAGAGGAGGTTTTATTTTCAATTTGACTTGCAAGCTGAAATTTTAGGGGGGGGGGTTAGGAAATTATGAAAAAAGTTATCGTTTTGACTTGCAATTTAAAATTTAAAAAAATGGGGGATGGGTATTATGAAAAAGTTCTTATTTCTAGTCTTGTTGGTTTTGTCAGTTTTTGCAGCAAATGTATTTGCTGGTGAGTTAGACGTATGGGGGGGGTACGGTATATGTACTAAATATATTTCGGATCAGGAGAGTAGTGATGTTTGTGATGTTATAAGTAGCAAAGGTGATTCTGCCAATGTGTCTACAGCAGGCTTGGATTATTTTTTTGACAATGACAAAAATGTGAAACCTGGTCTTCGAGTGGCTTACTCACGATCAGGTGAACAAATAACGACGTTTAAGAGAAAAATCGATGGTTCTACTTATGACGTTTCTTCTGGTAGGTTTTCAATCGCTTCTGCTATGTTTGGCGGAAAGATGTATTGTGATATAAGCGAAAACTTTAGACTGAATGTGAAATTATTTGCAGGTGTTGTTAGGAAGAAAAATGATAGTGCTTCTATTGTGAGGTCTATTGCTGATATTGAATATATGTTTGTATTTGAGCAGTCTATAGGAGTACGGTATTTATTTACAGAGAAGTTTGGACTGGGCCTTGATCTAGGATTTGAACCCGCGTTTCAGGGCCATGTGGCTAAGTTGGGCTTGAACTTTAAAATATAAGATTTTAACGCAAGTCAAATGCATTCAAATATTGTCTTGCTTTCAAAGGACAACAGTGGTGTGGCAAGAGTTTTTAGACAAACTCACTGATTATAAAAAGGAGGTTTGATTTTTAAGTTAATTGTTAAATGCCACTAGAGCAAAAGCTCTGGCAAACCGCTTAAGGTAGTATAATTAGGCTATGGAAACGCTCAAAAAGAAGGACAGCATAGTACAGACTTAAGATACACTATCATTTTGTAACGCCCAAAAAAGCATAGAAAAGCTATATTTGGAATT
>BNVT01000100.1 GCA_025998295.1 Endomicrobiia bacterium
ACAAGGTGGTTGCAGATTAAATTCACATACTACAAATTAAAAAACAATGATCACTAAAAGCAATAAGTATAATTACTACGTTTGGTCTTGCCTTAAGCTCGTGTCCACATTGCCCTAATCCTCGTCCTCCTATTCCTCCTTCTGATAACAACCAAACTAAAAGAGAAAAAGACGTCGGCGTCGAATACCCGTTGACACCTATCCTTACCTTCCGCGAACGCCATGAGCTAATCAAAAGCATCCCTAGCCTTAATCCCCTCTACTGCAGATGGCTCTTTGCCGTTTTTTGTTCCCTTAAATATGACCCTACCGACTGCAATAATCTTACTGCTTTCCTCAAAAGACTCAGCACGGCCAATCAACATTCTCTTATTGATATCCTCAAAGACTTGGCCAACAACGTCGGCACCGGCTCTGATCTCATTAACATTCTCAACAATCTTCTTAACAATCTTGATGCCTGCTCTAATCTCATTGTCATCCTCGACAATTTATCCACCAATATTGACGCCCAATTGAACATCATCAACATTTTTAAAAGTCTCAGCAATGTCGTCTGCAACCCATACTATGATAGTAACGACTGTTATAATCTTATTACCATCCTTTTCAATCTTGACGATCGTAGCAACCCCTCACATCACGCAGCTTACCTACACCTAATCGACGTCCTCTCCACCGTCACCCCCACAGCCCGTCATGACCTCATCACCGTTCTTTACAGACTAAATAACCCCAAAAACCTCAACGCCTGCCATAAGCTCATTGATGTCCTCAAGAGTTATAACTATTCTATCCACCACTATCTTGAGATTATCAGCGTCCTCGACAGCCTTAACGACCCTAACAACCTCGATGCCTACCTTAACTCCATCGACTTTATCTTTACCCTCAAACATGAAGCCCGCCATAAGATTATCGCCGTTCTCCACAGACTCAATAATCAACTCAACAACAACGTTGCTGCTAGTTTTGATCTCATCAAATTCCTCTCCTCTGGCCTCGATAATAACGTCGATGCCTGCCACAACCTCATCGAAATCCTCTTTTCTGGCCTCGGCAATAACGTCGACGCCTGCCTCAACCTCATCAAACTTCTCTCCATCGATCACCGTTCCTATGACATTAACCGTATTGCTTCCGCCCGCCTTAATCTAATCGACATCCTATCATGTATCATTGTTGGTGATAACACTGAATATCAACGCATCCGCCTCATCGAAATTCTCTTACTTGGCATTAACGATAACGTCGACGCCAGCCTTGAACTTATCGAACTACTCTCCTATGGACTCAACGATAACATTGACCTCAGCATCGCCCTCGTTGACATCTTATGCTATTACTATGGCAATGATAAAAAAACCTATCATGACCTTATAAAACTCCTCTCCTCTGGCCTCAATAATAACGTCAATGCCCGCCTCAAACTCATTAAGCTCCTCAACCTACTGCCCCAAGGCCACGGCAACGACCCTGACACCAACCTCGTCCTTATAAAACTTCTCTCCGATGGTCTTGACAACAACGTCAATGCCCGACTCCACCTTATCAAAATCCTCTTACTTGACCTTGGCGATGACTTCTCCGCCCGATTTGACCTCATAAAACTCCTCGTTTCTGGCCTCAACTACGACACCACCAGCCATCGCAAATCTGCCGACGAATTTCTTGTCCTTTCCACCACCGCCGCCCGCTGTAAACTTATTGAAGTGATCAGTTATCTTTCCAGCAACACTGCCCGTTGTGAATTTATCAGAAAACTCCGTGACCTTCCCAGCAATGCTGCCCGCAATAAATTCATCCGGGAACGTTAGCAATCCAATAAAAACAGTCCACAACAACGTACAAGCTCAAACACAGGCAGTAGAAATAGGAAGAAAACCAACTATAAAAAAGACCATTTATACGGGAATATCCAAAAAAACTCTGTGAGAACACCTCTCTGCCGCCGATTATACTTCTTCCAGCTATACCATCGACTACACAGACAACAGTGCTTGTGCTACCACACCAAAGACAATATATCCATGGATGGGCAAAATAAAACTTTGTTTAATTTTTTCCACTACCTTGCCCGTTAAAATATCTCAAATTTGCCGCTATAACTGTGAATTATCGGTCGGAGACAACCTTGTGGTTAGTTCAAGCGGTTAAAGCCGAACTTTACCAGTGAAACAGGGATAAAGAGTTATGATATTTGTAGAAAAATATTATAGTGAGGAATGATATGACTAGGGTTTTAGTTAGTGGTGCGTGATGAAAATGTGCAAAAAACTTGTATGAAGGTTTTGTTTAGATCTTAAATAAATGCAAAAGAATATATATAGTGCACTCTTGGCTGATTTCGTTGAATCAACAAACTTTATTTCGGTTATCCTTGAGTACTCAAATAACATCATAGTTCTTAGATCTATATCTTAATATCACCAGTAAAATCACATTTGTGTTACCAGTATATACTCTCATGCATTTGTAATTGTATATTCAATATTAACGAAGTAATCTGCCAAAGGTATTGCGTTTTATGCACACTTGCAGGATGAGAAATAATACAAAACACATAAAAAGGGGATTACTAAAAATATAAAGTTAGGTGATATATTTGATGAGTTGTAAATGTAGAGAAAAATCTGATATTCCTTTAGTTTTTAGGACATATTAACCCCATGTTTTATGCTTATGATATTTTTTTGAAGCGCAAGGAAGGAGGTTTATGGATTAATTATTCTAGATATACTTTTTTAAGATCAAGAAGAATCACTGCTTTGCAAGAAAATAAACCGTAGCAATTGTTGCTTTAATGTTCTAACTTCCAAAAAAAGAACATTCTTTGCAAACAAGCACAATCTTTTATGTATTTTGCTTTGTATTGGCATTTTAGATGTAAAAATATAATTACTACAAATTTAATATTTAGCGGATGAAATAAAAAAAAGTCATAGGTTCGCTATTGCAGTTGGTTTTTGGTATTTTAATCATCCTCAAAACAAAAGAGATTAAAAATATTGATTGTATAACAATAACAGTACCGATGTAAAAATGTTGGAACAGCATAAGGATAATGCAGTAGTAAAACTAATAGATTATACTTTCGAAATTAAAAAAAACTTACACAAAAACAATTTATAGTAACTGCGTCCTTGTATATTTAAGAACTATGCTATAAATAATTGTTAGACCTCTCAATAATCAATATATAAATGTATCAGAAGTGCTTGGAAAAAAAAGAAAGCATGAGGTTGATGGAATGTGTTTTATTAATAGGGTAAAGAAAGGACATTTGATGAAAAGAGTCAAAGATACCATGGTGAAAAGAAGAGATAGGGCAAGTAGATGAGTAAAGCAAAAATTGGGTACACAAAAGATGGGAAAGATGATGGTTGAATACTTTCAGGACAATACCTAAAACATATTATTAGACCTTAAGACAGTTAAATATTAGTGAAAAGTGTGGATATAGCATAGGGTATTTAAGAAAAAGTATTGATGAGTGGCGAGGAATTTGTACTAGATGGTAATATGTATTACTGAATAAAGAACTAGAAGTAGAAGTAGCAGTGATTATGTTGGGAATTAGTACAAAAACTTAAAAAAACAGTGAATGTGTTTTAGAAAAAGAAGAAAAGAAAAAGAATGCAATAGTGGCAATTAAAATTGATAAGCAATAAGTGCAAGATAATTGTGCAAGAAGGCTCCTATGTAATTCTCATGTTAGCTATGCATATGATCTGATAAGATTTATTAGATGTCCTAAGATTTAACATTAGATATGCTATACTGCCAGCATTAAAAAAAAGGTTTTACTTATTGCCTATTATACTGCAGACATAGTAATAATCAATTTTGCTAAAGTCGTTTTATATCAAGGAGCAGAAGGGTGATAAAAGTAAAGTTCCTAGACAAGCACAAAAGAGCAAGGAGTATAATAGCAGTACTAGCAATGTTTCTATGCACAAACGTTTGTTTGGGTATCTCTGATATCAAGCAAGGAACCAAAGTAGAAATTGATAAGAAAACAACTGATCAGATCAAAATAAATGCAGAACAAGGAGATGCCGAGGCTCAATATGACTTGTGTGAGACGTATTACAACAGAGAAATGGTAAAACAAGATTGCAAAAAAGCTTTTTACTGGTATAAAAAGTCAGCAGAACACGAAAATACTAACGCTCAATTTCACTTAGGGGCGATGTATTCCAAAGGAGAAGGAATAGAACAAGATTACAAAAAAGCTTTTTACTGG
>BNVT01000101.1 GCA_025998295.1 Endomicrobiia bacterium
ACAACTCAAAAGTAGAATTATGCAAAGAAAGTAAAAAATATTTTCGTCACAGCTAATCGTAGTAAAAAACAAATCAAATCCTGCATTTCAGCTTGTTTTTCTACTAGGGATGTAGGGTTATCATTGTCTTAAAGACACGAATATGATGTCGAGTCAGATATGTAGAAAATAGCATAGGAACAGCTGAGAAAATAGCTAGTGCGAAGAGAAAAAAGGAAGCGTTGGAAGTAGCCCTATGGAGAGGGTGGGAAGGAAGAAGTAGAGAATGCGTTGGCATAAACTCTACATGAAAAGAAAGGAGTAGAGAAAAGCTTGAAAAGTTTTAAGGAGATACAGGAAACTGTAAAAAAAGAAAAATTTAAAGGTATTACAAAAATGGCAAGAGAGATGAAAGGCCAACAGAAATAATGTTGATAAGAGTACGAGGGTTGCAAGGTGAGTGAGCAAATAAATACAAAGGGTGTTAAGAGCAATGCAAGTGGAAAGTGAGATGAAATTGAAGGTGAATTGATTGATATTAACAAAACTAACTCCCTGAGAAGACTATGGCATCAAAAGAGAAAAGTAACGATCATAATTGTTTTTGCTAAAACTCTATATGTACCATTACTAATTTTTCTTTTGTTAATTGTAGCTATCGGAACACCCCAATTTTTAAATATAGCTTTTTATGCTGTGTCATATTACAATGATAGTATGTCTCACATGCACCATATTACCCATTTTCCAACGTTTTATGGCCTAATTTATTTAAGTGGCAACTACACAGCATGTTAAAGGGCAATAGTTGGCATTTAAAAAAAATATCAAAGAATGTAAAAGTTAAAAGAACGAATCCACAAAAATACTATAAGATAACAACTTGCCTTTTAAAAACATAAGTGTATTACAAATAATTGATGAATATGCATTGAATAGCAAAATATCAAAATTTAGCCCATTTTCATTGAGCTATCCCCATAACAGAATATATAAAAGCTTTTTTATTTCTTGATTGTCGGGAGGCATACATAAGTTGTTAATCAGTTTGTATTTTTAACAAAAGTCCTACTAATTCCAAAAAAGACTTGACTGATAAAGATTCACATTGTATAATCTCTATGGAAATAGGTATGGTGTATGTTGATGAAGTGTGAAAAAGTATAGAGATAAGTAGAGATGGATTGGTAGCCAGCCCAAGGACACAGTATTGCAAGAATACTGTGGAGTGAACTTAATGTTTTAGGTAGCGTAAGTACCAAGTAGTTTTTAGGGGTATTCTAGTTTCGGGTAATCTCAAACTAGAAGTAGTATGGCAGCAGCCAGCTAGCTTTAGTTGATTACACTGTAAAATATTAAACAGTGTACAAATAATTGTTAGCTGGCTGAACCCTTTTTACGGGATAAAAGTACAAGTAGATCAGTATCTGAAAGTGTAACACCAAAATAAAAAGATTAAGCAAGTAGGCAGAGATATTGTTTTTGTAATAAAATATACCGATGGTCAAGAGATTGGTTGCGAGTTTTTGATACAGAGAATTGCCTGTATGAACTCGGTATAAGGTATTTTTCTTTTAAGCAAATATGCAAAGATCACCAGACCATTGTCATACAAAGAAAGTAATCTCCGCACTTCTAGCTATAAGGTGTTAATCTTTTATTTAAAAACCCTATGATTTGCTTTTGTTTACTTAAAAATCCATTTCCTGTTTTTACGTTGTACCACCTTCCCATCAAAAATAATTGCAGATACCATGACATTGCTACCATACAATATAAAACGCTTTCTATCTTTGTATTGTTATTTTATCGTAACAAAAAAGTATTATTATTTTTTAATATTCTATGTGTTTCTTTCAAACAATGAGATCCATAAGAGTAAATCTTGCTACCACTAGTATTGCAATACATCTTTTATAAGTTATTATAGTTTAACTACTGAAAATATCTTTATAGATCTAAAGCTGCACAATAGTAACAACTAACCCTATTAAACCTAGGGTACACTTGTTTATTCTTTTATGATAATGGCAATGAATGAAGGTATTTTGATATTTATCTTAGGTCAAATCGTATTGTAAATTTTTTAGTACTCTAGTCTTACCTTTATTTTAGCAAGTAGGTTATTAACTTTTTGTGTACCCTGTTTGTTAAATACTACTTGTAGATTACGCCACTCTAGTTAGTTAGTCCCACCATGTGTATTTTAGCTGATGATTTCCTAAATAATGTGTTATAAGCACTCAAAGAGTAACTATGCAAAAGTAGCAGGGTTGTAAGAACACTAGTAAGCGTAATACTGATATCCTTTTGTTAATCTATTACCCTACGGTTTGCTTGTAAGGTAATAGTGCACAATTAAGAAGAATTGTATGGACTACAATATTCCAGTGATAGTGATTCATCATTTAACAAACTTACTATTTAAACGAAGTTAGTTTTGTAGGCTTCAAAGATTCAGTATCATAGAGTACCCACTGATGCAGTGATAGGTCTACAATTAAAAAGATTCGACAGACAGAATTGACAGAAAGTAAACCAAAGCTGAATGGAAAGGGGAAGATAGTTTATGAAGCAAAAGGAAAAAACCCGCATGAAATTGAAATTTTAATTCTAAAGAATAGAACGTATAAAACATGGGGTAAAATAGATTTTTATTACTATCCTCAGTTTGATTATTTTAAGGAAATAGATACAGAAAATTAATAAAGGATTTGTTATTATAAGTAGGGATAGTTAAATCCCCCTAAAGTCAGGAAAATTCAAAAGGATAGAAAAAGGAAGAAGCAACAATGCCTAATTTATTATCCCAATTTGGTGTTTTTCCTTCATTAAATAAGAAATTGCCCCATTTAAAGACAAGTAGGCTAAAACGATGAAAAAGTTATTTGTTTAATGAAATAATAAAAATATTGAATTAACTAAAAAGTATATAAAAGTAGAATAATCTGTATTCTAACAAACTAACAGTGAGGTAAATGTGCCATTTAAGAAATGACATAAAAGCTTGGCGGTGGAAGGCAGAGAGTAAAGAAAAGCGTAAAAGAGTACATCCAAGGTATTCAGCAAAATTTATATGGCATTGGTGGTGACGAAGCATATATAGAATGGGCTTTAAAATAAGAAAATAGAGATTAGTTTTATAAAATGTATGCTTAACAACTTCCTGCTGAAGTTTCAATATCAGAATCAAAAGATAATACGAGGCCAACTAATGTATACGTACCTGCCGATGCTGTAAAATTGTTAAAACGAACTACATAACAATTACGAAACATACCATACAATTAAAAGACAAACAAGATGTTGTTATAGGGATGATCGTTAATACATATCAGTCTCATAGAGAAAATGGTGTTTTAAGGGTGATCAAAGGCCTATGAGACTCTTTTGTACGACAAAGTTCAATCTGCTAAAACAAATTAATTGTCTTATAGTAACAGCATAGCATTGATGGAAAGATTCAAACATATTATTTTAAGAAAGTCTCTCACCTAGTTGATCAAAGCGTCTGACGCTACACGTAACCGAAGGTGATGTCTGACTGTTTCCTAACTTGGAAGGAATGTACTGATGTGACAGAAATCACGTTCAGACATCTCAATAAGTCCCAAGTACGGTTGTTAGGTCTTCAAGACAATGACTCAGGATGTGAAAAAGTTTTAGAAAATGAATTCTCCACTGGTATCTAAACGAAGTTTTTAAAGTTTTATTTTGTTCTAATTACGTAAAAGTTTTCAAGACTCGTATAAAAGAAGATTTGCGTAAGTTGTTGCTTGTAGCTGACATCACACCTTTATAGATCACTGGGTTTATAAAAGTTTTTTTGAGCAAGAGATCACGGAAGTAGTCGACAGTTTAATTCTTTAACAACTGCAACACTAAGAATAATGCAACTAAATCCTTATATAGTAGCCATGATGACACCAAAGGTATTTGTGAATACTTTCAAAATAATGTGCTATAATGGATATGTAGGTAAAAATAAATACAAGGTGGTTGCAGATTAAATTCACATACTACAAATTAAAAAACAATGATCACTAAAAGCAATAAGTATAATTACTACGTTTGGTCTTGCCTTAAGCTCGTGTCCACATTGCCCTAATCCTCGTCC
>BNVT01000102.1 GCA_025998295.1 Endomicrobiia bacterium
AATACAAACCTCAAAAACAATAACTGATGCATAAGACAAGTATTTAAAACAGTATAGCCAGCTAAAATTATTACTAGACCTCTTGCATAACTAATATATAAAAGTACAATAGAAGTACTATGAAACAAAAAAGAAAGCAGTTAGGTCATATGTAATGGATTTAGTATTAATGGGAGTAAAGAAAGCATTTGATAAAAGAGTCAAGGATAGCAAGGAGAGAAGAAAAGAAGAGAAAAGAAAAGATAGGGCAAAGATTATGTAACATGCATGGGATGCAAAAAGTCATTTCATGCCAAGTGTATACAAACGTGGTTGGGTGGCAAAAACGATAAGTTCTGTCCCCACTGCAAACGCAAAGCATGAGTTCATTTCCACCAGGCATCTACAGATCCGAATCTAGCTGTAGTCTCGACAGCTCCATAGAAGAAGCTCCCTCCAACGTCGTCGTCGCTTGCTGTGCCTACGCCGCTGCCCGTGTCTCCGCCGACCTCGCTGACGCCGCTGCCCGCAAGGCAGCCCGTGCCGAAGCCGCTGCCAACATCAACGTCACCTTCGTCTCCGATGCCGCCAAAAAAGCCGCCGATGGTGCCAAAACCGCCAGCACCGAAGCTGCTCGTGCTGCCGATGCCGCCCACACCGCTGCCCTTGCCGCCGAAGCCGCTACCACCGAAGCCGAAGCCGCCGCCGAGGCCGATGCCGCCAAAAAAGCCGCCACCACCTACGCCGAAGCCGCTGCCGCCGAAGTCCGCCGCCCCGCCGTCCTCGAAAATCCCAAGCCAAAAACCGCCACCAACAACCTCCGCCCCGCCGTCCTCGAAAATCCCAAGCCAAAAATCGGCACCAAGGACGACCTCTACCGCCTCCTCGGCCTCAAAAATCCCAAGCCAAAAACCGCCAACAACAACCTCCGCCCCGCCGTCCTCGAAAATCCCAAGCCAAAAATCGGCACCAAGAACGACCTCTACCCCCTCCTCTTCCCCGGCCTCAAAAAACCCAAGCCAAAAACCGCCACCAACGCCGACTCCTCCCTCCTTGTCGCCAAAGCCGCCGGCCTCAAATTCCTCCACTCCGCCGGCAGCCTCCTCCCCTCCAACATCGCCGACTCCCTCCTTGCCGCCGAAGACAAATTCTTCCGCTCCGGCAGCCTCCTCCCCTCAACACCGACGACTTCATCGTTGACGCCGCCGAAGATCTCGCCTACTTCGAAGAAACCGCCACCAACGCCAACTTATTATGGCGCCCCATCATCATCCCCGACCGCTTTATCCCCACCGACCTCCTTCTTGCCGAAAATCGCCTCGCCACCCGCGCCAACGCCTACCTTTTCTCTAACGAAATCTCCGACCGCGCCGCCAAGCTTACCAAAAACGTCCACACTACCGCCCGTGCCTCCACCGATGAAGAAACCGCCGCCCGCGAAGCCGCCGAAGCCGCCAAAGACGAAGAAGCCGCCGCCGACGATCGAGTGGAATAAAGAGCGGGAAAAGTGGAATAAAGCGTGGGAAAAGAAAGCGCGGGAAGAGCAGAAAGCACGGGAAGAGAAAATGCGAAAAAAGCGGGAAGCATGGGGAGAGAGAGCGCAAGAAGAGGAAGAACGAAGCAAGGGAAAGGGGAAAAGAGAGTGGTTTTTAAAAGGCGAAGAGCAGAAAGGGTGTTTGTAGTGGTGAATTGGAAGAAATATATGAGTTTGAGAGCATTTAAAAAGGTGTTAGAGCAGGTATAAGATGATGACTCAACAAATGAGATAAAAATGATAAAACTAAAAAAGAGTATTAAGTGTATTTGTTGCATTTAGTCTTATTTTCACCGCCAGCAACGTCTTAGCTAACAACCTAGTAAATTTAAGAAAATCTATTGACCGTTTCGGCAAGATCATCGGATCTAGATCTATCTCAGCAAAGACCATCTATGAACTGGCCGCTATACATGCCTTAGTCGCCGAAGTGAAACTCTCAAACTCACCTTAGACTTCATCACCACCGACGTCACCGCCCGTACCCGCGTCCTTGACGCCCTCGTCGTCGCCGCCCGCAACGCCACCGCTGCCAAAAACATCGCAGCCGGCGCCGCCCTTGACCGCCGAAGCCACCAACGCCATTGCCATCTGTGCCGCCAGTGACATCATCGGAGATCGTGTCCAGACTTTCATGGACGAGATCGAGATCTACGCCGCCGCCGTCACTGACGCCGATTCTACCAACGTCAAAGCCGCCCTCACCCGTCTCTCCACCGCCATTACTAAATTAGTCAAAGACTTAGAAAAGTGGCCCAGGTAGTTCTTCATCGGATAGTTCAAGTGATCCAAGCTCGAGTAGTTCAAGCTTAAGTTCATCTTCAAGCCAAAGCTAGAGCTCAAACTTTGGCAGTTCAATGTTATCACCACTACCTAGTACAGTTGATACATCATCATCACAATTATCACTAACCAATACAAGCAACAGTAACAGCAGCGCAGTACAGACAAAGAAAAAAGAAGAAAGAAATAAGGAAAAGATACAGAAGAAGTAAAAACTTATGACGAACTCGTCATCGACGTCACCGTCGCCACCAACGTCTTTGTTAAAAAAGCCAAGGACTTAGAGAAGCGTCTTAATGACCGACTGCAAAATCAAAAAAAACTTAAAGCATTAGTTGTCAAAGCCAATGCGTCCTTGTGCCTACTTTATTAAATGACAAGACTATTGCGAATGCACCTTTGGAAAGGATAGCTCAAAAACTTGTCTTCTTTTTAAATGGGCAGATGTTTTTACAAAGATCTGCCTATTACAAAACCATTTGAATGGCTTTTAATGCCTGTCTTTTACATTAAATCTTAGCTGTTATAAATAATTTATAGCTATAATGGCATAACAAACGTTTTTTAAGCCCTTTGCAGCCCTTTAAACACCATCTAGAAAGCTTCAAACTGGCCATTTAGTGCTCTACGATTTTAAAAATCTGTTTTACCATAGCCCCCGAAGGTATGTTCTATAGTTTGGTATAAAACAGAAGGCAATTGTGGTTATAAGCTTATATATTACTACGCAAAGTGATCTTTAACTCTTTTATCAAATGCTTTCTTACTTCCATTAATACTAAATCCATTACATCTGACCTAACTGTTTCTTTTTTTTGTATCATAGTACTTCTATTGTACTTTTGTATGTTAGTTACTAAGAGGTCTAATGAAACAAGAGCACATAATTCATAAAAAGGCTTAACATCAGACGAATTTGCAAACAAACACTCAAGAAAACAACGCTCTAAACAGCTACTTTACTAACTAACTTTTGGTACATATTTGAGGGGCATGGTCATTTCCTGCACGTCTTTTGTCTGCATACACTTCTTGTCTTATTCATCAGTTAGTTTTCCTATTTCTTTATTAAATCCACTGCAATATCCCGACCATAAGATTGTGGGAAAATTACTGAAAAGATAAGAGCTATAGAAAAATAATCAAAAATAAATTTTTCCAGAGCAGGAGACAAGGGCATTTTACATCCTTCGAGAGCCTACTTAAGTAACTGCATCTTCTATATAAAAAACATATTTAAGAATACCTTGGGTTCAGGAAGGAATATACTAATAAAGGATGCCAGCGATAAAAACGGACCAAACGGTATATAATCTTTCTTGTTAAGCTTTTTGATAATTATGAGTAGCAGACCCGCTATACCGCCAAAAACAGCAGCAAGAAAAACAGCAAGCAAAACCTTTTCCCAACCTATAAAAGCACCGACAGCTGCCATAAGTTTAATATCACCACCACCAATAACTTCTTTTTTATAAATGAGCTGCCCAAGAAATCCAATGGTAATCAAAATACCACCACCAGCAAGAATACCTAGTAAAGAATTAACAAATCTATAAAAATAAGTTTCTCCTAAAAAACTGTTAATTAAACTAAATACAATACCAACAATAACCAAAATGATAGGAAACAACATAGGGATTATCATGTACGAACAATCTGCCACTGAAGCACAAATGAGACAATACGCAAAAAAAGCAAATAAACAAAGCTGGAAAGAAAACGAAAACTTACAGAAGAGACACAAAAAAGACAAAGCAGTAATAAATCTTACAGAAGATGTCTTATAAATACTAC
>BNVT01000103.1 GCA_025998295.1 Endomicrobiia bacterium
TTAAAATTATCATTACAATCATAATGGCAATAATTTGAGATGTTGTTTTAAATTTGGCGAATTTATCGGAAGGAACTATTACATTTCTACAGGCTAAAATAGAACGAAGCCCGTTAATTAAAAAATCTCTCGCAATTATTACTATAACCATCCATGCGTTAATCCCAAGTATATGGATATCAACAAAACATATGAAAGCGGCAGTCATTAAAAGTTTATCTGCAAGAGGATCTAAAAATACGCCCAAGGGTGTTATCACTCTATTTTTTCTTGCTATCTGCCCATCAAAAAAATCTGTAATTGACGCGATACAAAAAACAATAAGCGCCAGTATACTGTTATAGAACCCGCCTAATTCCATAAACAAAATATAAAACGGAACAAGGCATATTCTTGTGACAGTAAGCTTATTTGCTGAATTCATATATTTTCTCCGCTTATTTACATTAAATCTCATGTTTTTTGAAGAGTGATTATAGCAAACCACGACCCCGACTTCAACTTGCTAGCACCGTAACACGCCAATCAACTTCTTATTTTATATTTGTTTGTAGGCATTACTTAGCTGCTTAAACTTGGAGGGTTTGTAAAAATAACGTCAATAACAGCAAGAGCGATTTTTTGATATAATCCCAGAAAGGATTATATTAATGATTTTTTAAGAGGTTTAAGAATGGATATGGAAAAAGTTTATAACTCTGAAGTAATTGAAGAAAAATGGTACAAGTACTGGATAGAAAATAAGACATTTTCTGCAAAAGTAGATAAAAGTAAAAAGCCTTTTACGATAGTCATTCCACCTGCCAATGTAACAGGGTTTTTGCATATGGGACATGCGTTAAATACTACTTTGCAGGATGTTATAATAAGATTTAGAAAAATGCAAGGATATAATACTTTGTGGGTGCCGGGCATAGATCACGGAGGTATTGCCACGCAAATTATAGTTGAAAAACTTCTTAAAAAAGAGGGGAAAACTAAATATGACTTAGGACGTGAAAAGTTTTTGGAGAAAATATGGCAGTGGAGAAATGAAACGGGCGATACAATACTAGACCAGCTTAAAATGATAGGTTGTGGTTTGGATTGGGACAGGGTAGCTTTTACGATGGACGAAAGTCGTTCTAAAGCTGTGAAGAAAGCATTTATACAATTGTTTGATAAAGGGCTTGTATACAGAGGCAAAAGACTTGTAAATTGGTGCCCTAAATGCGGAACTGCTTTGTCGGATGTAGAGGTTGAGTATGAAGATGAAAAAAGTAATTTATGGTACATAAAGTATCCTTTAAAAGACTCTGATGGGTACGTTATCGTTGCAACGACAAGACCTGAAACAATGCTTGGCGATACTGCAGTTGCCGTCAATCCTGACGATGAAAGATATGCTCATTTGACAGGTCAAATTTTAAAATTGCCGCTAGTAAATAGGGAAATAAAAATAGTTTCAGACCATATTGTTGATAAATCTTTTGGGACAGGCGCCGTTAAAGTTACCCCGGCGCATGACGCTACTGATAATGAGATAGCCAAGAGAAGCAATCTTGAAACAATAGAGGTAATAGACATTAACGGTAAAATGATTAATGTCCCTGAGAAATATAAGGGATTAAGTGTAGAGGAAGCAAGAAAAAAAGTAGTTAAAGATTTAGAAAAATCGGGATTTTTGGCAAAGACAGAAGATTATGCTCATTCAGTGGGAAGATGCTACAGATGTTCTGCAAAAATAGAGCCTTTAATGTCTAACCAATGGTTTTTAAACATTGAGGAAATGTCCAAAAGAGCGATTGATGCGGTAAATGACGGGAAAACTGTTTTTTATCCGCAATCGTGGAAAAAACCTTACATTTTGTGGCTTGAAAATTTAAGAGATTGGTGTATAAGTCGTCAAATATGGTGGGGACATAGAATACCTGTATATTATTGCGTTGATGAAAAAGGTGACATAACAACAAATTGCAGGCCTATTGCTCTGTTTGATAAACCTGTGGAATGTCCTTACTGTAAAGGTAAAAATTTTGTTCAAGACGAAGATGTTTTAGATACTTGGTTTTCTTCAGCTTTGTGGCCTATTAGCGTTTTTAATTGGGGCGAAGATGAGAACAATGAAGATTTAAAATATTTTTATCCTACGTCAGTTTTAGCAACTGGACATGAAATTATATATCTATGGGTTGCAAGAATGCTGCAGTTCGGTTTAGAATTTATGAAAGATGTTCCTTATAACGATGTATTTATTCATGGAATAGTAAGAGATAAATACGGTAAAAAGATGTCAAAATCTCTCGGGAATGTTGTTGATCCACGCGATATTATTGAAAAATATGGTGCAGATGCATTAAGATTTGCGTTAGCACAGTCTGCAAATCCAGGACGAGATATGCAGATTTCTGAAGAGTCATTTTTGGCTGCAAGAAATTTTGCAAATAAAATATGGAATGCCTCAAGATTTATAATAATAAACTTAGAAGGTATCGATAAACTTGATGATAAAGTAGAACCTATTGAACTTGCTGACGAGTGGATTATATCTGAATTTACAAACACCGCTTCGAAAGTTAAAGCAGCCTATGAGTCTTACAACATAGACACAGCTTCAAGAGAAATTTATGATTTCTTCTGGACAAAATATTGCGATTGGTACATAGAACTATCAAAAATACGCATGATGTCAACAGACATAAATGCAAAGAAACAAGTTCTCTCAATTCTTGTAAGTATACTTAAATCAACATTACAACTAATGTCTCCCATAATGCCTTTTATAACTTCAGAAATATGGCAAATCTTGGATAACGATGTGGAAACAATAGCCGAAAGCTCTCTATTTGTCATTCCTGAACATCATAATTGGGAATCCACATTTGATAAAATGAAAAACATCCAAGACATAATTATAAAAATAAGAACTTTAAGAAGCGAAATGAATATTTCTCCAGCAGTGCAAATAGAATCTTTGTTTAATGTGTTGGACGATAATAAAGAGAATATTACAAAAGAAAATGAAAGTTATATAAAACAGCTTGCAAAAATAAGCTCGATACGGTTTGGTAAAAATATTATAAGACCTGATAATTCCGCATTAGCTGTTGCTGGAGGTTTTGAAATATTTTTACCTTTAAAAGGTCTTATCGATATTGAAAAAGAAAGAGCAAGACTTACAAAAGAAATCACTTTTGCAAAGCAAGAAGCGGAAAGAACATCTTTAAAATTAAAGAATAAAGATTTTATAAAGAAGGCGCCTGAGTTTGAAGTAGAAAAAATTAAAACAAGACTTAATGAGGCTTCTTTGAAAATTGAAAAAATTAACGAAAGTTTAAAGTTTTTAGGGTAAAACGATAACAAGCTGTTTTAGTCCACTTGTCTTTGTTTTTATAAAAGTCCAATATGTTGTAATATACAACAAGTTGAAAAGACGCATAAAATTTAGTATAAATGCAGCATGTCACAGACCTGCAAATTTAAAAATTTAAGTTAAACAGGACAAGAAACCATGAAAAAACAAAATTTAGAAGAAACAGACCGTACATAAAAAATATATTAGCAATAATAGCAATGTTTGTTTGTACTGGCATTTGTTTGGGAGGGAATACAAAAATACTCGACTCTTCTAATACTACTCATAAAGAGCATGTCGCTGCTAATTCTACTAATCCGAATGGAACCGGCCCATTTTTGCTAAACCCAAACAATTAATTGTACTCTAATTATCGAAGAAGGAGCAGAAGTTTGTGGGGCAAGCGGTGCTTTCATTGGTCCTGATAGTACTTTTACATCGATGACAGGCAATAAAATTATTGTAAACGGAGGCGATTTTAATGATAATAACATTAATGGTGCATGTTCTTTTGATTCAATAGACCTCTTAATAACTAACATAATAAAAGTACAATAGAAATACTATGAAACAAAAAAGAAAGCAGTTAAATCAGATGTAATGGATTTAGTATTAATGGGAGTAAAGAAAGCATTTGATAAAAGAGTCAAGGATAGCAAGGAGAGAAGAGAAGAAGAGAAAAGAAAAGATAGGGCAAGTAGGTAAGCAAAGAGAAAAT
>BNVT01000104.1 GCA_025998295.1 Endomicrobiia bacterium
TGGCTTTTGTTAAAAAAAACAGCGGGTTGTACATATTAAAGCTTTATCTATCAAATCTTTGTAGGATCTTACAACACATGGATTGGACTTTTTGTCAAACAAAGGCAAACGAACTAAAACAACGACACTAAATTGCTTTGTAGTTTAAGTTTATCATCTAAATATCTTAAATCATGGTGTTCTTGTAATGTGACGCAAAGCGCAACATGGGGGGGGTTACATCATAAAAAAATGACGCTCAACAACACCGCATACAATATGTCCTACAGCAATATGCATCTCCTGAATATTATTTGTAGCAGTTGATGGAGCATTTAATGTTACATCCGCCACTTTTTTCATTTCTCCACCGCCTTCTCCGGTAAAAGCTATCGTTATAATTCCTTTTTGTTTTGCAATAGCAAAAGCATCTATTATATTTTTGGAATTTCCTGACGTAGAAATTCCTACCAAAACGTCACCGCTTTTTCCTACACCTCTTAAAGCCCGGGAAAAAACTTTATCAAAGCCATAATCATTGCCTATAGCGGTTAATATCGATGTGTCAGTTGTAAGACTTATAGCAGGTATAGGATCTCTGTCAATTTCATATCTACCAATAAGTTCTGCGGCTAAATGTTGCGAATCAGCGGCAGAACCACCATTTCCGCAAAAAATTATCTTATTCTCATTAGATAATGCTTTTATCCATATATCAGCGATTTTCTCTATTGTCTTGGATTTATTTTTCAATTTTTCAAAATTACCCACTATTTTTTCTATTGATTTCATTACAGATGTTTGTTTTGTCTTCCATTCCATATCTTTTATTCCTATAATTAACGCCTTTTGTCACTATTTCGCTTCTTTAACTTTAGTCCCAAAACTGTGATTAACACAAAGAGCTGCTTTGTAATTGGAAAAGGACTGCTGTATGATATTGTTTCAGATCTTATTCTTTAGCAATTTCTACCGCATCTTGTGCTTCCTGGTCGCTTTCATCTTTTGCAACACAAGCAACTACAGCCACTTTATCACCATCTTCAAGACGCACAAGTCGTACGCCTTGAGTATTTCTGCCTATGACGGAGATACCATTTACTCTAAGTCTTATCGTTATACCGTTCTGTGTCATTATCATCACTTCTTCACCGTCATTTGCTTTCTTTATACCGACAATATTTCCATTCCTTTCTGTTGCCTGCATATTTATAACGCCGCGACCAGCTCTCTTTTGTAAACGGTACTTGCCAACTTCTGTTCTCTTTCCATATCCATTTTCAGATACCGAGAGGAAAACATCGTTTGGAGAAAATAATTCCATACCTATAACTTCATCATCCTTCTCAAGAGAAATACCGTTAACGCCCTGACCTTTACGTCCTATTGAGCGGACATCAGTTTCTTTAAATCTTATAGCAGTACCGCTTTTTGTAGCTATTATAACCTCAGGATTTTTACCTATGACTTTAACTTCAGTTAATATATCACCGTCTTCAAGTTTAATTGCTATTATACCGCCTTTTCTAGGGTTAGCAAACTCATCGAGGGCAATTTTCTTAATCGTGCCTTTTCTTGTGCACATAAGGAGATATTCGTCTTTAATATCTTTAGGAGTAAATGATCTTATAGGAATTGCAGCTGTAATTTTTTCTTCAGCGCCTTGTAGCCTTAAAAGATTAACTATAGCTTTTCCTTTTGATATTCTTGACCCTTCAGGGATTTCGTATACTCTTGTCCAGTATAACCTTCCTCGCGTAGTAAAGAATAACATGTATGCATGAGAGCTTGTGATAAACATATTCTCTACAAAATCTTCTTCCTTTGTATTCATTGCAGTTATTCCACGTCCGCCTCTATGTTGAGCTTTATAGGTATCTAGAGGAATCCGTTTAATATATCCAGTGTGAGACATTGTTACAGCAACTTCTTCTTCTTGAATCAAATCTTCGATATTGAAATCAGCTTCTGCAACCTGAATTTGAGTTTTCCTCTTATCACCGTACTTTTTCTTTATTTCAATTATTTCATCTTTTATGATGGTAAGCACTTTATTGGAGTCTGCCAATATGGAACGAAGTTTCTCAATAAGGTTTATTAATTCTAAATATTCTTCATCAATTTCTTTTCTCTTAAGACCAGTTATCTGACGAATTTTCATTTCTAAAATAGCTTCTGATTGTACTTTAGTCAAACGGAATTTTGACATTAATGTTGAGCGCGCAGTATCTTCATCGGGGGATTCTTTCATAATTTTAACAATAGCGTCAATATTGTCTATGGCTATCTTTAAACCTTCTAAAATATGAGCCCTTGCCTCTGCTTTTTGTAATTCAAATTTTGTTCTTCTTGTGATAACAACTTTTCTATGTTCAATGTGATGTATTAAAATTTCTTTAACGTTCATTACTTTTGGTCTGTTATTTACTAATGCAAGCATTATAACGCCAAAAGAAGACTGCATCTGCGTATGTTTATAAAGTTGATTTAAAACAACCTGAGCATTCGCATCTTTTTTAATTTCAATTACTATCCTTATGCCATCACGGTCTGATTCGTCGCGCAAGTCTGAAATTCCATCAATTTTTTTATCTTTTACTAAATCCGCAATAGAAGTTATAAGATTTGTCTTATTTACCTGATAAGGAATTTCGTTAACTATAATTGCTTCTCTGCCGCCTTTCATTTCTTCTATTTCGGTTTTGGCCCTCATTTTTACAGAGCCTCTGCCTTTTTCCATGTAATCCTTAATGCCACTCTTGCCCAAAATTATTGCACCTGTAGGAAAGTCCGGCCCTTTAATAAATTTTGCTAATTCCAAGGCAGGAAGATCAGGATCATCTACCAAGGCAACCAATGCATCACAAGTCTCGCTAAGATTGTGCGTGGGAATGTTTGTAGCCATACCTACTGCAATGCCTGCTGAACCATTAATCAAAAGACTCGGAAGTTTTGTAGGAAGTATTGAAGGCTCTTTTAAAGAACCATCGTAGTTAGGAATAAAATCAACTGTATTTTTATCCAAATCTACAAGCATTTCATCGGTAATAGCATCCATTCTTACTTCTGTATAACGCATAGCCGCAGCAAAATCTCCATCTATGCTGCCAAAATTTCCTTGTCCGTCAATCATCGGATATCTTAAAGAAAAGTCCTGCACCATTCTAACCATTGCGCCGTAAACTGCGGAATCGCCATGAGGATGATACTTACCGAGTACGTCTCCAACAACTCTAGCAGATTTTTTATACGCCGTATTATGTTTTAATCCCATTTCTTTCATTGCATAAAGTATTCTTCTATGCACAGGTTTCAAACCGTCACGAACATCAGGCAAAGCCCTTCCTACAATTACGCTCATAGCATAATCAATGTAAGAAGTTTTCATTTCATCCTCAATGTTTCGCGGAGCAATATTTGCGGCAATAACTTCGGGCACTGTATTTTCTCTTTGTTTATTAATATCTTTGTCTTTTGCCATTTCTAACCTCTTATTTTCTCCTTCTTTTTTGTTTCATTTCATTACTTTTATTTTTACAGACACAACTTTTATCACGCTTCTGTCTCATGCGCCACAAAATTGCAAGTTATTTTTAAGATCGTTGGAACAGACTAAAGAACTTACGGGCACACTTGAGCAAATACTCGTGAATTTTGAAAGGTTGCAACGGGACTATACTGCCAACCTCTGACTGTTTCCGACAAAAATTTATAAACCAAAATAGGAATTTCACACAATCGTGGTAATAAGACTAAATAAAACAATTGCAATTATTACATTTTTCGTTTTCGCAATTTTTCTTCTTCCTTTCTTATTTTCAGCCTGTTCTTCATTTTATGCACAGAATGGTTTCTCTAAAAACCTTTAGTTTTTTCTATTTTTAATATTTTTTCTCTGATTTTTTTCGAAAATATTAAAATTCTTTGTCGAAACACAAAAAACCTCTTTTTTGCACAGGTAAAGATTATCT
>BNVT01000105.1 GCA_025998295.1 Endomicrobiia bacterium
CTAAAGTTTGAAATATATAGTTTTAAAACCCTAGATTTTGCAAAAGAGATCTAATACAAACCTCAAAAACAATAACTGATGCATAAGACAAGTATTTAAAACAGTATAGCCAGCTAAAATTATTACTGTTGTAAAGCCGAAAAATCTATAAATCCTGTAAATATAGTTCTTATACAATTTAATAAAGAAATTCTGTTTAATTTTACAGATTCATCCTCCGCCATAACCATAACTTTATCAAAGAAGCAGTCAATTACAGGTTTCATATCCAAAACTTTATCAAAAACCTTACTATACTCATTTTTTGATATATAATTTTCAATTTCCGTTTTTGCCTCTTTGGTGCAGATAAAAAGAATTTTTTCGGCATCGTTAGAAAGTAAAGATTCGTTAATTGTTTGTGATATATTTATATTTTGCTGATTTGCCTGATTTACAATATTGTTTATTCTTTTAAATACGGTAGCTACAGATATGAAATCGCCTTTCTTTATCGCCTTTCGCAAAGCGTTAAGCTTAGGTTGTAAAGAGCCAAGGGCTTTCAACTTATAAATTTTCGATTCATTTGCAACTGCTTTCACTTCATAAGAACTATATCCTTGCGCCTGGAGAACTCCTTCTATTCTCTGCCAGAAGAAGTTAATCAGTCTTTCATAAGCATTTTTTGTTCTAGGATTGCTTTTTATATTTTCAGGTAAAAACTCAAAAACTTTTGCAACAGCTTCTGACAAGTCTTGATTTGGCAAATTCTCCATTACAATTCTTATAAAACCTATTCCATATCTTCTTAAACCATAAGGATCTGCCGAACCTGATGGCTCAAGTCCTATGGAAAAATTTGCGGCTAGAGTATCTATCTTGTCAGCCAAAGATATCAACAACGCTATTTTGTTTGATGGAAGCTGTCCTGATGCACTTAGCGGAAGGTAATGTTGTTCTATAGACTCGGCAAGTTCTGGATTTTCCCCTAACTTTAAAGCATAAATTTTACCCATTACGCCCTGAAGTTTGGGATATTCAAAAACCATTTCGCTTACCAAATCAGCTTTTGAAAACATTATTGCTTTTTCAAGTAATGCACTGTTAATTTGCATACTAAATTCTTTGTTAAAAAGGTCCGCTATTTGTTTAATACGTTCGATTTTTTCATAAACTGTTCCTATCTCTTTATGAAAAACAACACCTTTTAATTTTTCTACATTAGCAGAAAGCCCAGTTTTTAAGTCGTTACGATAAAAAAATTCAGCATCTGCAAGTCTTGCAGCAACAACCCTTTCATATCCCTCTTTTGCAACTTCCTGATATGTTGAAATCCCATTCTTGACTCCAATAAAATAATTTGAAAACTTACCTGCTTTATCATTTACGGCAAAACATTTTTGACTTTTTTTCATGCACATCGTAAGCGCTTCCGAGGGTAAATCAAGATATTTTTTATCAAAAGCACATAAAACAGCTGAAGGGTATTCAACAAGATAATTTATTTCGTCAATAAGTTCTTCGTCATAGATTACACTGCCGGTATTTTCAACAACAGACTCTATCGCTCTTTTCATTTTATACCGTCTTTCTTTTTGATCGACAAGCACAGATCTATTTTTCATTGCCACAACGTAATTTTCAGGGGAATCTATTTTTATTTTACTGTTATCATAAGCATGGAGTCCTATAGTCCAATTTGACGACCCAACATCAGCAACTTTAAACTTAATTATTTTTTTGCCATAAAGCGCTATTATATTTCTTATGGGTCTTGCAAATTTAAACCCGCTTTCTTCCCACATCATTACCTTAGGAAAAGATATTCCTTTTATTATCTCTGGAAAAATTATAACTAAAAGCTTATCCGTTTTCTCTCCATTAGTTTTTTTGATAAAGGAAAGATATTCTCCTCTTTCAGTTACCTTTGTAATAAGTTTTTCAGGTGTTACGCCACTTTTTGCAGCAAAACCTATAGCTGCCTGAGAGAATTCACCTTGCGAGTCTTTAGCGACTTTCAATGACGGTCCTAAAATTTCTTCTGTTTTATCATCACTTTTTTCTGCAATATTTTCAACAATCAAAACAAGTCTTCTTGGAGTGCCATAAGTTTTCATTACGTCGTATTTCAAGCCTAAAGAGCTAAACATCTTTACAGCAATTTGTTCCATCTGTTTTAAAGCTGGTTCAATGTAGGAGGACGGTATTTCTTCCGTGCCAATCTCAAGTAAAGCGTTTTTTATATTTTCACCAACCATTTTTACTCCGATTTTATTTTGTAACAAAATAATTTTTAATTGTTAAACTATTGCCTCGCAAACAAGCCGTGCGCAAACCACTTAAAATAGTAGAATTAGGCTGTGGAAATGCTCAAAAGAACGGACAGCATAGTGCATAACTATCATTTTGTAACGCCCATAAAGCATAGAAAAGCTATATTTGGAATTTAGAGCGTTGTAATAGCCTAATTCAAATAATAAAAGAAATTTAATAACGCTACAAACAATAGAGTTTGGACAAGAACAATTACAGCTCTTCAATTTTCACTGCTGGTACCGCACAGAGCAAGCTGCGCGGAGGTTCATTATCGCTATAATATTCCTTATTAGACCTTCCGTATAAATCATATTTTTTCCAGACACTATTTTATACACCGAAATCATACTTTTTTTTAAGAAACCATTATGTATGTCCTATATAAATTTACAATTTGTAATAATTTCAACTTGGAGTCATGGATTGCTTCATCGTCATTTAAGTTTACCGTCAAATGTTTTAGATTGTGAGCTCATAGCAAGTGGCAACACAGATAATTGTAATAAACATTTATACATTACCACCTAGCATATAGCCAAGTATGCTTCAGCAACAATTCTTGCAATGGTACGAACTCTTAAAATATAACCAACTCTTTCGGAAACAGAAATTGTGCCTCTTGCATCAAGCAAATTAAATAAATGAGAACACTTCATAACTGCATCATAAGCAGGAAGAGGTAGGTTTTCCTGCACAAGTTTTTTTGCCTCGTTCTCCCAATCACAAAAGTGTTGTTTTAACATATCTACATTTGCTTTTTCAAAATTATAAAAAGACCATTGTTTCTCATCTTCAAGATGAACATCACCATAAGTCAAATTATCATTCCATTGTAAATCATATATGTTGTTTTTCTTTTGAACATACATTGCAATTCTTTCGATACCATATGTAATTTCAATAGAAATCGGATTTAAAGAAATACCTCCAACCTGCTGAAAATATGTAAACTGCGTTGCTTCCATGCCATCAATCCACACCTCCCACCCAAGTCCCCAAGCGCCAAGAGTTGGAGATTCCCAATCGTCCTCAACAAATCTTATATCATGTTTTTTAGGATTAAGATCCATTGCTTTTAAACTTTCTAAATATATTTGCTGTATATTTTTAGGGACAGGTTTCATGATAACCTGAAACTGATAATAACGCTGCAACCTATTTGGATTCTCGCCATATCTTCCGTCTGTAGGCCTTCTGGATGGTTCAACATAAGCCACGTTCCACGGTTTTTGGCCTAAAGAACGTAAAAATGCAGCGGGGTTAAATGTCCCTGCACCTTTTTCTAAATCATAAGGCTGCCATATAAGACATTCTTGTCTTGCCCAAAACTTCTGCAAAGTCATAATAATCTCTTGAAAGTTCATACAATCTCCCAAACTTTATACAGATATTGATACCCAAACCTGTTATCTGCAAAGACAACAGCCAGCTTCCATACCCTTGCATTTGTTCTGTCATTGCCACTTTGTGTCTACACCTATGCTTACTTGATTATTTTGATCTTTGGTATAAATTATAAAAACCGCAAAAAACTGCAAAACTACTTATTCCCAAGAATTAATTTTTGTTAATTCTGCTCTAGTGCCAAAATGTCCTTGTTCTGCTGCTTTTTTAAATCAGTTAATTGCTTCTTTATAATTTTGCTCTACC
>BNVT01000106.1 GCA_025998295.1 Endomicrobiia bacterium
GGAAAAGACAAACAAATACCCCGACAGGCTTGCGCCTGCCACCACCTTTTTTAAAAATGGGAATTGCCACAAAAGGTCAATGCCTTAGATCAAAAGTTACACACATCATACCTTTTTTTGCAAAAAAAAAGGGGAATTTACCGCAAAACACCAAAACAAGCTCAAGAATTGACAGCGGCTTTAATAGTTTTAGAGACACCGGTAGTGTTTACTTTCTGTTGTTAAATGCTTTTAAAGTGTTTTCTAAAAGCATTGTTATAGTCATAGGGCCTACGCCTCCTGGCACAGGTGTTATTTCTATATTCATATCCCTAACTGAATCAAAATCAACATCGCCAATTAGACCATCAGCTGTTCTATTTATTCCGATGTCAACAACTACGGCTCCGTCTTTGATAAATTCTTTGTTTAAAAATTTCGGTTTGCCAATAGCTGCAACAACAATATCTGCGGTTTTGCAAATCTCTTTTAAATTTTTTGTTTTAGAGTGTGCCATTATAACTGTTGCATTGTTTGCAAGTAAAAGCATAGAAAGTGGTTTGCCTACGAGATTAGATCTTCCTACAACAATTGCGTTTTTACCTTCTACTAGTATGTTTGATTTATACAGCATGTATATAACACCAAGCGGCGTGCATGAAACCAAAATATTTTTTTTAATTATTTCATCCCAGTTTTTTGATAAATTAAGGAGACCTGCGTTGAAAGGATGCAATCCGTCAACATCTTTTAAAGGACTTATTGCATTGATACAATCTCCAGCTTCTCTGTTGTTTGGAAGAGGAAGCTGCAACAAAATGCCATCGACTTCGGAATTGTTATTTAGCTCTTCTATCAAATTAATAATATCTTCATTAGACGAGTTTCCACTAAGATTATGATGAAAAGATCTTATTTGCGCATCTTCGCATGCTTTAATTTTTGACTTGATATAGACTTGGCTTGCAGGATCGTTGCCAACTAAGATTGTTGCAAGACCCGGTGTTTTTCCCGTTTCCCGCTTAATCTCACTTACTCTTGCTTTTATCTCTTCTCTTCTATTGTCTGATATTTTTCTACCGTCAATTAAATTCATTTTTATCTCAAATATCTGGTGTATCGTTAAACCGGAACTATCTTGCCCCAAGCCCAACCAAGTATGAGTGTACATAATATTTCAACATTTTACAAATGCATGTAGAATCTAAAAAGACATATTTTTTAGATTCTACAAAAAAGGGAAGCGCTATATTAGCTGATTCGTATTGTCTGGGATTTCTGTTTTCTTTTAGCGATAATTAGCTGTATATCGTTGTTGATACCTTTGCTTAAAAGTATTTCTTTGACCGTTTTCATTGCAATATCGTGCGTATTGTGGTGTTGGCTTATATGCGCTAGAAAAACATATTTTAGACTGTCTTTGCTTGTAGAAAGTTGCTTAATTGCACAAATAGCATCTGCAGCGTCTTCATTTGATAAATGTCCCCAACTACTTGCCGTCCACTTTTTATTATCATAAGGTCTAAAACTTAAATCTAACATTGTTCTATTGTAATTTGACTCTATAACTAAAATATTACTGTTTATTAATTTTTTTATGATAGCACTGCAGATTTTTCCGGTATCTGTCAAATAACCTATCTTATACTTTCTTGCATTTAGTGTGGAAGAAAAAGTAAACCCAAATGCGTGGGAAACATTTGCATCTTTGTGGTAAGCGTCAAAAGGTTCTACAAAAATATTTTGAATTTCGATATTTTTGTAAAAAGGTATGCTAACGCATTCTTTAATTTTACTACCATATTTTTTATAGATATCTTCATAAGAGTCTTCATGTAAATAAATCGGAATATTATTTTTCCCAAGAAGATCAAGCCCAGAAGCGCTCAAATGATCAGTATGTGCATGCGTTATGAATGCCGCTGTTAAATTTTTAGGGAGAAGTCCTAATTTATTAAGATTTTCGACTACATATTTAGAACTGCAGCCACAATCAATTAAAACAGCGGTTTTTTCATCCCAGATTACTGAGCAATTACCGCTTGACCCACTTGCAAGGATACAAAAATTTAAACTCAAAGTTCTTTTGCCACTTTTTCTATGGCTTTAACTGCTAAATCAATTGTTGAATTTATGTCTTTAATATTGAAAACAGATGTTGGCGCGTGAATATACCTTGTAGGAATGCTTAAAATTCCTGTGAGAATACCTTCCCTGTTTGTGTATACTATAGCACCATCGGTCATACCTCCATCAATTATATCTATTTGGTGTGGAATATTATTTGCAAGTGCGACTTCAAGCATAAGTTTACGAACTTTCTGAGGAACTATAGTTCCTCTCCCAGAAGCTTCTATCATGGTTATGACAACACCTTTCCCAAGTTTTAAATCTGAAACTTTTTCTTCGATTCCGGGCATATCGCCTGCGATAGTAGTGTCTATAATAAGGGCAAAATCAGGATTTATTTTAAAAGAAGAAGTCTTTCCGCCTTTTAGACCAACTTCTTCTTGTGCAGTAGCACATGCGTAAATCTCTGCGTTAAGATATTCTATTTTTGCAAGCGCTTCCATCACTTTTAACATAGCATAACAGCTTATTCTGTTATCTGCTGCTTTACCATAATAAAAATCACCATTTAGTACGCCTGCGTTGGGTTCAAAAATTATTTGGTCACCTATATCTAAAACTTTTAATACTTCATTCTTTGATGAAAGACCTACATCTATAAACATATCTGTATACACAATAGGTTGTTTTGTTTCTTTGGCCGTCATTAAATGAGGAGGTTTTGTTCCTATTAGTCCTGTTATAAATGCGCCTTTTTTATTAATAATTTTTACTATTTTCCCAGGGAGAATAGAATCATTTATCCCGCCGACTTTAATGAAGTATATGTATCCATTTTTGTCGATATGCTTTACAACCATACCAATTTCGTCCATATGAGAGG
Organism: Endomicrobiia bacterium; assembly: GCA_025998295.1. Classification (GTDB taxonomy): domain Bacteria; phylum Elusimicrobiota; class Endomicrobiia; order Endomicrobiales; family Endomicrobiaceae; genus Endomicrobiellum. The sequence goes on from BNVT01000106.1 coordinate 2,933, forward strand.
CAATCATTATTTTCTTTTTGCCTTTGCTTATTTTTCCAATAACATTTCCAAAATTATCGGTTTCAACGCTTGTGCATATTCCAGAAAAAGCATTAGTTATAATTTTTGCGACATTCTCTTCGTAGCCCGAAATTCCGTCAGACATCAATAAATCTTTTAAAAGTTTCTCCATTGATCACTCCAAAATGTAATTTTTAAGTTAACAACATGGTCCCTTTAAAAACCCCCATGGTTCTAGTAGGTTTTTGTATTTATCATGCTGAACTTGTTGCGGCACCTTGTTGTAAAAAACAACATTAAATATCAAAATAAGTTCAAGAATTGACAAGGGCTTGGCTTTTGTTTACGAAAAGTGAAAGAACAAACAGCATTACTCCAGCTGAGACAAAAGTGAGACAAAAGAAAGAATCATTTGTTTTATTATGTGCCTAAGTTTGAAATGGCCCATTTCACTAGCTAAAATTCTTGTTGATTCTTCAACCGTTTTAGCTGCTTGAACTTGCTAGATTTCAATGTTAACAACGATACTGAATTGTACTTTGTCATTTAAGTTTACCCTCAAATGCCTTAAGTTGCAGGTTTGCCGCAAAGTAACGTAAGACATAAAGAGACTTAATTACTGATCTGTATTCTAACACTTTAATATTTTAAAATCACTATTCAAAATCTTTTTCCACAAGCAAAACACATGAAAAAAGTTTCTTAAAGCGGCTGGTTTTAAGTCCAAACAAATTTCATAGACTGCAATTTGACACTTATCGAAAGACAATTGGGCAAAGATGGAGATAATAGGCAAAAATAACAAAGAACTACTAGATTTATTTAGGGAAAATATAGCATGAGGAAGAAAAGATTTTTGTTAGGATGTATCAACCCACTTGAAAAAAAGTGGATAAAAGACCTTATTAAAAGGAAGTATAATTAGGCGTTCACATAAGACCTATCAAGGTAAAACTGTTTACAACAATTGTTAATAATGACTAATAATTTGCCCAT
>BNVT01000107.1 GCA_025998295.1 Endomicrobiia bacterium
GACTTACAGAATGTGAAAAAACAAAAACTACAAGTAAAAAAGAAAACAACGATGAAACTAAAGACATTATTAACTACATTTATTACATTTACTCTTTTTAGTCTTTTTTTAAGTTCATGTCCGAGCGGTAAAAATAACACTTCCCCTGTAAACAAAAGGACTGCCACTCCAGAGAAAGTAGAAGAAATAAAAAGAGCAAAAGAAGAAAAGGAAAAAGCAGAAACAAAAGCAAAACAAGAAAAAGAAGAAAAGGAAAAAGAAGAAAAGGAAAAAGAAGAAAAGGAAAAAGAAGAAAAGGAAAAAGCAGAAGAAGCAGAAAGACAAAGATTAGCAGCAGTAGCAGGCAAAGAAGAAGCAGAAAAAGAAAGATTAAAGGAAGAAGAGCAGAGAGAAGAGCGGAACAAAAAGTGGCTCCAAGATCGGAAAAAAAGGCGGCAAGAAGAGTGCGAAAATGCGTTGGAAGAGACAGAAAAAAGGCGGGAAAAAGTACGGCAAGAGCTGAAAGAAGAGCAGGAAAAAAATCGGGAAGCACTGGAGAGAGAGCGCCAAGAGATGGCGAGGAAGCAGGAGGCGGAAGAGGAAAAAACAAGGCTGGCTGATGAAGAGAAAAAGAAGCTGCTAGCTGAATATCTTGCTTTTTCTAAGAATTCGATAAGGGCTAGTCTTTGTGCTTGTAATCCTGTATATAAACAACAGCTAATGAATCATCTGGTTTTAGAAAAAGGGCGGGAAAAAAATCTGAAAGAGCTGGAACGAGAGCGTGAAGAAGCAGAAAGAGCAGAAGGAAAAACGGAAGAAGACAAAGCAAGACTGGATGAGGCAAAGAAGCTGCTAGCTGAGCATCTTGTTAAGAATCCGGCATTAGTTAAGACTTGCATTGAGGATCCCAGATTTGAACGAGAGTTAGCGGATCAACTAGTGCATGATGAGCGGATGAGAAGATATCAAGCAGAATCTGAGAAGGCAAGAGCAGAATCTGACAAGGCAAGAGCAGAATCTGACAAGGCAAGAGCAGAATCTGACAAGGCAAGAGCAGAATCTGAGAAGGCACAAGAGGAGAGCAGAAAGACTTGTGAGCGGTTAAAAGTGCTAGATGAGCAGATAAAAGAAGAGCGGAAGAAAGCGGAGGAAGAGCGGAAGAAAGCGGAGGAAGAGCGGAAGAAAGCGGAGGAAGAGCGGAAGAAAGCGGAGGAGCGCAAGAGAGCAAAGGTAGAGACAGAAAGAAAAAATAAAGCCATAGAAAGAGCAAAGAGAGAGCAAGCAAGAGAAATAGAAAGAGAAAGAGAGAAAAAGCAGATAAAGAAAGAATTTCAGATACAGACAGAAGAGATTGTAGAGGCAGCAAAGGAGGGAGAAGGTGAAAGCAAGAAAAGAGCAATAAAATGGAAGAAAAAAATATCAGAGCAGGAAGAAAAATGTGAACAGCAGCAACTCAAACGTGAAAAAGAAGCAAAAGAAAGAGCAAAACAACAAGCAGAAGAAGCAAAAGAAATAAAGAAACCCTTGAGCAAGGAAGAGATAGAGCAGAAGATGGCAAGGGTAGCAGAGCATAGGCGCAAGGCGGTTAAGGCAGCAGAGAAAAGAAGGGTACGCAAAGAGCAGAAGATGGCAAGGGTGCCAAAGCACAGAAAGATACGTAAAGAGCAGAAGATGGCACACAAAGACAATCCAGCATTAGAATCCACGCAAGAGCCCTCACAGACATCTGATTCTGTAAATGAGTATACAGCAAAAGATAGGGCATACGCTAGCTTGAAAGGATTGTTTGGTGAAGATGAGGATTTAAAACAGGCAGTAGAAGATGAGCGGGAGAATATGTGGACTGAGGGGTTGGCTAGTATGGTAATCGACCCAGGGCAAATTGAATATATGATTAAAGAGAGTGGAAGTGTAGCTAATTATTATGATATGCATCCGGAATATAAAAAGTGGCGCATTAATTCCTGGATTAGAGATAAACGGCAGCTAGAGAGGGCATGGATACATGAACAGAAAGAGAATACGAAAAAGAGACATGAGAAAGAAAGAAATGAATGTTTTAAGTCTGACGAGTATCTAATTATCCATGTGCCGCCGGCGGTTGGCCTTTGGAGTCAATATATCATGGAAAAGAAGCAGGCTAGGCTAGAGGCAGGAAAGAGGGAGTTGGTTTTAGAGGGGGCAGAAATACAGGATCGGGTTAAGAATATTGAAGATCAGACTGAAGAAGCAGAGGTTGAAGCTACAGACAGGGTTTTTGAGATAACGCCTAGCAATGAGTATGAGAAAGCAAGACTGGATGAGGCAAAGAAACTACTAGCTGAGCATCTTGTCAACCATCCGGGATTAGTTAAGACTTGTACTGAGGATTCCAAATTTAAACAACAGCTAGTGGATCACTTGGTTAGAAAAAAAGAGAAAGAACAGCGGAAAAAAGAGCGCAAAGCGCTGGAAAAAGATGGAGCTGAGGCTGGATTGTGTTCATCATCCTCATCGTCATCACCTTCTTTGTCGTCTTCTAGTTCATCTTCTTCATCATCTTCTTCTACGAGGGTTTTTGAGATAACGCCTAGCAATGAGTATGAGAAAGCAAGACTGGATGAGGCAAAGAAACTCCTAGCCGAGCATCTTGTTAAGAATCCAATAGTAGCTGTGATGTGTGCTAGGGATCACGTATTTGAACAAGGGCTAATGGATCGACTGATTAAAAACAAAGAGCAGGAAAAAGAGCGGGAAGAACTGGAAAAGCAGGAAAAAGAGCGGGAAGAAAATCACGAAGATCAGGAAGAGCTGGAAAAAGATGAAGCTGAGGCTGGATTGTATTCATCATCTTCATCGTCGTCACCTTCTTTGTCGTCTTCTAGTTCATCTTCATCATCTTCTTCTTCTAGGGGTGAGATGAATAATAGAGACAAGGTCGATGAAGCGGTAAGAACGCAGGAGCAATTCTCTGTTCAGCTTCGTCCTTATCAGGTTAAGAATATTGAAGATCAGCATGAAGAAATAATAGACAAAGCCAATGAAAATGAAGTGGTAGAAGTACAGGATCGGTTTGAAGTAATGGACATGGCCAATAAAGCACTGGATGCGATCAAGGAAGAAGTAAAGAAGCTCAAGATAGAACTACGTGAGTTGGCAACAGTAAATAACGGGAGCGAAGTATATGAGTTGCAAATAATAGATAATCGTAACAAAATAGATCAGTTATTAGAAGGGAAAAAGAATTTAGAGATAGGGAAACTGAAATTGGAGTCTGAAATTATGATGATGAATTAATTGTGTAGAATTGCTTTTGTTTTTGTTTTAATGCTCTACAGAATACAAATTGGGTTTTTAAAGGATTTAAAGAAAGTTTTAAGGTTTAAGGTATTTTAAGCTATATAAATGTTACACAGACGTTATATAGATTTTCACGGCTTTTTTGTTATCGTGATAAAATGACACTACAAAACAAAGACAGAAAGCATTTTAAGTCGTATTGACAGCAAGGATAATGTTGTCTTGGCAATTGTCTTTGATGGGAAAACGATGTAGTGTAAAAACAGAAAATATATTTTCAAGTAAACAAAAGGAATGCATAAGGTTTTTTAAACAAAAGACTTTTGTTTTGGAACTGGAAGTACAGGGTGCTTATCTTTAGTTTGACAAAAGTCTAATTTATCTTTGCTTAAAAGTAATATGTTTTCTATACCTAAAATATTTGCACTCAAAACATATAAGACTTAAAACAATTTGTGTTTTAAAATTTTAAAAGAAAGCAAAAAGCAAAGCAAAAGATATCTTTCAAGCTCTCACAGTCATTTTCTAGGTGTCAAAAGCTCACAAACAGTCTCCTAACACAACAATACCACAAAAACAAAACCTTATATATCTCGTTAGATTGATCTGCAAGA
>BNVT01000108.1 GCA_025998295.1 Endomicrobiia bacterium
GCTGTATTCATAATGCGGCCATTGTATTACAAAATACAAAATGTGTCAATTCTTTATAGAGTCTCATAAAACAAACGCATGAAAAAAATCTTTCAGGCAACTGATTTAGGCTCAAAGTAAATTCCATAAACTGCAACTTGGTAGTGCTCTGCGACAATCAAAAATCGAAAAAAAAGCTCTTATGCGTTTTGTAGCGTCTGTTACTTTGGGTTAATCTTCTATAGCTACAATATCGCATGTAGATATGTTATCAAAACTAGTTTCATGGATTTCTTTTCTATCAATTTCAAACTAAAGCCAATTTTTACCTTGCTTAAAAATTAACCTTCTGTAAAAAAATGATAAAGAGCACAACCGCATATTTGTGAATAGTTTGAAAAAGACAAATAAATGCTACGTAAGACTCTGCCCGCCACTCCTTTTTTTAAAAAATTGGAATTACTGCAAAAGATCAATGCTTCTTGGCTTGGAATTACTATAAAAACCAATATCCTCACGTTAAACCATGCATATCACACCTTTTATAAAAAGAGAAATTATCACAGGATATTTTTTGCTTCTATTCCTCTTTCTTTGAAAGGGGTGGATGGCGTAGCTGTATGAGGTATGTATTACATAAATAAAGTTAGTTGATCTTCCAACTTAGATCGTACTTCTTTTTTTAAGGAACATATATATTTGTCTAAAAACTTTTGTTACCTTACTGCTATCCTGAACTTGTTTCGATATTTAATGTTATTTTTACAACGAGATGCTGTAACAAATTCAGCGTGATAAATACAAAAACCTACCAAAACCATGACTTTTGGAGATACCCACCCAAATACTATTTTTGTTTTCAAAATTTTCTTCTTTTGTATTTTGACACATTCTGCAATTTTGTATTGATAAGTTTTAAAAAAAAGGTCTATTAATCATTACCTTAATTTAAGCGATGCGAAGGACAATATTGCAAGAATTATTCCAACCATCCAAAATCTTATTGTAACTTTTGTTTCTGGTAAACCAAGCATTTCAAAATGATGGTGCATTGGGGCCATCTTAAATATTTTCTTTTTTGTTCTTTTGAAATAAAACACTTGTATAAGCACCGAAAACGCTTCGACTACAAAAATGCCTCCAAGGATAAGCAAAATAAGTTCTTGTTTTATAAATACCGCTACCATTCCTAAAACACCGCCCAAAAATAAACTTCCTGTATCACCCATAAAAACTTCCGCAGGATGAGAGTTGTACCACAGAAATCCCAGACCCGCACCCACAACCGCAAGCAAGAACACCGATATTTCTCCAGCTCCTGAAATATTAATAATCTTCAAATAATTTGCTATTTGAAAATGCCCCGCAAAATATGCAAACAAAGCAAGCGCGAAAGCAGCAATAGTTATATTACCTATGGCAAGTCCGTCCAATCCATCTGTTAAATTAACAGCATTAGAACTGCCAACAATAATAACTACTACAAACAATATATATGAAAAAGAAAAATTTATAAAAAAATCTTTAAAAAAAGGGACATTTACAAGCGTTGCAGTTGCAAATGTAGGATTTGGTGAAAAAAAAGTTAAATACGATGCAAGCGATGCAGCGAAAATTATTTGCCCAAAAAGTTTTCCTTTTATGGAGAGTCCTTTTGAATTTTTTTTCTTAAGTTTTAAATAATCATCACAAAAACCCAAAAAACCAAGCCATACAGTTCCTATCAAAAGCCATATAATAAACTTGTTATCAAGTTTTGCCCATAAAAGCGTTGATGTGATTACCGATAATAAAATAAGAAGACCTCCCATTGTGGGAGTTCCACTTTTAACTAAATGCATAGCGGGACCATCAGTCCTTACTACTTGTTTTATTTTGAATTTTGTCAGTTTTCTTATAATGCAAGGCCCTGTAATAAAACAAATTAAAAGACTTGTTAAAATTGCTCCGCCGGCTCTAAAAGTTATATACTTAAAAACATTGAAAGGAGTAAAAATATTGCTTAAACGATAAAAAATATGATACAGCATCCGTCACCTCTTTTTTTCTAAAGTATTATAAAATTTTGTACAAGTGTCTTCTAGTTTCATTCCTCTTGAAGCTTTAAATAAAAATACGGAATTATTATCAACCAAAAGCTGTTCAAGATTTCTCAAAAGAGCATGTGAATCTTTTGAATAAAAAACATTTTTGGCAGTTAAAGCCCCTTTTGTATTGAGACTCATTTTACCGTAGAGACTAACAGATTTTACATTTTGACTATTAATAAACTTTCCTAATTCAAAATGATAATCCAAAGATTTATTTCCAAGTTCAAGCATATCGCCAAGAACAAGATTAATTTCTTTACCAGAGTAGGATTGCATCACTGCCTGTATTGCTTCCTTGGTTGAAGATGGATTTGCGTTATAAGCGTCGTTAATTAAAATAACACCTCCGGATGTTATAAGCGTTTCCATTCTCATTTTAGGAGGTATAAATTTTTCTATTCCTTTTTTTATTTCTTCAAGAGAAAACCCAAATCCTATTGCACAAGACGCTGCTGCCAAAGCATTTGCGATATTAAATCTGCCTTTTGCTGGCATTGAAACTTTGGCAAATATTTTTTTATAAAAAAGATCAAAAACCGCTTGATCCTGATGTAAAGTTATATTCTTTGCGTAAATATCTGCATTTGTATCCAAAGCAAACGTAATAATTTTTCTATTTCCAGCATTTGATATTGTTCTTAAATATTTATCATCATTATTTATAATCGCATAACCGCTTTCTTTTACACTTTCATATAAAACTTTCTTTTCTTTAAATACACCTTCAGGAGAAAGGAAAGCTTCTAAATGCGAAAATCCTATGTTTGTTATAATCCCCAAATCAGGTTTTACTATATCCGATAATATTTTAATTTCGCCATATAGCGATGTTCCCATTTCAAAAACTGCATACTCAACGCTTCGAGTCAAATTAAACATTGAAAGGGGAAGGCCTATCCTATTGTTTAAATTTCCTTTATTTGAAAGAGTTTCTCCTCTAATGTTTAAAATCGAAGTCAATATTTCTTTTGTAGTAGTCTTTCCATTAGAACCTGTAATACCAACTATTTTTGTATTTTGAAATTTTGATCTGTATGCCTTAGCGAGTTTTTCAAGAGCAACTAGAGTATCGTCAGTTTTAATTATTGAAGGAAGTTTAGGAAAAGGTTTTATCAAATCAACATCATTTCTTGAATACACCACCGAAGAAGCACCTTTTTCTATTGCTTCGCCTATAAAATCATGCCCATCATATCGATTTCCCTGTATGGCAAAATACACTTCACCCTTTTCTATTGTTCTTGAATCTATAGAAATCCCTTTTACTAAAATGTTAGGACCTCCTGTTACAAACCTCCCATTTATGGCAAGTATTAACTCTGCAAGATAAAAAGCTTCCATTAAAAAGTAAATTCCTTTTGTTCTATCTCTTGTGGCACATTTTTTAATTCAATATATTTTTTTGCGACTTCGGTATCGTTGAAATGTATCTTTTCATTACCTATAATCTGATAAACTTCATGACCTTTTCCTGCGATTAAAAGAATGTCGCCTTTTTCTGCCATTATAACCGCTTCTTTTACTGCTTCTTCTCTACTGACCACAATCTTATAATTTGTCTTGTAAACTCTTTTTATTCCAACTTCTATATCAAGAATTATTTTATTAGGATCTTCTGTCCTAGGATTGTCTGATGTTACAAAAACAAAATCGCTCATTTCAACTGCAGTTTTTCCCATCAATGGCCTTTTTGCCCTGTCCCTATCGCCTCCGCAGCCAAACACTGTGATAATTCTTTTAGGTTTAATCTTTTTT
>BNVT01000109.1 GCA_025998295.1 Endomicrobiia bacterium
GCCCTATTGAGTGTCAATATCCAACACCCTTATACACCTTGATTATACTTGTTTCTTAAGGGACAATTTGTTAAAAGGTTCAAAATAGTCTAAAAAGACAGATATAGTAATTACAAAAGACCTTTTATTAAAAGATTCAAAATAGTCTAAAGAATAGATAAGTAATAGCAAAAGACACTTTGGACTGCGGTTTAACTCCAAGTTACAGTTATTTGTAATTCTAGAATTTAATACTTAAGTTGCGCGAGGGGTCTAATGATTGCGCTATGAAATATTTTTTGGAGAATATAAATGATATTGTGTATGTGTAAAAGAGAGCTTCAATTTAAAGCTTTGGAATTACAAAAAAAATTAAAAAAATCAAATATAGATATTTCTTTTGATAATAACTCTTTTAGAGATTATCTTTTAAAGATTTCCGTAAGCGAAAAAGGCATATTAATAGGACAACTGCTTCTTTACTATAAACCTACAAAAAAAACTTATTTATTAAAAAAACAAATTAAAAATTCTGAGATAGACTCACTTATCGATTCAATATGGAATGAATTAAACGGATTAGAAACTTACTCTGCAGAAAGCGGTATTTACGAGGCTTTTGTTGACGGTTCTTATATTTCCGGCGTAACAGGTTACGGAGTTGTTATTTATTTGGGAGATGAAATAAAAGCTAAACTCTCAGGAACTATTCCAAATACGCAATTTAGACAATTTGAAGGAGAGCTAAAATCGGTAATTGAAACACTAAAATGGTGTAGTAGCAATGATGTAAAAAAAATAAGAATTAATTATGATTATCAGGGTATAGAAAAGTTTGCGACAGGACAATGGAAAGCCAGAAATGCTGTTTCAACAGCATACACAAACTTTCTCCATAGCGTACAAACTAAAATTGAATGGAAACATATAAAAAGCCATACGGGAAATATTAAAAATGATAAAGCCGATTTTTTAGCAAAACAAGCCGCAATAAAACAGCAACACACAGAACGCCTCTAATCCCCACTACATTTTTTAATCTTTTTACTTTTGGGATTTTTTTATAAAACAGAGGCATTGAAACAATAATTTTATCTCCGTGCCACGCTATATTGCTTTCTTAACTTTGTTTGATTTAATGCAAGATGTGCAAACATATTCACGGGTTTTTTTACCGTTAAGAATAATGTTCAAGTTCTGAAGATTAGGCCTAAATAGTCTCTTTGAAGCTTTATTTGAATGGCTGACTGTATTTCCTGATGTTGAACCTTTACCGCAAACTACACATTTGTAAGACATTCTTACACCCCTCTTATAACCCTAACATCCCTTTAGTGATTGTATATTATTAGCGGTTTTTAGTCAAATTTTTCTTTTCTTTCACTTTTTTTAGTATCTTTTTTAAACGAAATGAATTCACTCCTGTAAGGAATGGTTTATACGTTAAAACGAAACTCTATGATGTCGCCGTCTTTAACTAGATATTCTTTGCCTTCACTTCTCAGCAGTCCTGCATCTTTTACGATCTTTTCGCTACCTAGTCTAAATAAATCGTCAAAACTCATGACTTGGGCGCGTATAAAACCTCTATCAAAGTCAGAATGAATTACCCCCGCTGCCTGCGGAGCCAAAAAGCCTTTTTTTATAGTCCATGCTCTTACTTCAGCTTCTCCAGCTGTAAGAAATGTAGCAAGGTCAAGTAGATCGTACCCGGCTTGAACTAGACGATTAAGACCAGGTTCTCTTAATCCCAAATCTTTTAGAAAGGCTTCTTGATCGTTTTTTGAAAGTTCCAGCATCTCTGCTTCAATTTTTGCGCATATGGATATTACCTGCCATTCTTTTGTTTTTGATTTTACAGCAGCAGTATATTTATTCTCCATTGATGGCAAGTCGTTTTCAGACACATTGCATACATATAAAACGGGTTTAGATGTTATTAAAAAAAAATCTTTTATCATTGTCTTTTCATCATTGTTAAGCTCAAGAGTTCTTACAGGTTTTGCGTCATCCAGATGTGCTTTCACTTTTATTGCAAGTTCTTTTTGGGCAAGTATTTTTTTATCGTTAAGCCTGACGTCTTTTTCGAGTCTTTCAAGTCTTTTCAATATAGATTCCATATCGGACAAAATTAGCTCCATGTCTATAGTTTCCATGTCTCTTAGAGGATCAACCCCGCCCATAACATGCGTTATATCTTTGCTTTCAAAACATCTTACTACGTGAACAATCGCGGCAGTTTCTCTTATATGAGTCAAAAACTGATTTCCCAGTCCTTCTCCTTTTGACGCTCCTTTTACAAGGCCTGCTATATCTACAAATTCTACAATTGCGGGAACAGTTTTTTTAGCATTGTAAAGTTTTTTTAAAAAATCCAATCTTTTGTCGGGAACTATGGCAACCCCTACATTTGGTTTTATAGTACAAAAAGGGTAATTCGCTACTTCGGCGCATGCCTTTGTTATAGCGTTAAACAACGTTGATTTTCCTACATTAGGAAGGCCAACAATGCCAAGTTTCATATAACCTCTTTATTAATCAAAAAAATCTTTTGATTGTTTAAATTTTATTTTTTTCATTGGAGCGATAAGAAGTTTTTCACCTGTTTTAGGATTCCTGCCATTTTTTGTTTTTGTCTCAAATATATTAAAACTTCCAAAACCTGTTACAACAACTTTCTCGCCATTTTTTAAAGCATTTGATATTTCTTCAAAAACTTTATTTACGGCAGCATCGGCTTCTTTTTTTGAACTTAATATTTTTAATAATGTCAATGCTATATCATTTTTCGTCATTTTATCACCTGCCAATGTTAAAGCGGAGCTATAAAATATAGTTAAACACAACCTCCTAACCCTATTTTCAAGACCTTGTCTTTCAAAGTCTCAGGATTAGTCGAAGTTTTCAACTTCGCTACTCTCCGAGGTGTTCACATCTTTGCATCCGTCGCAATACTCACGCTCCTTACCTACCGCACTACGATTCATTAAGGTAGAAAGCCAACTAACTTCTGTATTGATTGATACATTTGCGCCCGCTTGAAAAAATAGATGCGAGTAACTACTAGGCAAACTAGCAAAGGAATAAGAACAACTATTAGAAGCATTTGAGAATGATTTAACAAAATTTAGCTAATGCTTTTATTCCTGTTTTGAACCTCTTGTCATCAAGTCGTTCACAGCTTTAAGAGGGTTTTTTCCTTCAAACAAAACTGCATATATCTCATTTACTATCGGAAGTTCAAACTTTAATTTTTTTCCTAGCTCATAAGCGCTTATAGTATTCCCGACACCCTCTGCAACCATTCCAAGACTCTTCTCGGCTTCAATTGGCGACTTGCCTTCTCCAACAGCTTGTCCCACAGCACGGTTCCTTGAATGTCTCGAAAAACATGTAGTTACCAAATCACCCAATCCCGATAATCCGTAAAAAGTTTGTTCTTTTCCACCTAAAGCGACTCCTATTTTTGTAAGTTCTCTAAGACCTCTTGTAACTATTGTGGCTTTTGTATTATCTCCATAATTTAAACCATCAATGATTCCAGAAGCAATCGCAAAAACATTTTTTAAAGCTGCTCCAATTTCAACGCCTATAGTATCAGTTTGGATATAAACTCTAAAATATTCATTCATAAAAAGATCTCTGCATTTTTCAGCAGTTTTAATATTTTCTGCAGCAGACGCAATAGCTGT
>BNVT01000110.1 GCA_025998295.1 Endomicrobiia bacterium
AAAAGGTTCAAAATAGTCTCGAGAATAGATAAGTAATAGCAAAAGACGCTTTGGACTGCGATTTAACTTGGGTTGCAGGTATTTGTATTCTTGAATTTAATACTTAGTTATGCAAGAGGTCTAATGAAGATGAGTAACAAAAATTGTCAAGTTCAATTTGTGATCTGGAGGTGTTAACTCTTTTCTGAAAGAGGGATTGGCATTGGTGCGGCGATGACCATGACAAGTGGTGCGATTGTGGCAAAATCAAAAAAACCTAAAGCATTAGTCGTCAAAGCTAAAGCCTTAAAAGATTAATTGCCAAAACCGCCGTTACAGGCAGCACGCAAGACTTAAAATCCAAAGAAACCGCCTAAAAGACTAAAAGACTAAAAGACTAAAAGACTAAAAGACTAAGAGACTAAAAGCCTTAAGCAAGGGATATAAAGTAGATAGTATTTTGCGCCCAAAAGCATGAGAGCTTTCATGAGAACTTTTTTTAATTTTTGATTGTCGCAGGGCAATACCAAATTGCAGTTTATGAAATTTGCTTAAATTTAATCATAGCCCTAAAGAAATTTTTTATGCGTTTGTCGTGGATATAGTAGGAGTTTTGAAATATGTTAGAAAAGATATTGAAAATACTCTTAAACAGAGATGTTTTAACAAGTATATCATCATGGTTACCGATGTATTAATAAAAAGAGACCAATGTTAATTAGTCAGGATGCTTGGATGAATATAGGCATTGATATCGAAGAAGTTGAAAAATTTAATAAATATGTAAAAGATAAAAAGTCTTTAGAACGAATTTTCTCAAAAGAAGAAGTGCTTTATTGTTTGCCTAAAAAGAATGCAGCGCAACATTTAGCAGCTCGTTTTGCTGCAAAGGAAGCTGTTTGGAAAGCTTTAAGCTCTAAAAATAAAAAACTTATCGTCACAGATGTTTCTATTCAAAATGCCAAAGATGGAAAACCGCAAGTTTATATTAAAAATAAAAAATATAAAAAAATAGAAGTGTCTTTATCGCATACCAATAAATACGTAGTGGCTGTAGCAATAATATTTTAAAATGCTTTATGAAAAAACAAGAAATTAAGAATTTTATTTCAAAATTAAAGAGAAAAACTGACAGCCACAAATATGACTATGGCCATGTCTTAGTAATAGCAGGTTCTAAGAATATGCCAGGAGCCGGCATATTAGCATGTTTAGGAGCGTTGCGTTCAGGGGCAGGTCTTGTAACTTACGCTGTTAAAGATGAGTTTTTAAATCAAGTTTGTGCAATTTCAAAGCCTGAAATAATGTTTTATGTATACAATGCAGCCTCTGATATTATTGATTTTATAAAATCTAAAAAAGTTTCATCAGTTGTAATAGGGCCGGGATTAAGAGCAGACAATAACATTCTGCGTAAGTTTATTAAACAAATTATTTTTTCGATAGATATTCCCGTTGTTTTAGACGCTTTTGGACTTGCATGTTTTAATAATGCTTCAGATGAGCTAAAAAATATAAATATAAAAGCTAAACTCATAATAACACCGCATTTAGGCGAGTTATCTAAACTTTTAAATGTAAAAATGGATTTAATAAAGGACCACAGAGAAAAAATAGTTTCAGAATTTTCAAAAAAAAACTCTATAATTTGTATTTTAAAAGGCAGCAATACGCTTGTAGCTTTGGATCAAAAGATATATAAAAATAATACTGGTACACCTGCTATGGCAACTGCCGGAAGCGGCGATGTGTTAAGTGGTATAATAGCTTCTTTTGTAAATATTACAGATGATATATTTGAAGCCTCAAAGTTTGCAGTTTTTGTCCATGGGCTTGCAGGGGAGATTGCGGAAAAAGATAAAGGTCAAACAGGTGTTATTTCGAGTGATATTGCAAAAAATATTTGTTACGCAATTAAAAAATTATCATCGATAGGAAATGCAAAATGACTTTGGAGCAAGAGATTATATCAATACGAAGACATATTCATAAAAATCCTGAACTTGGTGGTAATGAGTACGGCACAGCAAAATTTATAGAATCAAAACTCAAAGAATTAAAAATACCGTATAAACGTATTGACACAACAGGAGTAATAGGCACAATCGAAGGTTCAAAACAGGGGAAAACAATAGCTTTACGAGCAGATATAGACGCTTTGCCCGTTTGTGAAAATAACAATGTTGAGTATAAATCAACAAAACCAGGTATTATGCATGCTTGCGGACACGACGCTCATATTGCAATAATGCTTGGCGCTGCAAAACTTTTACAACAGAAGAAAAATGAATTAGAAGGTAATGTTAGATTTGTTTTTCAGCCTAAAGAGGAAACTTCTGGCGGGGCGGAAAAAATGATTAAAAACGGCGCTTTAAAAAATCCTAATGTAGATTTTATTTTGGGTACGCATGTCAGTCCATGGTTAAAATCTGGAAAAATAGGTTTTAAATTTGACGCAATGATGGCAGCCGTTGATGAGCTTAAAATAAATATTATTGGCAAAATAGCGCATGGGGCATATCCCCATAAAGGCAAAGACGCCATGATTGCCGCTTCTACATTTATAACTATGGTTCAAAGTATTATCTCAAGAGAACTTGACCCTCTTGAGCATGCCGTTATAACATTTGGAAAGATTTCCGGTGGGGACTCATATAATGTAATTTGCAAGGAAGTAACATTGGAAGGTACGGTGAGAACTTTTAACAATGAAATAAGAAGTTTAATAAAGACTAATATTTTAAATAAGCTTAAAGGAATAGAAATATCCTATGGCGTTAAATGTGCCGTCAAGTATAACGCAATAGGAAATCCTCTTATCAATACATATGAGATTACAAAAGCCTGTGTTAAAACAGCAAAAGAATTTTATGGTAAAGATAATGTAGAAATATTGGATAAACCGTCTATGGGTGGCGAAGATTTTTCAGAGTATTTACGTGTTATTGCGGGTAATTTTATTTACATAGGCACTTCAAGAAATAAGCAAACCTCATATCCTTGGCATCATAGTAATTTCAATATCGACGAAACAGCCCTTCCAAAAGCTGCAAAATACATAGCATATACCGTAAGTGAGTTTTTGAAATAAATAACAATTTTGTCACCTGTTAGAGATTATAACAGTTTTGTATAAAAATAAATCTTTAATTAGATAATAAGAAGGCGGACTTCCCACGACAAACGCATGAGAGCTTTTTTTGATTTTTGATTGTCTCAGGGCAATACCAAATTGCAGTCTATAGAAATTTGCTTAAATTTAATCATAGCCCTCAAGAAACTTTTTTATACGTTAAGACAACACCAGCATGACAAATACAAAAACCTACAAAAACAATGGGTTTTAAAAACACCAAAAAGATAATTTTATATATAAAACATGCCGTTTATCAAAAGCCCATAGTTGTTTTTATCCGTTTGTCTTTGTTTGACAAAAGCCCAACATGTCATAAGATTCTACAAGATTCTAAATGGTTGTTTAACAAAGAATTTATAGCTATAACACACAACCTCAAATATTCTAAATA
>BNVT01000111.1 GCA_025998295.1 Endomicrobiia bacterium
CAATTAAGTTCACGCACTACAAACTAAAAAAATGTAAAGCACTAAAAACAAAAATACAATTATTTTATTTGGTCTTATGTTAAGTTCGTGCAAGAGTTATTATTGCCCTAAAGATAGGGGGGGGATTTTGTCGAGTTAGATGAGCAGAAAATGGCGGAGCAAAGATCTCAGCTAGATTTGAAAATGGAAGAAGCTGCTATTGCAAATAGACATAGAGATGAGCTTGAAGCAATAGCAAGGCAGGCAAATGAAAGACCTGGTGTTTTAGCAAGATAAAAAGATGAGTTGGAAGAAATATTAAGACGGGCAACTCAAGACACTACTATTGCAAAGAGGCAAAGAGATGAAACGGAAGAAAGAGCAAGTCAAGCAAATGAATACGTTGCAATGGCAAATGGCAATATTGTATTCACAAATAAACAAGCTGCATTGGTAATGAAGAATCTGCTAGTGCAAGGGCCAAGCAGCTTGGTAGCATGAATACGCTCTTGATGAGAGACAACAGTTGGCCAATGAAGTGGAGCAGATAAAGAAACTGAATCAGGATTAATGGATGAGGCTCAGGTGATGAAAACACAGGGGATGCGGCTAAGATGTCCCTTGATGTGTTTGAAATGGCCATTTTTGTTAAAAAGGAAAGAGCCAAACTCAATAAAGAACTTGCTGGGAAAGATCGCCAACTCTCGTTGATAACTGCCGATTTTATCCGTAAATATGTTTATGAAACTGAGTTAGCGAAATGATAAAATGATAAAATGTTTTTAGAGATACCCATATGCAATACTAAAACGTAAGCATGAAAGAAAGTAAATATTTAAGAGATAAATATGAGGTAAACATGAAAAAAATAAGATTGCCAATCTCACTTGTTTTACTTGGTCTTTTATGTTTAAGTTCGTGCGATTCGTGTAATAAAAAGAACGCTTTCCTTGTAAACAGAAGGACTGCTACTCCAGAGAGAGTGAAAGAAGTACAAAGAGCAAGAGCAGTAGAAGCTGAAGCAAAACAAAGATTACCACCACTCATTCCAGAAGAAAAGTGGACTACCATAAAATCGTATTTTAGCACCGCACCAAAACCAAAACCACAACCACCATTCATTCCAGAAGAAGAGTGGACTACCATAAAATTGTTTATTAACACTAATACCGAGAAATGCTACTATGCAATCGGGAACTCCGATGACAAGTATGAGTTGATTTCTCCTGCTTACAGTCTGAGTCGTTGGAGATTGCCGCTTGACGTTGTCAAAGCATTACCAAATGGTTCACTCCATATAAGCGTCTGTAAGCAAAGGATTAAGGGGGGAAGTAGGATTAGGTGTATCGTGTATAAGAAGATAAGCAATTTTCGCCAAGATATTAAACATTTTTTAGAGTTCAAAGAAGACGCCTCCGATAATATTTTCGTTAAATGGATTGTGGATGAAGGTCGAACTCGTCAAGCCCAAGTAGCTTGAGTCCAAGCAGTTAAGTCCAAGCAGTTTTACATCGAGCCCAAGCTCGAGTTCAAGCTCATCTTCAAGCTCACTGACGACCGCTGTCCGCGCCTCCGACCTGCCCGTTCCGCTGCTAATCTTGCCACCAACAAGGCCGCGTCTACATCACCTCCATCATCGCCGACCCCGAGTCCGACACCCGTGCCAACTCCGACACCGTCCGTGAAGCCGCCCTCCTTGCCGCTTGCCACGCTAACCTTACCACCGAAAGGCCTACGCTGCCGCGATGCCCTTACCGACCTCGCCATCGCGTTATCGCTGGACAAGTCAAATAGTTAACTAGGCGTTTTGATAATCGACAAAATCAAAAACTAAAGCATTAGTTGCCAAAGTCAATGTTCTGTGAGTCTACTTACACAACATGTGCACCTTATACATTAAACGACAAGGTCACTATAAGTATACCTTCGGAAATGACGACTCAACAGAGGAGATAAAAATGATAAAACTGAAAAAGAGTATTAGACCTCTTAATAACTAACATACAAAAGTACAATAGAAGTACTATGAAACAAAAAAAGAAGGCAGTTAGGTCAGATGGAATGGGTTTAGTATTAATGGGAGTAAAGAAGGGGACGTTTGATAAAACAAAGGATAATAAGGACAGAACAAAAGAACAGTACAGAGTAGACATAAAAATCAGAAAACGCTTTGGACTGATATTTAACCTGGGTTGCAGGTATTTGTAATTCTGAATTTAATACTTAGTTATGCAAGAGGTCTAACGAAGAACTAATAAATTTACTGTTGATATTTTAAAAGTTTATGACAAGCATGGAATAAATGGGCATATAATATGGAAAAAATAGGCTTGAATGTCTGCTAAATAAAACATTAACAGACATTGAAAAACTATAAAATAAATCAGGTGAATTTCACTGAAAGAAATAGTTCAAATTGAATTGTCTTATAGTAATAGCAAAACATTAAGGAGAGATTCAAACGTATTATTTTAAGAAAGTCTTTCACCTAGTTGATCAAAGCATCTGACACGACACGTAACCGAAGGTGATGTCTACTGTTTCCTAACTTAGAAGGGCAGTTGTGATGTGACAAAAACACCATTGGACATCTTCAAATAAGTCTGAAGAGTAGTTGTTAGGTTTTAAAGATAAAGACTTAGGAAGTGAAGAAGTTTTTGAAAATGAATTCTTTACTGGTATTTAAATGAAGTTCCTAAAGCTTATTTTGTTATAAATATGTAAGAGTTTCAAACTAATAAAAGAATGACTTGAGTAAATTGATACTTGTAGTTGACCTCACACCATTAGGATTACTGGATTTATAAAAAGTTTTTGAGTAAGAGATTCTGTAAGTAGTCAACCATTAATCCTTAAATAGTTGCAACACAAGAATAATGCAACTAAATCCTTATATAGTAGCCATGATGACACCAAAGGTATTTGTGAATACTTTCAAAATAATGTGCTATAATGGATATGTAGGTAAAAATAAATACAAGGTGGTTGCAAATTAAATTCACATACTACAAATTAAAAAGCAATAGATCACTAAAAGCAATAAGTATAATTACTACATTTGGTCTTGCCTTAAGCTCGTGTCCACGTTGCCCTAATCCTCGTCCCAATAATCGGCCTCCTTCTAACGAAAACCAAAGCAAAGCCGAAAAAAACTTGCAAGAACCGCCAACCGTCACACTAGACAAATTAACTACTCTAAGATTGGATATTGACACTGGCACTGACACTAACGTTAACATTGACACATATGATTATTGTAGCTATAAAGTTGGTGCATCCCCCTTATTTAAACTCACCATGTTTAATGACGGATGGAGGATTTCAGATCAAGATTTCAACAAATTACAAAGCGGTTCATTGTATATATTTGTCTCCAATGCATATGATCTTACACATAATACATATCATGTTAAAGTATTTAAAAAGGATAGCGCTGATAATGTTGTTAACGTTATAAAAGACGCACAGTTTAAAAAGTCAAAGACTACTCCCAATAATATGT
>BNVT01000112.1 GCA_025998295.1 Endomicrobiia bacterium
GAAGAAAATCTATAAAAATTTTTGCATTTAAATGATCTATCTCATGTTGAACAGCTTTAGCAAGAAAACCTTGTGCTTTAATTTCTTTCTTTTTATCTTTTAAATCGGTATATTCGGCAGTGACTTTATCAAAACGTTTTACATTTTCATAAAACCCGGGTAAAGACAAACAGCCCTCTTTGGCAAATACTTTATCTTCTCCTGAAATAATTTTAGGATTTATCATAACAAGCGGAGATTTTTGATCTTGAGATACATCAATAACGCAAAGTCCCAACAAAACACCTACCTGCGGAGCTGCAAGACCAGCACCTTGAGCCGCATACATAGTTTCTAGCATGTCAGCAGCGAGTTTTTTGATATCTTCGGTAATTTCAAAAACAACAGACGTTTTTTTTCGTAAAACAGGCTCGCCATATTTTTTGATCTTTAGTTTTGCCATAGCATTCTCATTGTATCATTTTATGCCAATAGAGTTTCAATGAAATAAAATCTCACCACAACAATTTCATAAAATCGGGCTTTACGTGAATTTCTTGGACAGGCTTGCTTACTACACGCTAAATGGTAAATGCCATGTCTTAATTGTTAAACTATTGCCCCGCGAAGCAAGCTGTGCGCAAACTGCTTAAATTAGTACAATTAGGCTATGGAAACGCTCAAAAAGAAGGACAGCATAGTACATATAAGATACACTGTCATTTTGTAACACCCATAAAGCATAGAAAAGCTATATTTGGAATTTAGAGCGTTGTAATAGCCTAATTCAAATAACAAAAGAAATTTAATAACGCTACAAACAATAGAGTTTGGACAAGAACAATCACAGCTCTTCAATTTTCACTGCTGATACCGCGCGTCTTGCTGTGCGGAGGTTCATTCTCTTTACTTTGTTGCTTTTTACCAGCTTATTCCTATTTCCCAATAAATCGCCTGCTTTTCTTTTTCTTTTAAAGGACTGTGTAAACTCTTCGAATACGTCAACGTTGAATTTACATATTTCCCGTTGTAACTTAGTGATACACCTGTTCCCATCATATAACTATCGTTGAAGTTATCCCTATCAATCTGTTTATACTTCTTAACATAGCCTATATCGTAAAATATTCCTAACTTAGTTTTTGAAAGTATTGTTTCTGGTGATTCTTCAAATAAATAGCCCCTTTTTTGCTCCATCACTCTTGTTTTCCATAACTTTTCAGGCACAAGCTCTAACATCTTTACTCCTACATCGTTTCTGATATGTACTCCGTTATCCCCGCTTATTTGGCTCTCCCTAAACCCTCTTACTGTGTCTTGTCCTCCTATACTTATTTGATTGTTTGTATATAAATCATCAAAACTATACTGCGAATTAACTGCCATTGTATATTGCAACGGAAGTCTTTTGCGCTTAAGCTCTTTATCCCTGCTAAGTAACGGTATATTTACTTTCGTATTAAAACATAAATATAGCTTTATCAAATCGTACTCAAACTTTTTATCCCTGTCTTTCTTGTTTTTTGCTTTATGGCTATCTTTGTCATTTCTTGCTCCAAACCAATTTAACCCTCGTTGATAGGTAGGTTTTATTGTAAGCGTACCGTTCTTTGTATATATCGTATTGTTTATATATATTGACCCGTTGCTTGTTCTGCCTTCTTCTTTTCCATTATTTTTTTCTTCTCCTTTATAACTTTCTTTATCATTAATCTTTAAACTAGCTCCTGCATTTAATTTGTATTTATCTCCCTCGTGTAAAACCTTGTTAATACCATAACTTTTGCTTTCTGTCTTTCTTGTTGTAAAATGCACTTCTTCTGCTGCTCTTCCTGTGGTCTTTGCCTTATTTATGATGAGACCCTCTTTGTACTTGCTATAGCTCATCGATGTGTTAAACGTCCAATACCCAAGCGGAATCGAAATCTCCCCAGATAAACTCTTACTAAATCTCTTCTTATCATCATCATTGTTAAATAAATCTAACATCCCATACCTGTGACACTCCTTGTAAGAAATTCCAGAATCTTTTTTTTGCTTTGTTAAATAAACTCTCGGCAGTTTCTGTGTAATTTATACATATATTGTCGTTAACCGAAAGTAAATTATCCTGGCTTATGTTTAAACCAATAACCTCTTCCCCTGTCGACTTTGACCCACCGTTATTACAACTTAAATTTAAAAATGTTGTCCTTGAACCTGTACTAACCCCTGCGTTATCGGCATTTTGATTGTTAATTACTGTTATGTCTGTATACAAATTCCCTAGACTTTCGTCCTTTGGCCTGTCTTCTTTAATTTTAATGTTGTATGATCGCAGTCTGTTCATTTGGGTTACTCCCTGACCAATCGCCTTCTTGTTAAACACTTTTTGCTTCATAAACGGAAACGCAAAGAAAATCTGCATCCGTTTCCTAAAATCACTAACCATTGAAACGAATTTACTCTTTGTTGCTTTCTCATTTACGTCTAACTTTGTATCCCCTGCTTTCTTATTCACTTCTAACTTTATATCCCCAATCTTGCCCTCTTCTATGATACAGGTAAAAGTTATTTCGCCTCCCTCTTTGCTCTCTATTATCTTCATTATTTGCTTTGAATCAAACCCTACATTTGTCTTAGTATAGCCCTTGCTGATATAACAATCCTTAAGCTCTTTTTTAAGCGCTTTGATGTTTGTGGAGTTGAGTGGTTTACCTATAAACTTACCAAATACTTTCTTCTCTAACTCTTTATAAGAAAATACCTTGTTGCCAACTAACTCTATTTTGCCAAATCTACAAAAGTTCCCTGTGGTCTTTCTAGGTGCAGCTTCTTTCGTTTTAACTTCCTCTTTAACCTTTTCAATTTTAACCTGTCTGATGGCTGCTTTTTCTTTCTTTGCATCGTCACCTCCCTGCTCTGCTTCCACTTTAACCTGTTTGATAGCTGCTTTTTCTTTCTTTGCATCGTCACCTCCCTGCTCTGCTTCCAATGTGTTCTTCGTGTTCTTTATGCGCTTTTCTTCTTGCTGACTTTTGCTTGCCATAACAGCATCCCGCTTGACTTCTCTATCATCGCCTATGGCTTGTCTAGTAAATCTTATCATCACCACCGTCATCAATAAAATAATCAAACATTTCTTCATCCCTTCCTCCTTGGCTATCTTCGTCCTTTCCATAAAAAACGCAAAGTCAGCTAACTCTAATTGATATATTAGACCTCTTACATAACTTAAGTATTAAATTTTAGAACTACAAATACTCACAACCCAAGTTAAATCGCAGTCCAAAAGGTCTTTTGTAATTACTATATCTGTCTTTTTAAGACTATTTTGAACCTTTTAACAAATTGTTCCTTAAGAAACAAGTATAATCAAGGTGTATAAGGGTGTTGGATATTGACACTCATATAGGGCTAAAGGCCCGTATGTATACTATGAATTTTTCACTAAATCCTCATC
>BNVT01000113.1 GCA_025998295.1 Endomicrobiia bacterium
GACCCAAAAATTGTGCCCAAAATACCTTTTAACATCTTTTTAACCTACCTCCACTTATAAAACTTATCTTCTTCTTAATTATATAACTATTTCGTTATATTTACAATTTTATCGTTAAACTATTGCCCGCAGCAAGCCGTGGTAAACCGCTTAAAGTAGTAGAATTAGGCTATAGAAACGCTCAAAAAAAGAACAGACAGCATAGTGCATATTAAGATACACTATCATTTTGTAACGCCCATAAAGCATAGAAAAGCTATATTTGGTAATGTTTGCGTTGTAATAGCTTACAAATAACAAAAGAAATTAAAATAATGCTACGGACATAGAGTTTAAGCAGGAACAATTACGGCTCTTCAATTTCTGCTGCTGATACCGCGCGTCTTGCTGTGTGGAGGTTCATTTTAGCATCTTCAATTATTAAACTCACTGCTTGTTTTAAGGTTTTGCATACAGCCATTGGTTTTATTTTCTCATCAACTATTTTAGACTGCTGTTTTTTTCCGTGCCCAGTCAAAACTAAAATGCCTTTGCCACCCATATTAACACCAAGCAAATAATCTCTTATACTGTCACCGACAGTATAGGATTTTTTGAGATCTATATTAAAATCTTTCGCCCCTTGCAATACCATGCCAACCTTGGGTTTTCTGCAATTGCACTCATCGGATTCAGCATGAGGGCAATAATAAAGACCATCTATTTTAGCTCCGGCATTTTTTAGTAAAGATACAAATTTTTTATTCACGACCATCAAATTTTTTTCAGTAAACATTCCTCTTGCAACACCGGATTGATTTGTTACAATTATTATTTTAAATCCTGCTGCACGCAGTCTGTTTATACTTTCCGTGCAAAAAGCATAAAGCTTTACTTGTTGCGGCAAACTTAAATAAGTTTTATCAAAAATAACAGTTCCATCTCTGTCTAAAAAAACCGCAGGTGCTTTAATATTTCCTCTTCCCATTGCTCTTTCCCCGTTACAAACTGCGGTTTTGCGACAAGAACCGCAAACTTTTCTTTTATATCCGCATTAATGCTTTGGAATTTAACAGCATCCTTTGTCGTAATAATAAAATATGAATTTTTTCTACTTTTATCTATTATTTTTTCAAGCAGCTTGTTAGTATAACAACTGTGATCTCTTAAGACTACGCTGTCTTTTATTTTAATGCCGGACTTTCTAATAGAATTTCTAAAACTGTCTGCAAATCCAATAGCACTTAACGAATATACTTCCGATATTTTTAAAAGCTCAACATTAAAATCTTTAGTTAAATCTAGAGTTTTATACTCAAACCCTCCGTAGAGAGTTACGTACGGCTTTTTACCGGATATATCAAATATAATTTTCTCTAATTTTTGAAGTTTATCACTTAGAACCATATCGGAATTTGTAATAATGATGATTCCAGCTCTCTTTAAAGCTTTAGGTTTTTCTCTTAAAATTCCCGCAGGTATAAGCCTTCCGTTTCCAAAAGGGTTTGCCGCATTTATGCATACTATGTCTAAATCTCTTTGAATATTCCAATGTTGAAACCCGTCATCTAAAACATAAACATCGGAATTTGCCTGCTTCTCAAATTTTAAAACATTGTCATACCTATCAGCTCCTATGATTACAGAAGCTTGCGGAACGCTTTTTGCAATCAAAAGAGGTTCGTCTCCAGTATCTAAAACATTAACGTCAATCGCACCATTCTTTAAAATTAAAGGTTTTTTATTCTTCCTGAGGTAACCACGTGTAAGAACTGCAGGTTTTAAATGTTTTTCTTCCAAAAAATTTAAAAGTTCTATTACAATCGGAGTCTTGCCCGTACCACCCCACGTAATATTACCAATGCTTATCACGGGCTTCGAAAGTCTCTTTGCATTGCTAAACTTCTTGTTTAGTTTACACGCAAGAGAATAAATCAAATACAGCGGGTATAAAAATTTCATTTACTTTCTATGTCCCAAAGTTTTATATATTTCATCAAAGTATAAAACGAAGAATATGACAATGCAAGTATAAATCCTGTTAATCCATCAAGAAATCCCCTTTTAATGACATACATTTTTATAAACATCACAAAAGGATTTACAAAAAGATTTAAAACCGTAAATTTTACGCCCTTTTTAAACATTTCTTCCGCACCCAAGTCAGTATAAAAATCGGACTTTTTTACGAACTGTTTTATATTGTCATAAGGATAGTGTAAAATACTACCTTTGAAATAAAATTTTTTACCTTTGTAGTCAATATCTTCATGCACTAACTGATCTTTATATCTCATTTTATTTTTATTAAAAAGCACAGGATGTCTGTAATCCGGGTACCATCCTGAGTGTAAAATCCATTTATTTATGAATTTACTTTTCCTAGAAGCGATAAAGGCATCGCATGTAGGAGAATTTTGCAGTTCGCATTCAATTTCTAATCTTAGTTCAGGGGTTATTTTTTCATCTGCGTCAACACATACAACCCATTCATACAGACATTGGGATAAAGCAAAATTTCTTTGTTTGCCAAAATATTCAAATTTATTTTGCACAACTTTACAGCCCATTTTGCTCGCTATTTCTACAGTATTATCTGTACTAAAATCATCAACAATAATAATCTCATCAGCCCAATTGATGCTTTCTATACAGTCCTTTATATGTCTTTCTTCATTTTTTGTTAAAATATAAGCTGAAATTTTTCTCATATATCCATCAACCTCCCAAATAAGTCAAAGTTTTTTGAGTTTTCAGTGTTAAACCCATAAAACATCTTTAATTATCAATATGAAAATGCAAAAACGTGTCAAAAATATGAAAAATCAAAAATTACCACGTGAAAACATCAGAAAATTTCAATTCCACAACCAAAAACCAAAAAAATAGTAATGCTTGCAAATAGGGAGCGTAAGTCCGGCAACGGGCACAAGATGCGAACGTCTTCGGTAAACGGTATGCCTTAAGAATTTTGACCACTTGAGCATGGCGAGGTGGTTATTAATCCTTTGTCGTAAAATACTTTTCATGCGTTTGGCTGAGCAAAAACATGCTTTTTTAATTATTACATTTTGACAATTTGATCTCTTTTATTATATTTGGAATTATTTCGTATAGATCGCCCTCCAAAGCATACGTCGCAATCTGCATCATATTACATGAAGAATCTTTATTTATTGCAACAATAATGTCAGATGAACTCATACCTATAGTATGCTGTATCTGTCCTGATATTCCGCAAGCAATATAAAGTTTTTAAGGAAGCAAAAGTTGAAACCCTAAGAAACGGCGAAATTATTGATTTTAAAGTTGATACTCAAACTCTGATAAATAGGACAAAGTTTTTAGGATTTGTAAAAAATGCCAACACGGCTGTCAATATTTCCGATGCAAACATTATTGTATCGGGTGGAAGGGGTGTAGGGAAAGCTGA
>BNVT01000114.1 GCA_025998295.1 Endomicrobiia bacterium
GCAAAAATTACAAAGAAATTCTGGCCAAAGATCTTAAACGCAGATTTAAAGGCTTCTTTTATAGAAAATTTCATGTCAGTATTCATAATCGCTCCTTTACCTTCTTTAGATTATTTTAGATTATTTTGATGTAAATTCACCTGATTTATTTTATAGTTTTTCAATGTCTGTTAATGTTATTTTGCAGACATTGAAACTCTTTTTCTTAAGCCTTTTTCCTTCTTTTGCAAGACTAATGAACTTTCTATACCTAAATCGAACCCTATCGGCTCTAACTCCGGTATACATGGACCGCCGACATGGAGATTTTGGGGTTTTGGCACCATCTGTAAGAATTGATGGCGTGTAAATAAACCTCACACAGCTTACTGTGCGAGGTTTATTTAATTTCAGATTATTGCATTTTGCTATGGTATTGACGACACTTGCTTAACTGGTTTAGCGGCTTCGAAGACTTTGACGGCGTCCTCAACAGCCTTTTTAAAGGCAATGGAATTGGCTCGATTGGCGGATTCGAAAATTTTGCCAACAAGGATGATGGCATCCCGCAAGTAGCTGTCGTAGTAGTAGACGGCTTTCTCCGATTCCAAGTAGGTGTCAAAGTAGTAGTATACGAAGTAGCCGTATGTTTTGCATTTTTGAACATTTCTTGCTGCGGCCTTTAATAAATTTTTGGTTGCTTCTTTGCGGACGTCGCTGCTTGGGTCGTTTGTGGCATCTTTATCAGGTATTGGGGCGTTTCTTGAGATTTCGACGGCTTTGGAATAGGCTTCAACGGCAGATAAATAATTTCTATCGTCAATGAGTACACTTTTGTAGGCATTTGCTAAGGCGTCGATCATTTTGTCATAGTCATCTTTGCTTGCTAGGGTTCTTATTAAAGAGCGCTCCAAGGTGTCATCGATGGCGTTTTTTAACGCGTCGGAGGCATATGGTTTGGCTTCTTTTGCGACATTTATGAGATTATCTTTAGCTTTAAAGAAGTCGTCCGTATTTATGCGTAACGTTACATAGTCTTTATGATTAAGCAAGTTTTTGTCCCAAGCGTCGAATGTGGTGATGTAAGTTTTGTAAGCGGTTTCGAAAGGTGAAGGTGTTGGTGTTTTGTGAAGAGTTGTACATGAGCTTAACATAAGCCCAAACGAAACGATTGCAATCATTACTTTTTGTGATACGTGTCTTCTGCATCTTTCATGTCTGATGTGCATTTACAGCCTCCTAATTATTATATACATAAATATCTGCTTGTATCAATTATTACTACCCCTTTCCTTATATTGCTCTGTTAGTTCCTTTGCGCTTAAACCGATTAGATTTTTTTCAATTGGCTCGGCAAGAAAAGCCTGTGCTTCTTTGTGGACAAGAGCAGTGTATTGCGCTATTGTCAAGCCACGTGTTTCATTGTGTATTTGCAAGCGTATAGCATCTATTTCCTGCATTGCTTTTGATTGGCGTATTTCATTGTTAGATGTCATAATTTACCACCTCCGCTGGTGTGTGAATAAATATCCTCTTGTAACCTTCTTTAGCGTTTATAATTTCTGTTTCTATAATTGTCTTATGTTTCACAATGTGCTTAAAATTGAGGCTCACAATAAAGTCAATATCATTTACTGTTGCACTTGCTATATGTAGGGCGTCTGTAGCAAAGCGATTGGGAATAATACCATTTTGTACGTAGATATTAGCAAGTCGGCTAGTTTCGTCACTTTGACATGTGTTTTGACGTTGTACTCTGATATTAGCGCCTTCATACGATCTCGCTTGTTTTCATCCGTTGTCTTATTTAGTTCTTCTAAAACATACTCCGAGGCAAAAGACTCAAACCGTCGGAGGCGTATTTCACTAAAAAGCTTTAGAGTATCCGCTTTATACTGCGGGGCATCATCCGCAAAAGGAAAGTTAAATATTGTTGTTTCAAGATAGATTTTAGGTATTTTCATAAGACACCCTTTTTAAAATTCTGTTTTAAAACGTTGCTAGCTATTTGTCAAATCCTCATTATCGCATCTTTTTATCTATTTGCATAATACTCAAGGACTTGGTTTGCTATTTCATTTATGCTCAAATCCTTGTTTTTGCTTTGTGCCTTTAACCTTGCATAAGTGCTGGGCTTAACTAGTAAGCTTAAGTGCTTTGTTTTTGTTTCTACCGCTACTTTCTTTTCTATCGTAAGTTCTTCTTTGTGCTTTTTTACTTCTTGATTCTTTTCTATTGCAAGCTCTTCATTGTTTTCTACTTCCTTTTTATCATTGTGTGTCTTTGAGCTTATAAACTGTGCAGCGGCTGCTTGTTTAAAGTCTTTCATTTGTTACCCCCTTGGTATTGATATGTATTCCTTTACAAACTCTTGATAGTCACGAGCGCCATTACTATTAGGCGCATAAGTGTATATATCTTGCCTTGTGCTTTGAGCCTCTTTTATTGTTATGTTTTCCCTAATTGTTGTTTTGTACAATTTAGTCTTTAGTTGACTTGCGATTTTGCGTAAAGTCTCTGCAATATCACGGCTGATGAGCGTTCGCTCGTTGTATCTAGTAAGCAATATCCCTCCTATCTTTAATGCATTATTACAGTACTGCTTTACTGTGTTGATCGTTTCATTTATCTGCGATATCCCCTGTAATGAGAAAATATCTGCTTGTGCGGTAATTATTGCGCTATAAGCTAGCGTTAAAGCGTTTATTACAAGTATTCCAAGTGATGGAGGAGTGTCTATGATAATATAATCATATTTGCTTATTACGTCCTCTAACACCTCTTTTAGTCTATATTCTTTGCCTGTAGCTGTTATGATGCTATCTGCCCCGGCAAGCATTGGCGTAGACGCTATTAAATCTGCTCTTTGACAATGTTGCAAAACATCATTTATTTTTGCTTTACGCATTAATAAATCCAAAACAGAACTTTTTTGCATATCTGCATTAAGCATATAACTTAAATTACCCTGTCCATCTAAATCAATAAAAAGTACTTTAAATCCTTTGTTAGCAAGCCCTATTCCTAGGGCATGTGCTGTTGTGCTTTTGCCAACACCGCCCTTTTGATTTACTACTGATATTATGTCTTGTGGCATACAATCCTTTGTTTTGTAATATAGCATATAATATAACATATTTTACAGTATAACACATAGTGAGTATAGGATATAATGTAGTTATGATACTGCTTACGATATTATATCAATATAGTGTATAGGTAACATATTAAATATAACATA
>BNVT01000115.1 GCA_025998295.1 Endomicrobiia bacterium
CAAGGATAGGGGTCCCGCTCCGTCTGAACAGTTCAAGGTCGTGAACCGCCCCCTTGGCCTCAGCGACACAAATAATCTCGCCGGTCGCTCCGTTGATTATGAGCTGCTCTTTGATGCTGTGACATTTTTGCTTACCGGAATATGATTCCCGCTGTTTTTTTTAGGACGTTCAGTTTCACACTCGGGAGCATCAACGATTATCACGTTTATGTCAGCGTTTTTGCTCACCAGTGTACGCTTAGACGGTAAAGCAAAGGTCCCGTCTTTTATCAATGTTTGTTCAACCCATGCCACTGCTTCGCAGATCCGTTGCTTGTGTACGTGGTAGTCAAAAGATATATTTTCCATGGTTCGGTAATCATGGTAGTAACCCAGTGTTATTACCAGCATATCAAGCACGCTTAATTTGCGTGTTCGCCCGCCTTTTTGACGCAACTCTTTATATGCGCATTCGAGCATGGTAAGCATAACGTCAAATGTCTGCTTGTGCACAAAGAACTGCACTTGGCACTTCTCTTCCGACAGTTCAGCTATACGCCTCTTGTTGTCCATAAGGAGCTGTATACCGCATCTTATTCCTTATGTCAATGTTTTAGGACAGGTCTAGCGTCTTTAAATAACCGGATAAACGAAAACGTGGTTATGGTCGCCTCCACCAGCGCGTAGGTGTCTGCCGTCAGGGTAGCGTAAAACGCCGTCAGCCCCTCCAAGGTCAGCTCAAAGGTTTTAAGCACCCGGTCTTTGGCCGGGTCTTTCACCGAGGAGCACTCGGTCCGGTAGCAGCAGGTAAACCGGTTGGTGTGCAGCTCGATACCTATAAAGTTCATGCTGAACCTCCTAGAAAAAGATTGATTGTTCGGCTGAACTCCGGTATACTGATACCATGCGTCTATTCGGGGTGTTGATCGGACTAAGAACCAGCCCCCAAGAAGCACATGCGGCTACCGGTTGTTATTCGTTCTCACGGGGTCAGTTTCTGCCCCAGCAGGGGTTACAACCGGTAGTTGTTCTTCCAAACTCCTACAGTATACCTAGTAACCGCATGCTTTTATCATAACTTCGTCCTCTGTGCCCTCCTCCTATGTTAAATGTCAAGAGGAAATCGATTCTTTTTTCGATTTCCTCTGACCATAGGTCCATACGGTTAGGTCAGGCAGCAGGCTCCCATTCCGCCCCCTTACCTTGTAATACCTCAGTTTCTTCTTGAGCATGTCCGGGTCTATCCTGTTGTAGCACTCCCGGCGCTTCATTAAAAGCCATGCCGGCGTTACCAGCTTCCGGGCTACCGCTACTGCGCTCTTCCACCTGTTCATCCGGCCCGCCAGAGACTGGAACTTTGCCCTCAAAGGGCCTCCGTAGCTGCGCCGGTTTATGGACCATACTCCTTCCAATACGACTGCCCGTATCGGGTGGCAGTAGCTGTATTTCGCTATGGACCCGTAATGCTTCGTGTCCCCGGAGCAATCTACCCGGGGCGCAAACCCGGCATAGTTGGCTACCTCACTTACTTTACTAAAGCGTTTCCCATCCCCCAGATACGCCACCTTCCCCGCCGCTATTCCTATCCCTACTCCGGGTATGCTCATCACATACGGCGTAAGCTCATGCTTCCGCGTCTTCTCGGCTACCGTATCCTCCCCCGCTGTTAGCTGCTGGTCCAGCAGGATAAGCTGTTCCTCCAGAATCCGCGCATATCCCTGCGACCGCTCCGATAGCTCTTCATGCCGCGCCTTCCGGCCTTCGTTACGTCGATTATCCCTTCATTTCCTTACAGCGCATGAAGCCGGTTTATCGCCATAGTCCGTTCCTTGTTCAGAAACTCCTTCATCGTTATATCCGCCCGGAACCCTTCCTCCTCCTCGCTCAACAGCGGCACTTCCACCCACTCTCCCGCAGGCGTGTCCCGCAGATACTTCGCTAGCTTCAGCGCGTCTTCTTTGTCCGTCTTCTTCCGGCTCTTCCATACCATCGCCAGAGAGCCGGGGTTGAGCAGGTGGTGATGGGGATGCGGCGGTACAAGAAGACGACGGCCGCTTGGCGGATGATGGAGCGGTATGAGGCGCTGAAACGGAACAAGGGTTCCGGGAAGTCGATTGTGGCCGCGGCGTGGAAGCTGGCGGCGATAATGCGGCACATGCTCAGCGGAGATATGAAGTTTGATGCTTCGCTGATGGTTGACCGGAAACCGGCGAAGAAGGCTGTTGCTGCCGAGCAGGAGGCCGGTGTCGATGCTGCTGTGTGCGAGGGCGGAAACCGCTGTAGCGGAGGAAAAACCGCTGCCGAAAAAGGCCGGCACAAAAAGCCGGATGGCTACGGGGAACAAAGAAACCGGTGTTGCCGGAAAAAAGAGAAAAAAAGTCGGCTAAGGAGAGTTCCCCTACTTGACTTTTTATAGGAGGAGGAGGCCACGACAAACGCATGAAGATCCGGTATACTAGCGCACCATGCTACAAGAGATAAAACACTACATAGAACAAAGCATAGAAGACAATCGGCAGGAATGGAAAGTAGAGCATAAACTGTTCGACATAGTGGTAACCGTATTACTTGCGACCCTAGCGAATGCGGACGACTGGGTAGAGATAGGCTTGTGGGCGAAAGCGAACGAGGCATTCTTGAAAAGATACCTTGAGCTGAAGAATGGTATAGCCTGGCATGACACGATACAAAGGGTGATGAGCAGTATGAGGTGATCTAGAAAGTATGATAGAAAAGCCAAGGGGGAAATGATAGTATAAGTAATGCACTTTACACTAGCAATTGCCTGCCGCCCTTGCCATAGCAGGAGTATAGTGAAGAACGGGAAAAAAAGCAATGGCGTGGGAAATTATCGGTGTAAGGACTGTGGACGCCAGTTCATACTGGAAGGAGAGAAGAAGTATAACGGCTGTCATGTATGGCTGGCTGATACAGTGAAAGCGCTGGTGGAGGCGACCATAACCACGTTTTCGTTTATCCGGTTATTTAAAGACGCTAGACCTGTCCTAAAACATTGACATAAGGAATAAGATGCGGTATACAGCTCCTTATGGACAA
>BNVT01000116.1 GCA_025998295.1 Endomicrobiia bacterium
AAGTAAATGCATATATTGTGGAAAAATAGGGTTGAATACTTGCAAAGAATATCAAAGGAAACATTATGAAAAAACAAAAGCTACAAACAAAAAAAAGGAGTATAACAATGAAACTAAAGCAATGTTTGAGCATATTTATTGCATTTAGTTTTGTTTTAAGTTCTTGCGATAAAAAGAACGCTTTCCTTGTAAACAGAAGGACTGCTACCCCAGAGAAAGTAGAAGAAATAAAAGAAATAAAAAGAGCAAAAGAAGAAGAGCTGAGAAAAGAGCGGAACAAAAAGTGGCGCCAAGATCGGGAAAAAAGGCGGCAAGAAGATTGTGAAAATGTGTTGGAAGAGACAGAAGAAGAGCGGGAAGAATTGCGACAAGAGCTGAAAAAAGAGCGAGAAGCACTGAAGAAAGAGCTGGAAGAGCTGCGGAAAAAGGGGGAAGTAAAAGTAAAAGCAGAAATGCAACGATTATCACAAGCAGCAGAAGATACGATAAAAAGAGAAGAAGACAGAGTAGGAGCAGTAGAAACAGAAAAACAAAGATTAGCAGCAGCAGAAGCAACAGAAAGAAAAAGAGAATTAGAAGTAGAAAAATATGGACTTTCAGTTTCAGAAAGAGTATTAAAAGGAATAAGAAAAGTAGAAGTAGAACAAGAAAGATTAGCAGCAGCAGCAGCAGAAAGGAAAAGAAAAAGAGAAGTAAAAAGAGAAAGATTAGCAGCAGCAGCAGAAAGGAAAAGAAAAAGAGAAGTAAAAAGAGAAAGATTAGCAGCGGTACTAGTATCGCCACCACCATCATCGTTTGCATTGTTTGGTCTGTCAAGCTCTTCATCAATGCAGCCATCGTCTAGCTCGTCAAGCTCTTCATCAACGTGCTCATCGTCATCATCCTCATCAGGCTTGTCATCCTCACTGCCCTTGCCAGATCCGAAAATGCTGGAAAAAGGGCTGGAAGAGCTGAAAAAAGAGAAGGAAGAGTGTGGAGAACTGGAAAAAGTGCTGAAGAGAGTAACGACAGAATTGTGTGAAGAGTTGGGCAAAGTGTATGAAAAAGAGATGGAAGAGACAGAAAAAAAGGAACAGAAAGAGTGGAAAACAAAGCAGGAGAAAAAGCGGGAAAAAGTGCGGGAGAAAAATATCGTAGTATCATCGCCATCTTCTTCTTCAAGCTCTTCGTCATCCGAAGATCTGGAAGGGCGGGAGGATCAGGAAAAGTGGAATAACGTGTGGAAAGGGAGGCGGAGCAAGTGGCTGTTGAGAAAAATGGAAAAAGTGTGTGAAAAAGCGAAGAAAGCATCTAATGATAACGTAGTATCATCGCCATCTTATTCTTCAAGCTCTTCTTCATCAGAAGAGCTGGTGGAAAACCCGAAAAAAAAGGTAAAGGAGTTAATAGAGCTGGAAAAAGGGTTGAGCAAAAAGAAGATAGAACTAAAAGAAAAGCAGATAAAGCTGATAGAATTCTCCGAAGAGTTGGAAGATGCGCTGACAGATCCGAAAGATCGTGAGGAAGCACGGGAAAAAAGGTGGAGAAAAGAACGGGAAGAAGAGCAGAAAGAAATGCAGGAAGAGCGGGAAGCAGTGAATAAGATGCAAGATAAGCGGTCAAAAAAGTTTATGAAAAGGTGGAATAAAAAGCATGGAAAAGATAGCGTAGTATCATCGCCATCTTCTTCAACAAGCTCTTTTTCGTCAGAAGAGCTGGAAGATTTGGAATGGCGGGATGATCGGGAAAAATGGAAAGGGTTGGAAGCGTTTAATAGAGGGCGGGAGGAACGGAAGGAGAATCGTAAAAGTAATTGGGAAGAAAATCAGAGAAAAGAGCGGAAAGATCTGGAAGAAAAGCATAAAAAGTGGAACATAGAGCAGAATGATCTGGAAAAATATCTGCGTGATGAAAAGCAGGCAGAAGAGACGGAAGATACGCGACTGAAAAAAGAAATGTCAATGGATGGAGTAGGCGCAGATAGGGGAAAAAGCATAGAAGCCCAAACAAAAGGTATGAATTATATACAAAAAGAAAAATTTTATAGAGAAGAAATAAGCAAAGAAAAATACGGTAATTCTCTACTTAAAATAAAACATGAGGGAGGGCATTTTTGGTACAGATCACCTCGCGATTCATATATTCCCGGAGATTGTGGTTTGTATGCTGCAACAAGAGCTTTACATCATGCGGGACAACTCGGCTTTGTTGATAAAGATTTATGGAACAAGTACACAAATCAAGAATTACGAAAAATATACTTGCCGATCGATTAGTTGGTGCCAAAAACGCTGCCACCGCCCTTGTATCAACGAATGATAGGCATCAGTGGATCGGCGAGGATAGGCCGGATGGGTCTCGAGATCCGCTTGAGACGTGTAGAAAAGAACGTGAATATTTAGATATTACGGAGGTTGCAATATTACTGCATACTCTAGGACTACCCAGTAAACATGTTATTGGCTGTTTACACTTGGATGATGCGAAAAACTGGGGGTATGTTAAGTATATTATACGTTAGTGAGAATCTTTAGAATTACAAATACCTGCAACTCGGAGTTAAATCGCAGTCCAAAAGGTTTTTTGTAATTACTATATCTATCTTTTTAGACTATTTTGAACCTTTTAACAAATACTTTGACATTTTCCACTATAATCCTTTTGATGAAATCTCCCTATTTAACTCCTTATCTTCTATTGTCAGCTTTTGAGTGTTTATTTGATCTCTTTTTTTAGGGTTAGTGTGTTTGTATGTATTTTGCCTAAGTCCTACTAAATTGTTCCTTAAGAAACAAGTAATCAAGGTGTATAAAGGTGTTAGATATTGACACTAAATAGTGCTAAAAGCCCGTATGGATCTTCTGCCATGTATCTTATTGTCTTTTT
>BNVT01000117.1 GCA_025998295.1 Endomicrobiia bacterium
TACTAAACTGATTTTGTTGTATTAAAGTCTTTGTATCAAGTTGATGGCAAAGTTTAAACAAACAATAGAAATTATAAAAAAAGTAAGTGCTCAAAAGGTAGCATCAAAGATAGCACCTTCTAAAATAATAAAATGACAAAACAAAAAAAAGAAGATAGCTTCAGAGTAGTTATAATTCATAAGGAATTATAATGGGTAAATAACCTTTGCTAAGTAAGCTAGAGCAGTGCACGCAGTAACACATAGCTGTAATTTGTGCTTGTTTAAACTCTATGTTGTAAGTTTTTATAAACTCTTTTCTTATCTTATTTGTAGGCTATTACATACAGCACTCTATATTACCAAACTGAACTTTAAAGGGTTTTAAAGAAAAAATAGAAGAGCTTCTGTAAGATCTTATCAAATCAACTTTCAACTGAAGTTATGGTATCAAATCAGACGAGGACGCAATTTAATATATCTAACTCTACATCAAGATCTATTAAAAGTTACGCTGAGAATATTTAACAATTGCTAGTGTCACTTTAAATTTGCATAAAAACAGCAGCGGCTGTCACGTGATGGTAATGTGCCAAGAAATTACGCTAACAAAAATGTGCAATTAACAATACAAAGCCTTAGAAGTTCTTTTGGTAAGAGTAACAAAATCTGCCAAGAACTCCTCAAATGTTTATAGTAGTAGCCAAAATATGCAATAAGTATCAGACGATTGTATTGAAAAATACTCACATCAGTTGATCCAAATATAAACCATGACATATCCATCAAGGTATAATTTTGTGTTCCATTAAGCCACTAGATAAAGTAAAGACAAAACAAAACCACGTTTGCAACGTTTTTTTATTAAGACAGTGGTTAACACTAAAGCAAATATATTAAGAAAACATAAGACTAAAAAACGTATTTCAACTCAAGAAAAGTGGTTAGCCTCAAGGTGAGTAAGCTTTGTGTAGTATAAGTCTTTAAGTATATTTAGCTATACCTTAATCAAAACAAGGGTCAGCAGTCTATAACTAGCCCAAAAAACACAAAGCATAGATTTAGATGATATTTATATATTAAGCATCACAATATATGTAGCAAAAAGACCATACAACAATTAATTCAACGGAAATAAAGGCTGATAAAAGCATTTTATTTGTGATGATAGGCAAAAAGAGCAAAGTTGTGGGAGTTTTTAATCTGGAAAATCTAAACTCTATAAGTATCACATAAGAGTTATATAAATATTGTCATGACTTATAGGCACTGTGATAAAACATACTACAAAGTTTAAAAGCATTTTAGGTTATATTCTAATAAGGTAGTGCTTCTAGAAGTTACTTTTGATACAAAAGCATAACAACCATCAAGTCGCAAAAAAGAGGTTTTTCAAAATCATAAGGCAGGTATAAGGTTTTTTTGGCTAAAAGATTTTGCTTGGTAATACAAGTAAGCTGTTTGACTAACGCTTTACAAAAGTAACAAACATTGTGCAAATAGTCACGCAAATGATAAATCTTATTTATGTTATAATACTTAGGCAGCTAAATTTTAAGAAAAAGGAAAATGATGATACTAAAAACAATACTTAGCATATTTGTTGTATTTTGCTTTAGCGTATATGTACAGGCATGTGGAAAATATCAACTCACATCAGAGGAAAAAAATATCATAATTACTAAAAAAACAAAACAATCATCGCATTTGTCTCAAGCATGCAAGGTTAGCGCCAAAACGCTTTTAGATAAAACCCCAACACCAGGAACTATTTTAAAAGAAATAGTAGACAAAGAGACAGGAGCCATTATACTAGAGCTAAGTAATGGTGCAAAAGTTATATTAAAAAATACTGCAAATCCTCACAATCAAAAATGTGATCAAGTTTTTTTAAGCGGGCTTGCTAAAGGCGGAACAATGGCAGTTACTAGTGAGGATGATATCCCATCAGCAAGGTTTGCCACAGGCATTCTTAATTATTTGCCATATACCCCTTATAGTCCTACTACAGATAAAGATCCAGACTTTACGGCTCATATCAATGCTTTTGAACGTTGTGTCAAAGGTCATTCGTCAGTTAAAGATACTAAAAAATTATTTGAGCTTATTTATCAAAAGTTTACTGGGCAAGACTTTGATTTGGGCAAAGTTAAAGACTTAGTTGAGTCCGGTAAAAAATTACCCAATAGTGAAGCTGATCCTTCAATAATGATCAATAAAGTTCTTTATAATAATCCCCATTTTTACCTCTATTATTTAAATAATTACTCGCACTGTGACTTTTTAATACCCTATCCAAAGCATAGTCCTTTCATATATGTTGAAAGATCAGATTGTTCCAAAATAACCCCCGAGCGCACGATTGAATTTTTAAAAAAATGCTTTAATCCAGCTGATTTTACATTTGTTTTTGTTGGTGATATTGATATTAAAACATTCAAAACATACATTAAAAAATATATCGCCTCTATTATTAGATCAGAAACACTTAACAATCAAAAATTTACACGCCCCAAACCTTCAAAACAAGAAATTTATACAGATAATAAATTTGTAACTGGGGTAATATGCATGTCTTGGGTTATAGATGAAGAATATTCACAAAAATTAAAGGTAGCATCAAAGGTACTAGAGGCATATATAAATTTTGTTCTTTATTCCACCGACCGAGAGCCTATATGTGGTGTTTATCTTAATCCATTTTTTGATGAACTTTATGCAGATATACGGTACGATTGGGATGATTTTGTAAAACCTAATGAACGCATATCTAA
>BNVT01000118.1 GCA_025998295.1 Endomicrobiia bacterium
GCCGATATACAAAGAACTTGTAGAAATTGTTGGGAAAAACACAGCAATTACGGATACGGGTAGCGTGAAATATTCTATTGAGAAGGACATAAAAGCTTTTGCCAAAGAGAGTGGCTTTATTTCTTTTATTGGTTCTCATCCAATGGCTGGAAGAGAAAGAAATGGAATATCTTCTGCTGACGCAGATATGTTTAGGAACACAAAAGTTATTATAACGTCAGAATTAAAGCAATTAACAAAAAAAGAAAATCTTATAGTAAAAATGTGGAAAGATACCGGAGCAGATATTACAAAGATTTCTGCAAAAAAGCACGATGCACTGATTGCATTTACAAGCCATTTACCTCATGTCATCGCCTTTTTGTTAAGTAAATCTTATAAAAAAATAAAGCAAAAAAATCCACAAATTGCTACTCTTACAGCAGGATCTTTTAAAAGCATAACGAGAGTTGCAGTTTCAAGTGCAGACATGTGGGCACCTATTTTTGCCCTAAACAGTGAAAATATTGAAAAATATTTGGATGAATTTATAAAGGAGCTTACTTCTTTTAAGAAAAGTTTGAAAAACAAACAAAAAATTAAACAAGAAATTTTAAAGACACAAAAATAAAATACATGTACATAAAACTTAGAAAGATTAATTCTATTTCAGGTGTGATTGAAGTTCCAGCGGATAAGTCTATAACGCATAGAGCTGTTATGCTGGCATCTATTGCCGTAGGCGATTCAGTCGTTAAAAATTATTTGCCTTCCGATGATTGCAACAGGACAATTGACGCGTTTTGCCGAATGGGTGTTGATATTAAAATTGATCAGGGTGATCTGTATATAAAGGGCGGGGGGTTAAATCTTATAAAACCCCAAGTAGGCAGATATAATATTTATGCCGGCAATTCTGGGACAACAACAAGACTTATTTCAGGAATTCTTGCAGGGCAGGATTTTGAAACAGTTATAACCGGTGATGATAGTCTTTCAAGAAGGCCTATGCAGAGGATAATACATCCGTTGTCAAAAATGGGTGCGCGGATAACCTTGTCAAACGGATTGCTGCCTTTAGTAATAAAGGGAAATCCTAATCTTAGAGCAATAAATTACAGTAACAATAAATCAACAGGACAGGTAAAATCCGCAGTTATGTTTGCAGGATTGTATGCCGATGGAGCAACGGTTTATTCTGAACCCGTCAAATCAAGAGATCACAGCGAGAGAATGTTAAAAGCTTTTGGTGCCGATATCAAAATTGATAGAAATTCTGTTACAATCTATCCTGCAGAAAGGCTTATTGCTCAAGATACTGTTGTACCGGGAGATATTTCATCAGCGGCATTTTTTATTGCAGCAGCATTGATCGTTCCTGGATCACATTTAACAATAAAAAATGTTGGGATAAATCCTACAAGAAACGGATTGCTTGAGGTTTTAGGGCAAATGGGTGCTGATATTACTTTAACCAATATCAGAGAAGTTTCTCAGGAGCCCGTATGCGACATAGCTGTAAAATATTCTAAACTTAAAGCTGTAAATATTGACGCTTTTCTTGTTCCAAGAATGGTTGACGAAATACCTATTTTTGTTCTTATTGCAACACAAGCGCAGGGAGTTACAAAGATTTCAGGAGCTAAAGAGCTTAGGGTAAAAGAAAGCGACAGGATAGCTGCTATTGCCAGTCAGTTTACAAAACTTGGCGCTCAGGTTGAAGCTCTTGAAGACGGATTTATAGTAAATGGTACAGAAGGGGTTAATTTTACAGGAACTATGCTTGATAGTTTTGAAGATCACAGAATTGCGATGACTTTGGCCATAGCTTCTCTAATTACAGAAGGAGAGACCATAATTAAAGATTCTCATTGCGTCGACATATCTTTTCCGGGATTTTATGAGGTTTTAAGAAGTGTATGCAGATAGATGAGAAGTCGTCAATTTTATTTTTGTTTGGCAAACAAATGTTTAGGATAATGTTTTGTTTGTTTTACAGATGGCATATTGAAGGAGTTGAAAATATTCCTCAGTCAGAGGGGGCGATTATTTCTCCAAATCATATAAGTTTTTTTGATCCTCCTTTAACAGGGTCCTCAATGAAACGTCCTCTTTATTTTATGGCTAAAAAAGAGTTGTTTGATGTTCCGGTATTTGGGTGGGCAATTGGCCAGACAAATGCTTTTCCCGTTGAAAGAGGTTTTCGGGATATAGCGGCAATACGACATGCATTTTCATTGTTGAAAAAAGGTCGTTTGCTTTTAATGTTTCCGGAGGGTACTCGTTCAAGAGATGGAAAAATAGGTAAAGCAATGTCTGGTGCAGGAATGGTTGCATGTAACGCTCAAGTTCCATTGATTCCTGTAAAAATAGAAAACACAAATGCTATGTTAAAATTTAAGCAGATAAAAATAAAGTATGGCAAACCCATATATCCTCCAAAAGAATTTACTAAAAAGGATTATCTTGATTTGTCTCAAAAAGTTTTAGATGTAATAGCAGGTATGTAAATAAGGACAACAGTGGTGTGGCAAGAGTTTTTAAACAAACTCAAACTAAGGTCGGTTATAAAAAAGAGGTTTGATTTTTAAGCTAGTTAATTGTTGAACTATTGCCTCGCAAGCAAGAGGCCGTGCAACAAACCGCTTAAGGTAGTATAATTAGGCTATGGAAACGCTCAAAAAGAAGGACAGCATAGTACAGACTTAAGATACACTATCATTTTGTAACGCCCAAAAAAGCATAGAAAAGCTATATTTGGAATT
>BNVT01000119.1 GCA_025998295.1 Endomicrobiia bacterium
TAAGAAAGAATGTGGTCTGATGGAATGAGTTTTATTAATAGGATAAAGAAATGACATTTGATAAAAGAGTCAAGGATACCAAGGAAAAAATAGGTAAATAGATGAGTAAAACAAAAAATGGGTACACAAAAGTTGGTAAAGATGATGGTTGAATACTTTAGGACAATACCTAAAACATATTATTAGACCTTAAGACAGTTATAATATTAGTGAAAAGTTGTGGATATAGCATAGGGTATTTAAGAAAAAGTATTGATGAGTGGCGGGGAATATGTACTAACTGGCAATAGGTATTATTGAACAAAGAACTAGAAGTAGAATTAGCAGTGATTATGTTGGGAATCAGTACAAAAACTTAAAAAAACAGTGAATGTGCTTTAAAAAAAGAAGAAAAGAAAAAGAAGGTAATAGTGGCAATTAAAATTGCAAGTAACATGTGCAACGATAATAGTGTGAGAGACTTCTATGTAATTTTACATGCTGCCATGCAAAAGGTCTAATTAAATTATTAGATGTCCTATGATTTAACATTGGATATGCTATACTGCCAGCATTAAAAAAATTGTTTAACTTATTGTCTATTAGATTGTAGACATAACAAGAAGCAATTTAGCTAAAGTCGTTTTATATCAAGGAGAAGAAGGGTGATAAAAGTAAAGTTCCTAGACAACCACAAAAGAGTACGGAGTATGTTAGCAATACTAGCAATGCCACTATGCGCAAATGTTTGTTTGGGTATATCTGATATCAAGCAAGGAACCGAAGTAGAAATTGATAAAAAAACAAGCGATCAGATCAAAATAAATGCAGAACAAGGAGATGCCGAGGCTCAATATGACTTAGGTGAGATGTATTACAACGGAGAAAGAGTAAAACAAGATTACAAAAAAGCTTTTTACTGGTTTAAAAAAGCAGCAGAACACGAAAATGCTAACGCTCAATTTCACTTGGGGGCGATGTATTCCAAAGGAGAAGGAATAGAACAAGATTACAAAAAAGCTTTTTACTGGTTTAAAAAAGCAGCAGAGCAAGGAATTGATGAGGCCAAAACTGCGTCGACAGAAATTATTAAAAGTAGACAGTTTCACCGTTTTTGTGGCTAGATGTTTTCACCACTAAAATCAAAACAATGCTAGTAAGTAGAGCAGGGGCTTGTTAGTGCATCGAATTTATTAGGTTCTAGACATTTAGACATTATAATATAAGCTATCACATTAATAAAAAGGTTGCCCTTGAAAACATGGGCTTAAAGATTTGGCTTTCGTCATAAAACCTTTTCAATATATCTTGTCTAGAAACTAACGTCATACAAAACTAAAAAGTAATAATAGACTTGCTAGAGTTTTTGTAAAACACTAAATCCTAGCATTAGTCAGAGTTAAAAACTCAAATGCTAAAAGTATAATTATGCTTTACTTGATATTCCAGTTAATTACTGATATCATCCCGATGCAGCTAACTTGTGTAATGAAATAAACAGTCCATAAAAATTGTTTGCATTTGAAGTCGGGATGGTGAAAGAATGATATTAGACTACATAAGACATCTGCTATAGCAAAGAAATATATAGAAGTTTTAAAGTCAATATTTTTTAGAAAACTTAAAAAATTCCACAAAAGTTGATTTAATACAAAAAATTAAGTACCATATATGTGTTCTTGAAGTTTAGGTTATGTACTAAAGATTAACATGACCTTTTATGGAGGGCAGGATACAAATGAAAAGGAGAATCCATTGAAAAAACTAGTGAAAGTATTATATAGTTTATTTTGTATAATTATTTTCTCCCCAGCTTTAGCTCAAGGGAGTAGTAGTTTCCGCATCTCTGATTCGGGAGTATGTAGTAACAACCAAAGCGTCTCTGTTGTAGAGTCGGACTCCTCAAATACATTGTCACCCATAGAAGAGTTCCTTTCTCATGATCCAGTACAGGACACACTACAAGAAATTTATTCATCATCACTCAAACTAATGAACTCGGTCTTACAGAGGAGACAGCCAGTCTCGACAAATCCATTTATACCGAGATATTTGGGGGACTCGTCAGTTTCAAATATCTTAGCAGATCGTTCTTCATCGAACTTCTTAAGTAGCTCGTCAAGCTCAGCAAGTCCACTTACATCAAGCCTCTCAAATAACTCATCATGGTCAGCACATTTATTTTTACAAAACTTTTCGGGGAATGCGTCAAGACCAGTAGAAATGGATCTATTGAGGAAATGGGGAATGGACTCAAGTTTCATGAGCAGGCAGCAACCGACATATAGCTCACACTTCAACTTCCCTCATGTCTCACCCCAGTCGTCCCTTGTGCTGATTGATAAATTACAACAGGAAAACCGGAAGTCGGCTGCAGAAAAAAAAGAGCGTAATAAATCATTATGGTCATTAATTCGTGGAAGTTCAGATTCGCAATCAAATGTAACATCTCAAACCACTTCCTTACCAGTGGGTCATCGAAATCAGCATGCTAATCGTAATCAATCTCTTCAAGTGCCCAGCAATTCAAACAGGTTCCGTTCACATCAAACTCGTCAAGGAGTTTTGGCATGGTCTACGGTTATCTATGAAAACTTGAAAAATCAAAAAATCACAACACATTCATGCACTGAAGTTATTAGTGATAGAAGCAAAAAAGCTAGATCAACAGATACACTGATTAAATTGGCATCTAAAGTCGTAAGTAAAAAATCTACATATTTGGAAAGTGATAGGCGTAATAATGAGACTAAAACTAATGTAT
>BNVT01000120.1 GCA_025998295.1 Endomicrobiia bacterium
AGGAGCAAGTACAAGAATATGGAAATTGGATGTAGACTTCAGTGGACAAGGCTATATTGGCAAAAGAAGCGGTGTTGGAGGGACATTGAAGGTTAAATATACGTTTTAGTTGAACTTGTCTTTTTGAATTTTTGCTTTGTAAGACCCTTGTTTGTTTTAGTAATTCCCCTTTTTCTAAAAAGGGGTGGCAGGCGCAGCCTGTTGGGGTATTTATTAGACGTTTTTTCAAAATGTTTGTGAATAAGGAAAATAGAGTAACCATTAAAAGCAAACTTTGCTTAAAGTTTGCTTAGCAAGAAGTTCAAAGTACTTGTGTCTTTTGAGTTTTGAGTTTATATTTCGTTACGCAGCGACTTGCGTACGTAAAACTCTACGCAAGTCGCTGCAAGCATCGTCTAAATTTAAAATACTTTGAGCGTTGTAACTTTGTCTTTTGAATTTGCTTCACAGCCTCGTTACAACGATTTGGAAGGTATTCAAGGGTAAACTAAATAATGAAACGATTTCAAGAGGATCATACACCCTTAATTGCCCCTAAAGATGAATTCTTTAAACCTTTGGCTTTCATAAACCATGATAACAAATTGTTTGTGTTTCACGTGAAACATTGAAAATTTAAGTATACTTATCCTATGACCAACCGATGTAGAATTAGTTAACTATAACACAAACGGAGCATTAAATGAGTAAGATCGTTGCGGTTGCCAATCAAAAAGGTGGAGTAGGCAAAACTACAACAGCAATTAATTTGGCGGCAAGTTTAGCAAGCATTGGGCAGAAATGTTTGCTAGTTGATATGGATCCACAAAGTAATACAACAAGTGGCCTAGGAATTGACAGAAATACTTTAGAAAAAACAATATACAATGTTTTAATAGATGGAATTGCTCTCAAAGATATCTTACAAGATACTGTTATCGGTTGCCTTGATGTTGCGCCTGCGACTACGGATCTTAGTGGCGCAGAAGTAGATTTGGTTAATATGGAGGATAGAGAGAGAAAATTAAAATTTGCATTAGAAAAATTTCAAAAAGTATATAGGTACATCATTATAGATTGTCCTCCGTCTCTTGGATTACTTACAATAAATTCTTTAGTTGCAGCTAATACTGTTTTAATACCTATGCAGTGTGAGTTTTTTGCGCTTCAAGGTTTGGGACAACTTTCAAAAACTATTTTTGCTCTCATGCAAGACTATGATTTAGAATTAGAAGGCGTTTTG
The DNA here is from genome assembly GCA_025998295.1 of Endomicrobiia bacterium. Lineage (GTDB taxonomy): Bacteria > Elusimicrobiota > Endomicrobiia > Endomicrobiales > Endomicrobiaceae > Endomicrobiellum. The sequence continues at coordinate 1,223 of BNVT01000120.1, forward strand.
TTTACAATGTTTGATTCAAGGACTAATCTTGCAGAACAGGTTGTTACAGAAGTTAAAAATTTTTTTAAGGATAAAGTTTACGAAACAAAAATACCAAGGACAATAAAACTTGCCGAAGCGCCGAGTTTTGGCAAACCTGTTTTAATGCATGATCCGTTGGGAAAGGGAACTCAAGCATATATGGATTTTGCAAAAGAATTTCTTTCTAGGCAAGAAGAAGTAAAAATAATAGACGAGATAGAAGATAAATCTAGTTGAAGTCATTACAACTTGGCGACTTGATTCATATGAAAATGTGATTTATATAGGAGATAATATATACAGGAGAGTAGAATATGCAAAAGAAAGCATTGGGTAGAGGATTAGAATCATTAATGCCAACATTAGGATTAAATAAAACAACAATAGACGAAGTAGTTGTAACAATACCATTAAATAAAATTAGACCTAATAAATTTCAACCTAGAAATAAATTTAATGCAGAAAAACTTCAAGAACTTGCGGATTCAATAGAGAAACACGGCTTAATCCAACCGATTTTAGTAGTTGCTTCAATAATTCCCAGGGAATATGAAATTATTGCGGGTGAAAGAAGATACAGAGCCTCTAAACTTGCAGGAAAAAAAGATATAAAAGCTATAGTAAAGCAATCTGCAGATGATAAGCAGAGATTTGACTTAGCGTTGATTGAAAATATTCAAAGAGAAGATTTAGACCCAATAGAAGAAGCACAAGCTTTTAAAAGACTTATAGAAGAGTTTGGACATACCCACGAGCAAATATCTGAAGCCGTGGGAAAAGAGAGATCCGTAATTTCAAACACGCTAAGACTTTTATCGTTACCCGAAGATGTACAGATGTTAATAACAGAGGGGAAAATTACATCGGGGCATGGAAGAATGCTTGCCGGCATAGAAGATGCTAGCAAGATAAGAGCAATTGCACATCAAATATTGAATGAAAAACTTTCAGTAAGAGCTGTAGAAAAAATTGCTTCCAATCTAAACCATCAAAAAAAATCCGGTAAACAGAAAAAACAGGATGTAGAACTTGTACATTTAAAAGAAGAAATCCAAAGAAAATTGGGTACAAAAACAAATATTATAGGTACAAGTAAGAAAGGTAAAATAGAAGTTTATTACTACTCTTTAGATGATTTGGAAAGAATAGTAAAAGAGCTTAAAATTTAATCTGTTGATAATTTCGATTAAATTTTTGCTTAAAAAACTGATACGAAAAACACAGCAAGAATATTTTAAAAGCACATTAAAAAATCAATAGACCTCCTACACAACTAACATACAAAAGTACAATAGAAGTACTATGAAACAAAAAAGAAAGCAGTTAGGTCAGATGTAATGGATTTAGTATTAATGGGAGTAAAGAAAGCATTTGATAAAAGAGTCAAGGATAGCAAGGAGAG
>BNVT01000121.1 GCA_025998295.1 Endomicrobiia bacterium
ACTAACGCACAGCATATAGCGAACAATGCCGGTGTAAACTTGGGTAGTCCGCCACAGCCGCAAGGGCAGGGTGGTCTATTTTTCACTCCGTTCTCCACGCACCCGCAAGGGCATGGTGGTCCACAGCTAATGCCACCACCGCAATGGCGGCAGAATGCTCAGCCGTCCCAGCCGCACTACAACCCTGTACAGAGCAACACTAACGCACAGCATATAGCGAACAATGCCGGTGTAAACTTGGGTAGTCCGCCACAGCCGCAAGGGCAGGGTGGTCTATTTTTCACTCCGTTCTCCACGCACCCGCAAGGGCATGGTGGTCCACAGCCAATGCCACCGCAACAATGGCGGCAGCAGAATGCTCAGCCGTCCCAGCCGCACTACAACCCTGTACAGAGCAACACTAACGCACATCATATGGTGCTGCATGGTGCAGCAGGTGCAGTTGCATCTTCATCTAGTTCATCATCGTCAGGTGGGCCAGATATGCCATCGTCCTTGCCAAGCCCAACATGCACATTCATTACAGAAGGAAATTGGAATACTTTAAAGTTGTATATTAATGGCAAAAATTGCTCCTATGAAACCGATAGCACCCATGGAAGAAAAATCGCACTTAGGAGTTGCAATAATGATATGAACGATTGGATAACCGACGGCATCGACGTATTACCAGCAGATATATCAAGAGGTCCAATTTGTATATACGTCAATAACCATACCGACGCCATCTACAGCCCAAGCCTGAAGGTGTCTTTACGTCGTAAGATGACGCTTGATTTTGACGAGTTTAATTTTTTAGCTTTTGCTTCTGATATAACAGCGCAAGCAACGTTCGTAAGGTCAGAAATCAATCCCGATGAATGGGTTCCAGATAAAGCTGGATTCCACAAATGATCCGATGATGTGTAACAAATTCTCATCTTGCCCTGATGTATATCTGAAAATGGATGTGTCAGATGGTAGTTATGCTGTGGTTATCCACGTAGTAACTAAATGAAAACTTGTGATGTCTAGATATTCTTTTTAATGATTTTATATGCTTAAAAACTACTCTGTGTTGCTATAAATCTTTGCCTTAAAGCAATAATATGCTGTAGTCATCTATGCTCGTTGTCAAAAGTCTCTCTAAAAACTCTAACAAAAGACTGTTGTCATATCTTTGTTTTTTGGTACAGGTGTTATTTTTACGGGCGAAATACCAACAAGACAGGTCAGCAGGTAAATATGAAAGCCCGTAAAGACTATGGATCTTAGAGAGACCTTTAAAATTTTATACGCATATCATAAATTGTTTAATTCCGCTTTAATTGAGCCAGTTGTCTTGATATTTCTTGGTTGGTTATTGTAAGCGGCAAAAGCATAACAATAATAAATATCGTTGAGTATTCTTATTATGACTAGCGTTTCTTATTTTGATGAAGATTTTTGCTCCTGTTTTTAGTTTGTAATCATAGGATTTGCATGTTTTTTGTCTTCAACGATTTCTATTCCAATCATCACACCGCAATGTCTTATATTTTCTACTTTATTATGTTTGGACAATTTCGTAAGTCTCTTTCTATGTGTTTTATCTTAGGTTGTAGTTTCTGCAAAATTGTATCTTGTTGCGATATATCAAACAACTGAATTTACCGCAGCACATGCAAGTGGGTTAGCGGTCGGTATATAATGCCCGTGGAAAAATGTTTTAAATTCTTTATATTTTTCTAAAAAAGCGGATTGATCTGAATTGTTTATAGAATTAAAATTCTATATGTTTCCCGTGATAATTCCTGTTTTTTGTATTTTGATACATTTTGCAGTTGTAATTGAGAAATAAGGATTTTTATAAGTTTGTCTACAAAAAGATACCAGCCCCACTTTTTGGGATGCTGGTCAGAGACAGGAAACAGAAGATTTTACACCAAGCTCATCTCCTGCCTTTCTCCTTTTCTTTTTTTCTCCTTACTATTCTTTGCTTTATCAAATGCTTTCTTTACTCCCATTAATACTAAATCCATTACATATGACCTAACTGCTTTCTTTTTTGTTTCATAGTACTTCTATTGTACTTTTATATATTAGTTGTGTAGGAGGTCTATTTTATGCTATAACAATTAGACAACAAATATTATATTGCCTGATGACACCAAAGGTGGCGTCTATGAGCCTCCGTTAAAATGTAATAAAAATGCGTGCGTACGCGTATAATGAACCTTCGGGTTATATTTTGTTATACTGTTTTGTGATACTTTGAGTTAGTTTTTTAGTAGTATTTGCATAGGTTACTTTGTAGTTTTATGTTTTTTAGGATGTAAAATCAGCTGATAATACTTACCTTTTAATAGTTGCGCCGCAGTATCTATAAATCTTGTTTGGATATTACCTGGCAAGCAAAAGGAAAATTATCAAATTCACTTAACGGGCTATTATGCAATACAGCTGAACAAGCATAACTAGCAGTATATATAGCCATTCGAATAATCCTTTATTTTTTTATGTAATTCTTGCACAGCTCCCTTAGCCTTTGCAAGAATTTCTGCGTCAATATTTCCTTCTGCTATGTTTTGGATATCTTTAAAAATTGCAGATATGCGTTCTTCAGCTCTTTTAGGATTGCATGAAAGATTTACGTCCATGGAAAGTT
>BNVT01000122.1 GCA_025998295.1 Endomicrobiia bacterium
TTTCAACTTGTTGTAAAATACTACAACATATTGGACTTTTATAAAAACAAAGACAAACAGACTAAAACACAACATTTGATTGTTTTGTTATTTAGGTTTACTCTTGAATATCTTTTGAGTCGCGTGAGTCTTTGCAAGTTAATGCAAGGTGCAAGGAACAGCCATTCTATAGGACAAAGTCAATCTCGCAGTTGCCTTTGCCAGACTTGTGCGATGTTTGCAAGTCGTGGTAGCGTAAGTAGCTAGAGATTTCAATACAGAAGTTAGCTTATTATAAAACGTTATTCTATTTTTATTTTTATATTTTTTATTTTTGGACTGCCAATATACTGATTTAATTTTTTTATTATCTCTTTTTTACGTACCGTAAGTTCATAATTTGCAACTGAACTTAAGGTTTTTGTAAAAATAACACCGTTTTTATAGCCAGCTATTTCAACACCGTCTATACCAACTTCTCTTTTCCAAGCTTTTTGTACAATGAAAAACTCTTCATACATGCCAAGCCGTTTCCTTAATAAATCGATTGTTTCCGCAGCTTGAGTCCAGACCATAATTAAACCCTCATAGGCATTACTACACAAAGGTAGTTTTTATTTGTTTTGGGGACTATTACCGCAGGATTTAAAGAATCTTTAAATTCAAGTATTGCAAACTCTTCATCAATATTTTGTAAAACTTCTTTTATAAAATTAGGATTAAAGTTAATTTCTACAGATTCGCCTTCATAATCTGTTTCAAGTTCAACCTCGCCTGAACCAATACCTGCGGCTGAGGCAGAAATTCTTAAGAGATTTGAATTAAAATAGAACTTAACTGCTGTCGATCTGTCTGATGAGAGTTTATCGCTTGTTAAAAGGGCCATCTGTTTTACTGCTACAAGTGTCTCTTTTACGTTTAATTTTACTTTAGATTCTAACGTTTTAGGTATTACCTGCTCATAATTAGGAAAAATACCTTCTATAAGAGTTGAAAGAAATGTTATTTCTTCAATACCTAAAGCTATTCGATTATCTGTAATACCTATTTTTATGGTTTCTGTTTTTACATCAGATGTAAGAAGCCTGAGTATATCGTTTATAGCTTTTGTAGGAATTATAGATTTACCTTTTATTACGGTATCTATTTCGTCCGTAACAATGTAAGCCAGTCTTCTGCCGTCTGTGGCTATTATTTTAAGGTTATTATCTTCCACAACAAGATATACGCCGTTTAAAACATATCTCTGAGAGTCTTTAGATACAGCAAAAATTGTCTTTTTAAGCATTGAAGCAAAAAGCTCTCTTTTGATAGTGAAATTATTTTCTTTAGGAAATTCAGGTATTACAGGGTATTCTGTTTGCGAAATACCCATAAAATTAAATTTCGATTTACCTGACGTTATGTTTATTTGGTTCGTTTCATTTGCTTTAATCTCTATTTCTTTTTCTGTTGATAACTCTTTGATGATATCTGCAGATCTCTTGATAGGTATTGTAATTCCTCCTTCTTCTACAATTTCACCTTTAATATAACATTGTATGGCTATTTCAAGATCTGTAGAAGAAAGTTTTATTTTATTTCTTTTTGCTTCGAATAGAAAATTAGACAACACAGGGAGTGTGCTTTTAGATGATGCTATAGGAGATATGGTCTGTATCCCTTTCATTAATTCTTCTTTTCCACAAAATACTTTCATTTATATCCTCTCTAATTTTATCGAAAGACATACCTATAATAATAGTGTTATGTATATTGTTGATAAGTTGTTGTTAACTTTAAAAATTTATATTTATTGAGCAAAATTTAAAAAAAGCTAACACTCATAATTATGTTAATAAGGTTACGGAGTTATCCATAATATCCACTGGCATGTGCATTATACATTTTTTTTCGATGTTATGCACAATGTTAGGGACTGCCAAAGCAACCTTTGTGTAAAATTGTATTTTAGCATTGTTTAGTTTTTATCAGAAATGATTAAAAGTTGAAGGAGAAAAACTTGATATTACTATAGTTAATCAGCTATAATCAGGCCAACATTGATGCATTGAGCATACGAGGTATTAGCATAGCTAATGTAATGAACCATTAAACCCCTTGCATAGCTAACATATAAAACATACAAAAGTACAATAGAAGTACTATGAAACAAAAAAGAAAGCAGTTAGGTCAGATGTAATGTATTTAGTATTAATGGGAGTAAAGAAAGCATTTGATAAAAGAGTCAAGGATAGCAAGGAGAGAAGAAAAGATAGGACAAGTAGGTAAGCAAAGAGAAAATTGAGTATAGAAAAGATAGTAAAGATAATGTTTGAATACTTTAGGGCAATACCCGAACATATTATCAGACTTAGGCAAAATACATACAAACACACTAACCCTAAAAAAAGAGATCAAAGAAGCACTCAAAAGCTGACAAAAGAAGATAAGGAGTTCAATCAAAGAAGCACTCAAAAGCTGACAAAAGAAGATAAGGAGTTAAATAGGTAGATTTCATCAGATGATGAGGATTTAGTGAAAAATTCATAGTATACATACGGGCTTTTAGCCCTATTGAGTGTCAATATCCAACACCCTTATACACCTTGATTATACTTGTTTCTTAAGGGACAATT
>BNVT01000123.1 GCA_025998295.1 Endomicrobiia bacterium
TATCACATAATGCAGGATCTTTCATAAGATTTCGTGCAATTTGGATAATGTTATTGCACTCTGTATGACTGTTTGTAACATCCATTTTTAAAAAATCTTCAAATGATAGTTGTTCAAGTGAAGAGGACGATGATGATGAGGACGATGATGATACATCTGACTGTGTTGGTGTTGTGCTTGGTGGTGGACCAAAAGTAAATGGATTATAATAATTAATTCGTGGTATTATCGACGGTGGTGATGCAGAATCCTCAACATACGCCCATTCATCACTGTTATTAAGGCCTTTGGCGTGGGTCTTGACAAATTTTAGTTTGCCATTTTTAAGCGGCTGCCTACGAGACAACTCCCCATCTACATTTGTAATCTCCGATATGGCAACATGAATAGTATCACCTTCAAAGTTGTTGTCTTCTCTATTGATGGTTATGAACAATAAACCATCTTTCAAAAATTCCATATCTAAAGAATGTAGCTCCCAAAATGAAGCATATCTAGTATATCCATTGAGCATCCATGGTTTAGAACCATTGATTGTATAGTAACAATTTTGTTGGCTGTCAGTATATATTTTAAGAGTTTTTAAGTTGCTTAGTGTAATTTCTGGTGGCCCTGATGAGCTTTCTGAACCTTTGGATTTGTCTTTGTCATCACCTGATTTGTCTTTTTGTTTTTTGCTGTTATCTTGAGGATTCCCTTTGACTTTATCTATATTATTGCTTGTATTATTAGGAATGATGCCATCTATTGGAATCGGAGCGCCTTTGCCATCACCTGAATCGTCTTTTTGTTTTCCGCTGTTATCCTGCGGTTTCGCATTGACTATTGCTATAATGCTGCTATCTGTGGGAATGATGCCATCTATTGGAATCGGAGCGCCTTTGCCAGACAACATAATTCATAAAAAAGTACTAAAAACAAGACCAATCATGCGATCATTATTAAAACATCTAATTAACATTTTGAAGACTGATAAAAGAAATAATATCAACTATAGTTAAAACCTTTGTATAAAATACCCGTCCCTTTGTGTGAATTTAAGAGGCTATCTATAACTAAATCCAATAAGTTTTATAGACGACGTTTGTTTATATTTTTAAAATTTTAAATTTTTTATAGAATAACGTTAAGAGCAAAAACGATTTTCTTGCGAAAATTTTTCAATAAAACAAAAGACAAAAACAAAAAAAGGAGGGCTAGATGGAAGCCTATGAATTAACTGAAAGCGAAGAATATTTACTAACAGAAATCAAAGATTACTTTAAAGACAATCATAGCGATAAGTACTTCACTATGGCAATCAAACTATTAGGGGAAGATTGTGTTAGAGGATCACTTACAGATACGAAGTTAAAGGTAAAAGAAGGAAAGATCAAAAAGTCTCCAATAAAATATTTTATCAGCCTACTTAAATATGACCTTGCAGGTATAAAAAGACCTTCTTTTAAAATAGTTAACAAACCTACAAAAACAATTGGTGATAAAAAAACTAACATATTGAAACTCGTTGAGATTTATAAGGCATCAGAAGAAATAGATAAAAATGCGAATGTACAATATATTGAAAAATCGCTGACACCAGCAAGAGAGATTAATCAACTTTTAAAAGTTTTAATATTAACAGACAATTGTTTCTTTTCACAAACAATAAGTTCAAAAAAGACTGAAGAAGTATTGTTAATGTCTTACCCATCAATACAACAAGGCAAAAAAATATGTAACACTCATAAAAGGCAAGGCATTTAAAAATGATAAAGCAAGAGGAATGTTAAATACTTTTGATCACCGCGTTTTATATGCATTAACTTCAGCGTGGGAAGAATATGGATCTTGGTACATGAAATACGATAATAATATTAAAATTTGTTTCTGCAATGTATCAGTTAAGAAACTTGCCAATATATTAGGATATAAAATTTATACGATTTAGGTGGAAGACAATATACAAAAATTAAGAGAGCCGTTAGTAACTTAGAAAATACTCCTTTCTATTTTGATTTTTCTGAATTTGAAGGAGAAGTAAAAAGTAGAACGTATAAGTTTTTACAAACAGCTATATTTACAGAATATAAGAATAATAATATACCCACGGCTATTAGGGTAGAATTTTCACCTTTGTACAGCAATATGCTCATGGAAAAGCAAACAGTACGTAGAAATAAAACTTTGTGTAAAATTAACAATACATTAATGTTCTTGTTAATAAATCACATAGAAAAAAGCTTAATAAAAGTAGGTCATTTTGACGCTAGTCTAATGACTTTAATAAAATCGCTGTATTTAAACGATGCAAAATGGCATAATTTTAAGGCCAGTAGAAAAAAACAATTTGAGAAAATTACAGAAAGTGAGGATTTTAAGAATTATATACTAAGTGATGGAAGGACTATGGCACCAGTTAAGTATGAATTTAACAAAGATGAAGATGATTGTATCATGGGAATTACTACAAAAAAAATATAAAATGTTATCGATACAACTTGCCAAGCTGCTATATAATATTTTTAAGTGAAGTGATATAATTTCTAGCTTAGAGAGTTTATTTTGATATAGTGTCTTGT
>BNVT01000124.1 GCA_025998295.1 Endomicrobiia bacterium
TAAATCAGTTAATTGCTTCTTTATAATTTTGCTCTACCCCTTCCTCTTTGTAATACATCACCACCAAACTATATTTGAGCTTGAGAATCTTCTTCTACATGATATGATGCATTTTTTGCTTTGTATTTTTTGTAAAGTTTTAGAAGGTTCTTAGAGGGTTCCATTAGATTAATTTATCTTTAATTACGCCAATAGGGAAAGATTTGATGAATGTTTCTTCGACCCATTTTATAGAATCAAGAGGAGTCATGCCCCAATCAACAGGACAGTTCGATATAACTTCAACCAACGAAAATCCTTTGCTGTTGATTTGGTATTGAAAAGCTTTTTTTATCGCTTTCTTTGCATTTATTACGTTTTGAGGGTTATATACTGCGACTCTCTCCAGATATGTAGTTCCCTCTAATGTTGAAAGAAGCTCACAAAGTTTTATAGGATAGCCCTCTCTTTTAGGATCTCTTCCAAAAGGGGTGGTTTCTGTTACTTGCCCAAGTAATGTTGTAGGCGCCATTTGCCCACCCGTCATGCCATAATTTGCATTGTTTACAAATATTATTGTTATATTCTCACCTCTGTTTGCAGCGTGTATAGTTTCTGCCATTCCTATTGCAGCTATATCTCCATCACCCTGATATGTAAATACAAATTTATCAGGATTCGTTCTTTTTATACCCGTGGCAACTGCGGGAGGCCTTCCATGAGGAGCTTCTGTAACGTCAAAATTGAAATAATCGTAGGCAAACACAGCACATCCCACAGGCGCGACAGCAATAGTCTTTTCTCTTACGTCTAGTTCATCTATACATTCTGCAACAAGCCTGTGGATTATGCCATGTCCGCATCCGGGACAATAAGAGAAAGCTGTATCTTTTAAGCTTTTAGGCTTTGATAATATTTTTTCCATATTTTGTCCCAACAAAATACTTCTACATTTCATTCTGTAACTTTCTTAGTATTCCCTGCTCTGTAACAAGTCCACCACCTGCTTTGCCCAAAAATTTAATATTTGTTTTGCCGTTAACTGCAAGTTTTACATCTTCAAGCATTTGACCGTGATTTAACTCGACAACTAAAAATTTTACATCAGGTTTAGCAATAGAATTTATTGCATCAGAAGGAAATGGCCATAATGTTTTTGGTCTTAACAATCCAGCTTTAATACCATTCTTTCTTGCAAGTTTTACTGCGGATTTAGCTATTCTTGAAGAAATACCATAAGCTACCATGATAATGTTGGCATCTTCTGTGAGATACGATTCATATCTAACTTCATTTTCAGTTATTTTTTTATATTTTTTCTGCAATTGAATATTATGTTGTTCTAAAGCACCGTCTTCCATAAGGAGAGATTTGATCGATCTGGATTCTCTGTTTTTGGCACCGTTTAGAATCCAGTCTTGTTCAACAAAATCTTTTTTCTCAGGCTTGTTGAAATCCACTGGCTCCATCATTTGTCCTACTATACCATCTGCAAGTATCATAACTGGAGTCCTGTAGTTCTCGGCTAAATCAAAAGCATTATAAGCCATTTCATACATCTCCTGAACACAATTTGGCGAGGTAACAATTACTTTGTAATCTCCGTGTCCTCCGCCTTTTACAGCTTGAAAATAGTCAGACTGCGAACCTGCAATGTTTCCAAGACCCGGGCCACCTCTTTGTACATTAACTATAAGCGCAGGAACTTCCATTCCTGCCATGTAAGAAATTGCCTCTTGTTTTAATGATATTCCGGGAGAAGAAGAAGAAGTCATAGCTCTCTTTCCCGTTACAGCTGCACCTAAAACCATGTTTGCCGCTGCAATTTCAGATTCAGCTTGAATAAAAACTTTCCCCAGCTCAATCATTTTTCTTGAAAGATAAGACGGAATCTCGTTTTGAGGTGTTATCGGATAACCAAAATAACATTGAAGACCTGCTGCAATTGCGCCCTCGCATAGAGCAATATTTCCTTTTACAAGTTTTTTCATCTATATACCTCGATACATACATCAGGACATAACAAATAACAAAACCCGCAGCCCACACAAGCATCTGCTTTTTCTAAAACAGCCCAATGATATCCGGTTTTATTAAGTTGTTCTGAAAATGATATGCATTGTTTAGGGCAAGCTTTGATACATAAATTGCAACCTTTGCATCTGTCGGAACTAATTTTAATCATTGACATAACGGGCTCATTCTATGTTGTTTAAGGGATAAAGTCAAATTTTGCATAATCTCATAGCATAAGAAAAAACAATAATTCTTGCAAAATTCTTTATTCACTAACACGTGACTCTTTTTGTAACTACTCAAAGCAGAATTTTATTTAACAGGAATTTCCTTATCCTTAAAGATCCTCTCTTTTCTTTTCTTTTCTTTACCAAATATGGATATTTTGATTCTTTTTTTTCGGTGTCATTCTACATTTATGATGCCAAAATTTGACACAAGCCGTGGAAAGTTGTAAATACTCTTTAGTACTCTTTAGTGCTGGTGGTTGAACTTGCGGTGGTGCTATGGGTCTAATACATTAAAAAAATTAAGACAAACGGGAGAAACGTCATGAGAAGAAT
>BNVT01000125.1 GCA_025998295.1 Endomicrobiia bacterium
ATATATTTCTCAAATACTTTTGAGGCTGCTTTCAGTTTTAGAGAATATTTTTCATCTATAGCCCAAGTCATGTATACCCCGGTGTTATATTCATCATCTGTACAAATTTCCTTTTTTAAAGGTTTTGGACGTACAAAGTTTTGATTGGTAAGTGTTTTTGATGGAGCAATAGAGGCAATATAAGTTTTAATGTATGCTTTAAGTAAATCTAAATCAACATCACCAACAAAAACAAATGTAAAATCAGTAGGATTAAAACATTTCTTTACAAACTCAAGAGCAGTTTTTTGACTTATTTTAGGATAATCTGATGTTTTAAAATATTTAATAGGAACAAAAGCAGAAGTGGCTTCTAAGAAATCAAAACGCGAGAGCTGATTTGAACCACAGACATTAAAATGTGGATTATCATCATAGAAAGCTTTAGTAATCTCTCTTAAAGAAACACAACTTTGATCAGCTCCTGTTTTTTTGTAAGACTCAACTGAGTCTTTAACTTTATCAGTATCAAACTTTCGATAAGTAAACCTAAGATAAATCAACTCAAAGAGCGTTTTAATGTCTTTAAGTGAAGAATAACCTTGCAAGGAACGTTCAAAAGCGTCGATGTCGGCCTGAAGGGATACTCGCTTACCTAAAAGCTTATTTTCAGTCTCATGAGAAGAATATGGCCCTATACCGGATGAATAAAGCATTTCAGATGCAAATCTTGCAGAAGGGATGTCTTCTTTGTCAGTAACAGCCATTGTTCCGCCTTTGGCAAGTGCACATAGACTAATTCCACTATCTTTATCGTCTTTTTTTGCAATTTGTTTTAATATAACTTTTGCCCCGTTACTAAGCTCTAATATAACGGCTTTTGTCTCTTGGTCTATCGTTTCTTTTAAAATAGATCCGGGCTTAGGTGTTTTGTTTAAAAGCTTATAGTCAATAACCTCAGGCACTGGAGGCGAAACATTTGATTTTTTTACATCTTTGACGATTGTTTTTATCTTTTCTTTTGATGGTAGTTTGTCTTTGCTAGACGCCAGTACAAACACAGTAAGATCCTCATCAGCAAAATAATCTCTTGCGGCATTTGTCAAATCTTTGGTGGTAATTGTAGGAAACATCTTTTTTGCAGCTGTTAGTTTCCGATTTGGATCAGCAATTACAGCTTTTCTTTTTCTTGCAAGGAAATGTTCTCTAAAACTGCAGGCATAGCTGTAGGAAGATTCATGACGTTTTTGTGCAACGGCTTCCTCAAGAGACGACATAACATAAAGTTTTGCCAGTTCAACTTCAGAGTCTGTCCAGTCGTAACGTAAAATACGTTCTTTTTCTTCTAAAAGGGATTTAATTGCTTCTTCGACTTTGTCTTGTTTTAATAAAACGCTAAGCTCATAAAACCGTGATGAGTTAGCAAGATTTATATGTCTATGGCATGCGTACGTATATGGAGCAGACGATCTAGAAGATATTTTTTCAAAGCGCTTGCTAAGCATACGGTTAATAAGCCTATCTAAAAAATATTGGCGATATGATGCAATATTATCAACAATTGGTTTTGGCTGACGCTTATAATAAAGGTGAGTTTTAATGTAGTTTTGTTTAGGATAAGTAATAATTTCTGCGTCTATGTGTCCCTTTACAGGTAGCGATAAGTCATAAATTGGACGTTCTAGAGGCGTATTTGGGGAAGGTGCATGAAAGTGCGATGCTAGTGACGCCTCCAGCGCAGCATCGTCAAAGTCGCCAACAAACACCAAAGCCATATTGTCTGTGCGATACCATCTGTTGTAAAAGTCTTTTAGTTTTGAAGGGGTTGCTGCTTTGGTAACTTCTTGTGTTACTACAGGATAACGATTAGCATATGGCAAGCCTTTGCACAAAATAGGATATACTTTCTGATCTGCTAATCCTTCATGTCCAAAAGTATGGCTTCTTTCATTTTGTGATCTTTTCTCTTCTAGTATAACGCCTTCTAGATCATCTATATCTTTTTGGCTAAACGTAACCGCATGCGTCAAATTGTCAAGAATGTTTATAGCTTTTTGCGGAATGCGTTTTACTTTGTCTTTACCTGTTTGGATTGGTAATTCAAAGTTGTAGATTGTTTCATCAAAACCAGTGCTTGAACTTGAGAAATTAACGCAATTCTTAGTAGCAGATGATGAGTCAATGCCTTGCAAGAGTCCTTTAGTACTGCTAAAAGCGATTTGTTCTACAAAATGAGCAAATCCTTGCTCGTCATCTTTTTCTAAGATTGACCCTGCGTTTACAACAAGGTTTAAATATGCTTTGTCTTTGGGCTCGTTGTTTTTTAAAATGTAGTATTTAAGTCCGTTAGGTAAAGTGCCAATGCGAGCTTTTGGCATAAGAGGAACAGGATCAGTTGCCTTACCATGCCTTGCGTAAGCATCAAACTGAGCTATTTCATCGTAAACATCATGGAAATCAATGTTTGTGATTTGGTTATTACTCTTACAGCCGCAGGCTCCAGTGATAATAAAAAATGACATGAGAGATACTGCAAACTTTTTTAAGTAAGTTTTTATGATATAAGCTCC
>BNVT01000126.1 GCA_025998295.1 Endomicrobiia bacterium
CATACGGGCTTTTAGCCCTATTGAGTGTCAATATCCAACACCCTTACACACCTTGATTATACTTGTTTCTTAAGGAACAATTTGTTAAAAGGTTTAAAATAGTCTCTAAAGACAGATATAGTAATTATAAAAGACCTTTCTGTGCGGGAGGTCTATTGTTTTTGTCTCCAAGATCATCTACTAAAAAAAAACAGCTTTCTATTTTAACAAACCTCCGCACAACACAACAAGCTGCGCGCGGAGATTCGTTAAAGAATTATCTACTTAAACGCTTCTTCAGCTGTTATAAACCACTTTCTCTTCTTTTCTCCCCGTTCTTCCCCCTCCTGTTCTATTCTTAATCTTTCTTCTTCTGCTTTCACTTCTTCTTCTTCTTCTTGTTTTCTTTCTGCTTCTGTTATTCTTAATCTTTCTTCTTCTGCTTTCACTTCTTCTTCTTCTTGTTTTCTTTCTGCTTCTGTTATTCTTAATCTTTCTTCTCTTTCTTCGCATCTGTAGCGGTTGTTGCAATCTCTAAAGATGGTGCTAAAATAACCAAAGGTGTTGCTGATTTCGCCAAAGTCGCCGCTGATTTCGCCAAAGCGGGTACTGATTTCGCCAAAGCGGGTACTGATTTCGCCAAGGAGGCGGGCAGCGCTGATTCCGCCAAAGCGGGTACTGATTTCGTCAAGGAGGCGGGCGGCGGCGCTGATTCCGCCAAAGTGGACACTGATTTCGCCAAAGCCTTTGCTGAAATAGCCAAAGGGTTGTCCTCGATTGCACCAAAGCTTTTGCTGATTTTGGCAAAGCGTTCGCTGATTGTACCAAAGAGGCTACAGGAGCTTTCTTTTTCTTCGCCTACTACTACGGCGCTAATGAAAAAGAGCTGCTTGACGGCGTCGATGGCATCACTGACGGCGTCGAGGGCGTTCTTCTTATCATTGAGGGCGGCGGCGGCACGGTTGGAGAGAGCTCCAAATGTACCTGTTTTTCTGCACTGGGGACATGTGTTACTTACCTTCATCCACTCTTTTATACACTCGGTATGATATGGTTGTTTGCAACTTTCGCATGCTGTATGTGTATGATCTTTGATGTTAATAAGATCTTCTTCCTTTTCATAAAGCCGGCAGACGCCACATATACTCATTTCTTCTGCTTTCCGCAGCACTTCCCGCTCTTTTTCCAGTGCTTCCCGATTTTTTTTCTGTTCTTCGTCCACCTCTTGCTTCACTTTTTTCCGCCTTTTTTCTGTCTCTTCCAACGCATTTTCACACTCTGTATCCCGATTTTCTTTCCGTTCTTGGCACCACTTTTTGTTCCGCTCTTCTTTCAGTGCTTCTTGTTCTGTTTTTTGTTTTACCTCTCCTGCTTTTTCTTTGTCTGCTTTTTCTTTTTTGTATAGCTTGTGAGATTCTTCAATAATTTGAACGGCTTTTATTCTTCGTTTTTTTTCATCGTCGGCTCTTTCTTGAGCTTTTTTTTTCTTCTTCTTCTTCTTCTTTTCGTTTTGCTTCTGCTCTTTCTCTATCTTCTTTTTCTTTTGCTTCTGCTCTTTCTCTATCTTCTTTTTCTTTTGCTTCCTTCCTTAATCTTTCTTCTTCATTTCGTTTTGCTTGTGCTTCTTGTTTTTCTTTTTCTTGTTCTGTTTTGTCTTCTTTTCTTTCAAACATTTTTTTATAATTATTTTTATTTTCGGGACAGGCAGACAGCAAGAAACTTAACAATGTAATAAACGATGTAAACAAAATTACTTTTTTCATAATGAACTCCTTAATGAATCTTTGCACAGCTTGCTTAGATTTTATACAAAATTTAAAACAAAATATCTATACTACACTTATTAGCTGATTTCATATAGTCCTTTTGTTTACAAGTCCAGCGTTCTTTTTATCGCAAGAACTTAAAACAAAACTAAATGCAATAAATATGCTCAAACATTGCTTTAGTTTCATTGTTATACTCCTTTTTTTTGTTTGTAGCTTTTGTTTTTTCATAATGTTTCCTTTGATATTCTTTGCAAGTATTCAACCCTATTTTACCACAATATATGCATTTACTTGCATGCTTGTCAAGCACCAAACTATCTTTCCATAATAATATACTTTTACTTGCACTCTTCTCAAGCACCAAACTGATTAAATTATCTCTAGACCTCTTACAAACCTTAAGTATTAAATTCTAGAATTACAAATAACTGTAACTTGGAGTTAAATCGCAGTCCAAAAGGTCTTTTGCTATTACTTATCTATTCTTTAAGACTATTTTGAATCTTTTAACAAATACTTTTGATATTTTCCACTATAATCATCTTTGAACCTTTTAACAAATACTTTGACATTTTCCACTATAATCCTTTTTGATGAAATCTCCCTATTTAACTCCTTATCTTCTTTTGTCACTCGAGTGCTTCTTTGAATGAACTTCTTATCTTCTTTTGTCACTCGAGTGCTTCTTTGATTGAACTTCTTATCTTCTTTTGTCACTCGAGTGCTTCTTTGATCTCTTTTTTTAGGGTTAGTGTGTTTGTATGTATTTTGTCTAAGTCCTACT
>BNVT01000127.1 GCA_025998295.1 Endomicrobiia bacterium
TGTCATCTCTTGTACCGCTTCTTTTGCCGCTGTCTGTACTGCTGATTGCACCCTAGTGGTGGCGGTGATGACACTTGCCACCTGTTACGCCACCTACGTTATTGCTATCATAGTATAGACCATTCCCACATTTATATACTAAAGTTCTCATCCTTATTATTTACCCATACATTACACGCTCCAGACGCGATATTAATTGAATAATACGCATCTGTTAAACCATGACTCTGTATCCACGAGGTAGGTATTTCGGTTCTCGTTAATGTTTTGTGAACACGTATTCTTTACTCTTCGAATCATATACAATTGCTTTAATGCTGTTTGATGAATCTTTCTCAAGCCGCAAATGATAATTAAACATATAACCGTCATTTTTGTTGCTCCAATAATCATAACCTTTAACAACACCCCCCCCCTCATAAGCCTCATGTGGTGTGATCTGCCTTACAAGAATGTACTTACAGTGTTTATCATTCAGGTTGTTTATATTAGAATTTAAGAGGCATACATAATCATAACCAATATTATTGGTATCAGCAACAAGAAGGTGTTTTAAAGAATCCTCAAACCACTCTACTTTATTCCTTACGGACACGGACAAGTCTTCCGGACAAGCATCGAGATCTACTACGTAGTAGTATGATGATGGATCACTTTTTTCTTCATCTTTGCTACCACCATCTGTTGTTGATGATGATGAGGACGATGAAGAAGAACTTGTTGACCATGGTGGCGTTAGTGTTGGTCTTGTGGTGGTGTTAGTAGCGTAATTGCTGGACTTGAAGCACAGCACATGATGTTGATGCTGACGCTGGGACTGGGGCTTGGACTAGCGCTGGTGCTGGTAATGTTAGTGTTGGTCTTGCGAGTCAACTCCCCCTCCGCCTTCGCCTTTTTCTTTGCCTTGTTCTTCTTCGCCTCTCAGCTTTTCTATTCTCCTTTCCAGCTCTTCTCCCTCCGCTTCCACCTTTGCATTCTCCTCTTTCAGCTTTTCTATGCTCCTTTTCAGCTCTTCCGTCTCTGCTCTCTCCTCGTTCAGCTCTTCTTTATCCCTTTTCAGCTTTTCTTGCGCCTCTTTTGTCTTTTTTCTCGTAACCAGGGTCACCAATAAATTTTGTCTAAATTCAGATTCACTAGGATTAGTATAAAGCTTAACCGCTACCGGATTCTCAGCAAGATAGTCAGCTAGTAGCTCATTTTCTTCATCATCTTTAGCCCACCTAACCCCAACCCCATCTCCCACCTCCCCTGTAAATGAAGAAGACGATGATGAAAATGACAGATTACCTGGACATTGTTTGCTATTGGTTGGAACCGTAAACGTAGAATAAGAAACCTTAGGATCTGGAGGAGTCAATAGCGTTCTGGGGCGTAGGCGTAGTTCCTTTCGTGCATCTACAAGTGATAGTGTTTGTATTTCTACTCTATTACGTAAACCGGATGATACTGTTACTCCTTCCAGCCTTGACGCATGTCCATTTGCTACTACTACTAATGCTTCATAACGTGATAATGATTTCTCACCTGTTGATAATCTTCCCAGCACTCCTATCAGCACTTGTGCGTCTTCGTCTTTTTCTTTATCTTGATCTTGTTCTTCTTCGCCTTTTTCTTTGTCTTTGTCTGTTCCCGTTCCTGCTTTCGTTCCTGTTCCTTCGCCTTCGCCTTTTTCTTTTTCTTTTTCTTTTTCGCCTTTTTCTTTTGTTAAGGACAATGATAACAGCGAAGATGATAAGCCTGACTCACTACTATTACCTACTGGTTCTATACCTGTCTGTGTGGCTACGCCTGTTACGTCTGTTAGTTCTACTGGTGGTTGTGGCTGTCGTGTCAGCTCTTCCAGCTCCCTCACCTGCCTATCCCGCTCTGCCTGCAGCTCTCCCAGCTCCCTCGCATGTTCATGTATCCGCTCTTCCAGCACTTTTTCCAGCTCTTCCCGCATTCTATCCCGCTCTGCCTGCGCTCTATCCGCCTCTTTCCGCGCTTCATCCCGCTCCGCCTTCAGCTCTCCACATCGCTCTTCCAACTTTCTTGTATGCTCTCCCCGATCTTTTTCCCGCTCTTCCTGCACTCTTCTCAGCTCTTTCAACTCTGCTCGCGCTCTATTTCGCTCTTCCAGCACTCTATTCGCCCTTCCACCACACTATTCTGCCTATCCCGCTGTTCCAGCGTTCTTCTCAGCTCTTCCACCACTCTGTCCTGCTCTCTCTCCAGCTCTCCACCTCGCTCTTCCAGCTCCCTCGCCTGTGCTGCTGCTACTGCTACTGCTGTTGCTCTTCCTTGTTCTGCTGCTTCTGCTACTGTTACTGCTTCTTGTCTTCCTCGTTCTGCTTCTGCTCTTTCTTGTTGTGCTGTTGCTGCTCTTCCTTCTGCTGCTTCTGCTGCTGCTACTGCTGCTAGTCTTCTTTGTTCTGCTGTTGTTGCTGCTGCTACTGCTTCTGCTCTTTCTTGTCGTGCTGCTTGTCTTCCTCGTACTGCTCTTTCTTCTGCTGTTGCTGCTGCTCGTATT
>BNVT01000128.1 GCA_025998295.1 Endomicrobiia bacterium
AGCTTTGATGTCTGTCAAATAATATTAACAAACATCAAAAACTGTAAAATAAAATAGGTGAGTTTACATTAAATAATCAAAGAATTTAAAAAAACTGGGAGCTAACAAAATGGATCAAGACCAAGATGCGGAAAAGATTATTAGCGGCAAACTACTTAA
Organism: Endomicrobiia bacterium; assembly: GCA_025998295.1. Classification (GTDB taxonomy): domain Bacteria; phylum Elusimicrobiota; class Endomicrobiia; order Endomicrobiales; family Endomicrobiaceae; genus Endomicrobiellum. The sequence goes on from BNVT01000128.1 coordinate 160, forward strand.
GTTTGTAAGATTTACATTATGGGTATTATGTTTGTGGACAATACTATTTGCAATATCATGTGTAATTTTATTTGTAATTAACTTTTTATACGAGTCCAGCGGTTAGATAGGTAGCTTTAGTCATGCTATTTATGAGTAATAGTCTTTATATTTAAGGTGCAATTTGGAAAACAATTTATCTAGCTGAACTGACAGATAGCAATAGCAAATCCGTAAAGAAAGCGACAACAAGCGGCATAGCAGAATCAAATTAAGGTGAAGTTTACAAATGAAGGAAATCTAGTGTAAAACAGTTAACGAACCCCGAGCGAGCTCAAGAACAAGATAGAGTTATCCCGATGACAGAGTTCTATTCTTACCATACTCAGTTGATATTGTATATAATTAAATATTTTTCGCTAGCTAGGTATATGATTATCGTTATTAAAACTCTATGCAAAGCAAGCGAATATATGATAAAGAGTAGATGGTTTCGATGAGAATGGATATTGTAATCGAAAAGATCCTTTTGACTGCGATTCAATTTGTTGCCGTATTTGTAATTTTAAACTCTAATACTCAAGTTGTACAGGAGGCCTTATGATACAAATAAAGGGAGAAAAAAATAAAGAACTAACTAATAAACTTCTTAGAGAAAAATCTATTGGTGTTAAATTGAATGATCAAGAATTTTTTGACGGCTATCAGTCCCCGGCTATTTCTGCATTTAAGCGGATAAGAAAGAATCATGGAACAGAAATAATAGAAGGTGGTGAAAAAATACTCTTTTACAAACGCCGTGATTATCATTTAAAGTGTGAAGCGGAAATAAAAGAGCTATTAAACACTAGCAAAAACAAGCTTATATCGCTTGTATCAAAGAAAATGTGCGAACAAATGCCATTGAAGAGATTACCTGAAGATATGAGTATAACAGATAAAATAATAGTAATTAAACAAAAAGAAATAAGAAAGTTTTTTGGTATAAAAGATAAAAAGTATGCAAAAAACGTAACGCTAAATGCAGCACGAGTATTGCTGAATTCATCCACACTTGTACTTTTGGTCGTTATGACAAGAGACAAGTCTCTCGAGAAAAAGGGTATAATATGAGTATGCTAAACAAATATAACTATCACAACGGAGTACTAAAGTTATACTTTTCTGATAATTATTTGCGATATTCGTTACAACAATACACAACACGATATCCAAATGACATAGGACAGTATCCCAACACAGCTTTTGAAGTAATAGACTACGTCTGTGAAATGTATAGGATACAGACAAAAACACGTAAAAAGAAAGGGCTTGGAAATTACGTATGTATGAAAATAAAAACATTATTTAAAAATATAATAACTATACCAACCGAGAAAGAAGTAAAAGAAGGTAACAGACATTACGATGAAAGAATGGTATTGCGATTAGATAGAGCACTTGACGACATAGAAAGCCGTGAATATTTTAAATCAATATATTATTGCAATTCAATAATCGAGCCATTAACAGAAGAACAACTTAAAGACGGGGAATTTATGAAATATCAAAATTTTAAGACCTTGTCTGTTGTTTTCGTGTTCAAGGATTATAACAAACCCAAAGTTAACGAAGGTATTAGAAAGCAAAAATTATTTAAATAAGCAATTGCGTTCATTTTTTAAAATTAATAATGGGAATATTTACAAAATTATTTAAATACAAATAACGAGATAGAACTTAATTGTAAATCTTATGCCTAGCTATATTTACAGTCAAAACCAGTAAAATATTATCTTCTGTATTGCAAACAGTTTATACCTACCTATACAATAACACCACAAAACGTATAAAATCATGCCATAACGCTTTCTCAAATCAATGCGGATTTCCCAACAATTGATAGTACACAAGAAATTTAGCAATTAATTTTAAAGTTGATTGATCTAAAATTTCACAAATTCTATTGGCATTTTCTTAAAAATCAATTTTATAGGCTATTAGATTCTTTTCAGTTTTTCAAAAGATAGTCTTTATTTTTCATCACAAATAACATCATACCGTTGCCAAGTAATGTAAATGTCATCAAAATTCTCTATGAGTCCCTCTCTTATATAAAGCTTTGGGTGTCCAGTCCGCTTTACGAGACGCTCTAATCTCCTTAATATGTATATATCTGTCGTAATATAACCACTACATTTACGCCTCCTTATTTTTTTTGTTGCTATACAGGATAGCATGTTTAATACAAAAAAGCACAAAAGGTGGGGTAAAAAAGCGCAAAAGGTGGGGTAAAAAAGCGCAAAAGGTGGGGTAAAAAAGCGCAAAAGGTGGGGTAAAAAAGCGCAAAAGGTGGG
>BNVT01000129.1 GCA_025998295.1 Endomicrobiia bacterium
AAAAGAAATCTGCATTAGAATACCGCCTGCAAAATCAATACCGTAGTTAGGTCTTTCCCTATAAATAAAAGCTGCTATTGTCATTAGTAACAATGACACAGCAACCACAAAAACTTGCGACGGTTTCCTATAAAGTCTATATCCATAGATTTAAAAAATTGCACTTTTACCCCCCCCTACCCCCGACTTTATATTTTAATTTTCAATAAAAGATTTTTTTTAAATAAAAATTCATATATAAGCTTTGTCACAGTTATAGAAGTAAACATGCTTATAATAAGGCCTATTGAAAGAGTAACCGCGAAACCTTTTATAGGGCCTGTCCCAAATTCAAACAGGAAAACAGCAGCTATGAGTGTTGTAAGATTTGCGTCAAAAATAGTCCAAAAAACTTTCTTATATCCAGCGTCTACGGCAACTCTTGCTGTTTTGCCGGTTGCAAGCTCTTCTCTTATCCTTTCCAATATAAGCACATTTGCGTCAACTGCCATAGCAAGAGTAAGAGCTATACCTGCTACGCCAGGGAGCGTAATGGTAAACTGAAAATACGCCATTGTAGCCATGAGCATTATTAAATTTAACCCAAGCGCTATATCTGCGATAATTCCTGAAGTACGATAATAAACAACCATAAAGATAAAAACTATTATGATACCAATTAGAGATGACATGAACCCCTTTTTTATTGAATCGTCTCCAAGCGATGGTCCTACAGTTCTTTCTTCTATTATTTTAACCGGAGCGGGAAGAGCGCCGGTCCTTAGCGCTGTTGCAAGCAATTTTGCATCTTCGGCATTAGAATTACCGGTAATAAGAGCCTTACCGTCGGGAATTTTTACGTTTATTCTTGGTGCAGATTGTACAATGCCATCTAGAACTATAGCCAAATTTCTTTCTATGTTTTTCTCGGTAATATCTGCAAAAACTCTTCCACCGTCTTTGTTAAATTCTATTGAAACAGCAGGTCGCTCGAATTGACCAAAATCAACTTTTGCATTTATAAGCGCCGCTCCGGTTAAAAGAACTTTATCTAAAACATAATACGTGCCCGTATCTTCCTTGCTTTCAAAAATCGCTCCACCTTCGGGCATAGCTGTTTCTATATCGGGATATAACGAAGGATTTTCTCTATATTGAGAAGGTGTAATGTCTTTTTCTCTAAATAAAGCAAGCACTTTACTAGCTTCCTGACTTGTATTTACTATCCCAAACTCAAGTAATGCAGTTTTGCCGATTAAAGTCTTTGCAGCTTGAGGATCTTTGATACCGGGCAATTGCACAACAATCCACTTATCTCCCTGTTTTACAATCATTGGCTCTGCCACGCCAAACTGATCAATTCTGCTTCATATAATCTCCGTAGCTCTGTCAACAGCATCTTAATTTTTATATTGTCATCTAGTTGAGATGAATCAACCTCTAAAAGAAGATGCGTTCCACCTTTAAGATCTAAGCCCAGCTTTAAAACTTTACCTAATATGGGGCTCTTTTCCTTTTCCGCCCGTTCTCTTTTATCGACAGACATCATCGACCACTTTAATGACGGCCACAATATCCATACCGAAAAAGCCAACAACGCAAAAGTAATCCATAGTTTCCAATTAATTTTACTCATCAGAGTAATTTCCTGTTATTTATTATCAACTCGAATGTACAATTCAAATAGGTTGCAGCGTTTTTGCACATCAACATTCTCGATATAAAAATTTCAAAATATTCCATAACTTTTGATACTCGAGTATCGATAATAAGTTGAAGCGATATAGTTCTTTTATCTTTAATTACTTTCAAAAAAGATCTTTTTGCAGCAGAATTTACTCTGTAGTGTATATCGTCTTTTGAAATATTACGATTCCTTGCCCTTGTTTTATGCACATCAGACTTATCAGCCAAAATTAAAGCCGCAGCCACTGGATTTACAGGATCGCCTGATTCTTCTTCATGGTTTCCTATTGCGGAAATTATTAATGCCGTTTCTTCGGGGGTTGTGCCCATATCTTTAAGAAGTCTCATCGCTATAAGAGCGGCAGATTGACCATGACCACATCTGCTTATAACATTTCCTATATCGTGCATATAACCTGCAATTCCTGCAAGCTCTTGCATTCTCTTTGGATAATCTAGATAAACAAAACGTTTTCAGCTATGGATGCAACTAAACTAACATGTCTCATGCCATGTTCAGAATAGCCAATAGTGCCAAGATAATCATTGGCAGACTCTATGAAAGCATTAACTAATGGGTTTCTTTTTACACTTTCAAGAGTGACATTTGAGTACTTATTTTTATCGTTCATTATTTACTATGCCCTTGATTTTATTATTTTCTTAAAGTCCAAACGTATATTTAACCTTCAATGTCCCTCCAACACCGCTTCTTTTGCCAATATAGCCTTGTCCACTGAAGTCTACATCCAATTTCCATATTCTTGTACTTGCTCCTACTTCCAATATCACCATTCCG
>BNVT01000130.1 GCA_025998295.1 Endomicrobiia bacterium
GCAACAGCAGAAGAAAGGATTATATGCCCCACGCTATATCTTAAAAAATAAGATGTCAACGGAAGACTCAAAGCTGAGCATATCGAACCAAGCGCGATATATCCTGAAAATATAAAAACTAAACCAAATATGCCAAAAGCAATTATCGATGGCCATGGCATAAGAGCCAGAAACACACCTAATCCTGTTGCTACGCCCTTTCCACCTCTAAAATTTAAGAAAATTGTAAACATATGACCGGCTATTGCAGCAATAACAACGGCAATAACTACTGAATAAGAAAAATCGTCGTATATAATCGCAAAATGTACGGGAATAAAACCTTTTAGGATATCTGCTGCAAAAGTTGCTATTCCTGCTCCTTTTCCAACTGATCTCAAAACATTTGTAGCTCCGGGATTTCCTGACCCAACAGTGCGTATGTCAATTTTCCCAACTACCTTCGCAATAATATAGGCAAAAGGAATTGAGCCGCATAAATACGTAAGAATTATATATAAAACTTTTATAAGCATTTTCATTTATTGTTCTGTTTTTTCTTATAATATTTTCTAAATTTTAAAACTATCGGGGTGCCGTAAAATCCGAATCTTGCCCTTAAAGCGTTTTCAAGAAATCTTTCGTAAGAAAAATGCACCAATTCTGTATCATTTACTGAAAAAATAAATACAGGAGGCTTTGAAGAAACTTGAGCGTATTCTTTAATTTTTAATGCTTTACCCTTGCTTGTATATGGCTTTCTTGCAAGAGCATCTCTTACAACTTCATTAAGTTCTTCTTGCGTCAACTCTTTTGAGTATTGTTTAAAAATAAGCTCTGCCTCCTGAAATATTTTTTCTAATCTTTGACCGGTTTTTGCAGATATAAAAATAACATCTATCCATCTCATAAATTTTATTCTTTCTCTTAATTGCTCTTCAAAATACTTTGCAGCTTCTTCCTTTTCTTCTATTAAATCCCATTTATTTACAGCTACAATAACGGGTTTCTTCTTTTCAAGAAGCAGCCTTGCAATTTTGACTTCAGTTTCCCCTATACCCTGCAAAGCATCCGCAACCAACACTGCTACATCAGCATCTTCAATAGCGTAATTTGTGCTTAGAGTTGAAAGATACTTCATATCATCGCTAATTTTACTGCCTCTGTGCAGACCTGCCGTATCTATAACAATGTAATCCTTATCATTAATTTGGACATGCGCCGTAAGAGAATCTCTTGTTGTTCCCGGAATATCATGAACAATACTTCTCTCCTCTTTGGCGGCAATATTGATAAGAGAAGATTTTCCAACGTTAGGTTTTCCTGCCAAAATAATCTTTAATGTTTCCTGAATACTCTTTGTCTTTCTATCGTACTTAATATTATCCCAAATCTTATCCAGCAAATCATTTATGCTTCTTCCGTGGTTTGCGGATATAAAAACTGTATCATCAAAACCAAGTTTATAAAACTCATATCCCTTAACTTCTTCCGCCTGTGTATCTATTTTATTTACGACAAGAATTGTTTTCTTTTGGTTGAGCCTAATTTGTCTGGCAACTTCGGCATCAACAGGATGAATACCGGTCTTTCCATCAACAACAAACAATACGATATCAGCTTTTTCAACCGCAATATAAAGCTGGTGCAACATATCTTTTGAAAAAACAGAAACATCGGCACTCCATCCTGCCGTGTCTGTGATAATAAACCTCTTATCTTTCCATGAAACCTCATAATCATTTCTGTCCCTTGTTGTACCGGGTGTTTCATGTATAATCGCTTTTTTTCTGCCAATCAGTCTATTAAAAATTGCAGATTTTCCAACATTAGGTCTGCCTACTAATGCAACTTTTGTCAACATCGGATAATCCTTTTAAACCTTTTGCAGCAGATTCTATAATATTATTAATGTATTAACAACGTCCAAGTTCGGCAATTTGTATCTAACAACAGACCAGAGAAATGTCTAAAGTTTTATAATTCCTCAAAGCTACCCCCCCCCCTCCTCAGCAAAAACCAAAACACTTTTAAAATAAATTTTGTATAGTAAGACATACGAGAAAAGAAACTGTAACAATGCTTGAAAATAAAGGTGCACAAGTCCCTGCATCTTGTTCTTCAAGGAAATAGTGCATTAATCGCTGGACTTCTTTGCAATTATGCAGAAAGTCTAATCCATTTTACGTTACCGAAAAATTGACGGAAACTAGGTGATTTGCTACAATGCCGGTGCAAGACAAACGCATGAAGGTTTTTTTTGATTTTTGACTGTCGCCCTCTGTACTATTTTACAAAATTTGCTCAGGATTATAATCAGCCTTGTTGATAGTTTTTTCGTATGTTTGTCGCGGTATTAATAGACCTCTTGCATAACTAATATATAAAAGTACAATAGAAGTACTATGAAACAGAAAAAGAAAGCATGCGGGTCAGATGGAATGGGTTTAGGCGATTAATGGGAGTAAAGAAAGGGACGTTTGA
>BNVT01000131.1 GCA_025998295.1 Endomicrobiia bacterium
AAAAGGTTCAAAATAGTCTCGAGAATAGATAAGTAATAGCAAAAGACGCTTTGGACTGCGATTTAACTTGGGTTGCAGGTATTTGTAATTCTAAAATTTAATACTTAGTTATGCAAGAGGTCTAATGATCATTATGATTAGTCTTGTTTTTAGTACTCGTATTGTGGTGCCTTTGAAGCGAGGATGGTGTACGCACTGGCGACGAAGGCATTAGCAAGGTTATCTTTTGTAAGTTTTGCGACAATGATAAAGGCAACGAAAACAAAATTATTGATTTCGTTTTTTTACGATACTTTATTTTAGTTTATCTTGGTGCAATATATTGATTACGAAAAGGATTCTGCAACTTTTTTGCGTGCTATTATTTCGTAACATATAATAAAAATATCATATTTGGTAAAGTTAAAGAGCTACGGATAATGAATTTAAAATATTCATCACCGTAAGCTCTTTATCTGTTTTATTTTTATGTCTTGCACTTTTTACTGATTTTTCTAGTGATTGAGACCTATCTATTTACTCGAATCAATTACGAATTGAGCATGGACTACTTCTGCTTCTGCTCCATGTACTTCTGATATATGTGTTTCTTTTATTGCCTTAGATTGAGGAGTCATCTCATTATCCTCAAAATTCTTACTAAAATCATTGTATTGTGTCTGCGTTATGATTTTTTCGCGCGCCTTTATTGCTCGTTCTATGGTCGATATAGTCCATTGGGTTTCCATAGCCTGGATGTCAAGTTTTTGAGCATCTTTAATCAGGTCTACCGCAGCCTGATATTGCTGGATAGATACAGCATCTTTGTGTGTCGAACTGATAGCCCCTGCTGCTTGCATATGCTGAGCTTTTAGTCTATTATCTCTAGCCCGCTCTGTACATGCTATGCAATACTTCCTAAGATCAGCAAGCTCTGCTTCATCTTGCTCAGGAGTAGCCCATACTTTTGCTGGACTAAATATTATACTCGTCAGTACAAACGCACTCAACGCTACTACTTTAAAACCACTCATATCCTCTCCTTTTACTTCAATTTTTTGGATTAATATATACTTCTGAGTTAGTTATATCAGAATTAAAATTAATTTGCAAGTTCATGCACAAATTTACAACATTTAGGACTTTATCAAACGTCACGTCATAAACAATTGAATTAACGGTGGATTTTTAACAAAATGGCAAGTTGTATATAAATCATCTATTTAGTAGTCTATTCATTTTTTTTCTATGTTCTCTCTCGATTCTTCTGCAAAGCTCTACGTACTCTCTAGCCTCTTTTTCTCTCCCTTCCAGTTGTTTTGTTCTCACTTCAATATTTTCTCCAGGATAAGACAATCGTCTTGTGCCATCATTGCTATATCTTTCCAAATCTTGTCTAGCATTCTCATGTAGAATTACAGCAAGTTGCACAGATTCACTGATAGTATTTCCACCTAGCGCTAGACCAGTTTTTCCGTATAGTTCACGGTGATCAGCAGGAACGCTAAGATCCTCCATTAATGTTTTAAGATCACTGCAAAGTATTAGTGTATTTTGATTAGCTGCTCTTTCGTGTCCCGGTGTTTCCAATAGCATCTCTCTTAATTGGCTGTCAGTATATTTGTACCATAGATTTTTATCAATCTCATTATGTTTACCTAGGACAAAGAGCATTCTCTTCATTGCATATAGTCCACAGTTTTTACGCGTCCATCCATTATCATGACCCCTGTAATAATAATGATTGTTCTCATATACTATACGTTCGATATTTTCTCCAAAATCTTCTTTTTCAATTTTTAACATCTCTCTTATTTCGGCGTTACCTGCACCTCTGGCTTTTAGATATTTTCCAACTTCTGATTTTGAAATATCTACATCAATACGTTCAATAGGATTAGTTTTGTCTTTATCAGGACAACCTTTGCACGAGCTTTAAGCAAGACCAAATAAAATAATTACACTTATTGCTTTTAGTAATTTATGTTTTTTGAATTGGTAGCGTGTAATTTCCATTTTCAGCCTCTCTGTGTTTTTAATATTTACTTAATTAACATAATATATTACTTTAAAGGCTTTAGTAAATATTCGATAGTTTTAATCAACATTTTGTTTTAAAGGTTTTACCAAACACTTTAAGTTTTGTCAATACCTTCGCAGTCATTTACGCTTTTAGTATTTAATAAGATGACAGGTTAAATCCTGTCATCTACGCTTTTAGTATCAAGTAATATAAAAGCCCAGTTAGTGCTACGCCCTAAGACCTACATGATTCTTACAGCTTTTTGGATTCATTTAAAATAGCACGTACATTAGACCTCTTGCATAACTAAGTATTAAATTTTAGAATTACAAATACCTGCAACCCAAGTTAAATCGCAGTCCAAAGCGTCTTTTGCTATTACTTATCTATTCTCGAGACTATTTTGAACCTTT
>BNVT01000132.1 GCA_025998295.1 Endomicrobiia bacterium
AACTAACTTGCAACTTTACACAATCAACTTGACACTTCCCTTTTCTCTTTCTTTTTTGTTCTTTGACTGCTTTATATTTCTTTCTTTTTATCTGCTTCTCATCTATTGACATATTATGGGGTGTCTTTTTTTAACGGTGTAGCATTTTAAATCACTAGAACAAGAACAATTCCTTTGTTATGGGGTCACATAGTGGACGACGTTAGAACTGCTATATGTAATAAAGATAAGAACAATTGCATGCTTACATCATCGAATTTATTGTACCAAAACTCGGCTAATGAAGTATAAAATAATATTACCCTACACCCTCTCTCACTATATCTTAAGGTGACTTAAGATAACAGAATAGCTATAGGTGAAACTCAAATACAAAAATGAAGATACAAAGAAATAGCACAACAGTCTTGTCTGGGCAGATAGCTATAGCGTCACTGTATGGAAACGTCAAGCAAATGGCGCAAAGCTGCAGCAAGAACAAACAATATCACTATAAAAGATTTAATGGTTATATCCCAAAGACAAGGCTATACAAGGGGATACAAAATCATTTGAGATTGCACAAAGCATAATAGAGGAAAACCTCAAAGAAAAATCGTTTGAACCTAAAATGTACAGCATGCGAATGTAATGTCGGTATTGTGGAAAGATTTTAGTGAAGTGATAGGGGTTGAAGCATAGACCATATCATTCGTTGTGGAATCACGTCTAGCACGGTATGAAGAGATGATGTTGAAAAAAAGAAAGTTGGCAAAGTGGTTAAAAAAATCGCTAACAAAATTTAGCTGAATAATCGTTTTAGGAAAAACTACAATAATTTTGTAAATATTGTATTGATAAATTTGTTTTTGAACTCAAAGACAAAGAATATCAATTTACCAACTAATAAGAGAAGTAGATGTGATATATAAAAACAGTGCGGCGTATATTAAGTGATATATGAAGCATGTACTTCACTCTTAAACGCATGAGAGCTTTTTCAAAGGCTTTCTTTTCTGATTTTTGATTTTAACAGACAAGACGCATAATGACAGTCTTTGGACTTGCATCATTTTAATCATAGACTCAAGATACTTTTTTATACCTTAATGCAAGACCAGTATGACAAATATGAAAACCTACAATAACAATGGGTTTTTAGAGACACTCAAGAAGATGATTGTACATAAAATTGTCGTCTATAAAAAACCTATTATCGTTTTAATTCATTTGTCATTGTTAACGACAGCCAAGAATGTTTACGCTTTAAGACTAGATACAATTATACTAGGTCTGAATCTTGTATTGCAATTCAGTTAACAGTATGATTGGTATCATATCACTCATCCGAAAGTTTAGACTTATAGTCTTTGCTGAAATTTAATAAAACGTATAAAAAAGGTATAGGGGGATCGGATAAGCGTGATGCGAAAACTGACACAATAGGTGCAAATCACGAAAAAATAAGACTAGTTGTTTATTTGGTCTTAATTTAAATTTGTGTATGACTTATCACAAAAAAACTATAACTCTAGTGAAAGTAACTTAACTTCAACTTCGGCTTCAAATCCATCTTCACCCCCGACTATAACTCCAACTTCAACTCCAAATCTAACGATCTCGACGCTTTTATCGACGCTCTCCCCGCCAACCGTTTCTACCCCGATGCTAAACCTAAACCTATCCTAGCCACTGTCGTTAAAGCTATCAAGCATGCCTACGCTGTTGCCGACCACCGCACTCCCATTGACAAGTCTGCCTTTGCCACCACCGCCAAAAACTACACCTCCACCGCTAGCTCCGCTTGTGTGCCCGCCGCCAAGCTCAGGTCGCTGCTGAGGCTACCGAAGCCTACCACGCCCGTCCGCAAAGTTGACTACAACTCTAAGTATCGGTGCTTTAGCCAACACGTGTCATTTCCAAACTTGTTGAAAAAATGGAGACTTAGAGGCTTTATACAACAAAACCAAAAAAGACAAGAGGGTATTAATTAAGCCTCTCGTGTAACTAGCCTAAAAAAGTATAATAAGAAGTACTATGAAACAAAAAAACAGGCAGGTCAGAAGGAATGGATTTAGAGTTTAATGGCAGTAAAAAAAGGACAGTTAGTGAAACACAGGATAGTAAGGAGAAAAAAAAGATATAGGGAATGGGAGGGTAGAAAAGTTCAAAATAATACAGATAGATATAAGATACACTAAAGACGCTTTTGACTAACTTAACTTGGTTGTGCTATTTATATTTTTGATTTTAATACTAAATTATGCTAGAGGTCTAATATGAATATAACGAGATAGCCAATCTATATTACTCTGACAGCAAATTTAAAGATAAAAACTTAAGTAGATTGGGTTTTATATGTCAAAAAGAGTAAAAATGAAATTAAAAGAAATTTTATTGGATTTAT
>BNVT01000133.1 GCA_025998295.1 Endomicrobiia bacterium
TATTCTTCGCCAGCATCAGCATCTACACCATCGTCTCATCAATCTTTTTCGTCGTATTCACCGCCATATTCATCCTCTTCTTCGTTTTCCTCGTCATCACCTAATTCGTTTTCATCGTCTTCACCATTGTATTCTTCGCCAGCATCAGCATCTACACCATCGTCTCATCAATCTTTTTCGTCGTATTCACCGCCATATTCATCCTCTTCTTCGTTTTCCTCGTCATCACCTAATTCGTTTTCATCGTCTTCACCATCGTATTCTTCGCCAGCATCAGCATCTACACCATCGTCTCATCAATCTTTTTCGTCGTATTCACCGCCATCTTTACCTTCAAGCAGTCCAAGCTCAAGTAATTTGAGCGGTTTAAACCCGAACAGTTCTTCATCGAGCAGTCCAAGTCCAAGTGGTGGCAAAGGTGTAGGTACAAGAAGACATCATAAGCCATCGCCGCGATCGTCTTTTTCATCTTCCCAATCATCGCCATCTTGTTGGTCGTATTCACCGTCATCATCATCTCCTTCTTCATCTTTTTCGTCGTTTTCTAGTTCATCTTTATCGCCAGCATCAGCATCTACACCATCCTCTCCTCCATCTTTTTCGTTGTATTCACCGTCATCTTTATCTTCAAGCAGTTCAAGCTCAAGTAATTTGAGCAGTTCAAGTTTGAGTCCAATCAGTTCGAGTTCATCTTCAAGTTCAGCTAGTCCAAACTTAATAAGTAGCTCGAGCTCATCTCCAAGTTCAGTTTCGAGCAGTCCAAGTCCAAGTGGTGGTACAAGTGCAGGAGGAGCTGGTCTGCAACCACAACTACAAGGACAACAACAACCACTACAACAACAGGGACAACAACTACCACTACCACCTTCTTCATCATTGTCGTCATCTTCTTCTTCATCGTTTCCTAGTACATCGCCAGCATCAGCATCTCCATCATTGTCTTCTTCTTCATTTTTTCCATCGTCATCTTCTTCATCATTTCCTAGTGCACCTTCATCGTTAGTAGTATCAGTATCTCCATCATCGTCTTCTCTGTCATATTTATCATCATCGGCTTTTTCATTTTCTCCATCGCTACCTTCTTCATCATCACCATTGTCAACATCTTCGCCATCTTCATCTTCAAGCAGCCCAAGCTCAAGTCCAAGCGGTTCGAGTTTATCTTCAAGTTCATCAGTATCACCAGAAGATGATCTCTCGATCTCCTCACAGAGAACCCCGCCGCCTACGGCATCGCCGCCGACGCCGCCTTTGCCGCTCGTGCCTTCGCCACCGACGCCGCCTTCGCCGCCGAAGCCGCCAAAGCCGCCGCCACCGCCCGCACCGTCCTCGCCACTCGTGATGCTGTCGCCCGCTTCGCCGCTTTCGCCCGCGACGCCCGCACCCATGCCGACGACGCCCTCGCCGACCGCTACGCTCACAATGCTCGTGTCTACGCCGCCTTCGCTGCCGAAGCCGCCTTTGCCGCTCGTGCCTTCTACCGAACCGCCGCCGCCACCGCCGACGTCCTCTCCCGCCGCTGCGAGGCTCACCGCCGCCTCGTCCTCAACGCCAAAATCGCTGCCAGCTTCAGTGGCGAAGAAGCCTCCACCAACGCCGCCGAAGTCAACGCCCTCACCCCCGTCGTCACCCTCGTCGCCGCCCGCATCGCCACCGACACCGCCGCCACCGCCCGCATCATCAAAGCCACCGTCTCCAATGCCATCACGGCAGGCATCATCGATGAAAACTATGCCAATGGCTTAAGTGCCGCCGCCGACCGCCGGGCCTGCGACGCCCACACCCATGCCGACTACGCCCTCGCCGCCAAAACCTTCCGCGATGCTCACTGGGCCAAGATTGATGCCCTCCAAAACTTCTCCTTTGCTGTCTCCCACTCCTCCTGCGTACAAGCTAATGCGATCTACGCCAACATCTACGCCCGCCGTGTCGCAGCCGTCCTTGACAACGTTACCAGAGACTTCCTGCGACAGGTCTGGCTCCGCTCCGGCATCACCATTGACATCTTTGCCAAGTGCCCCGACACCGCCATTACCAAACAACAGTTCGAAGATGAATATAAAAAAGCCTTCGACGCCTTTGCTAAAAAATCAAAGACTTAAAAAGAGGTATTTTTATAACCGATAAAGTCAAAAAAACTAAAGTGTTAGTTGTCAAAGTCAACGTCCTTGCGACTACTGCACATTACACCTATTTTAGACCGCGCAAATTAATCCATATTGTCTTATTTACATGTGCAATGTTTAAAAAAGATTTCTATAATACTTGAGGATGTCGCCACCAATTTCACCACGATTGAATATCCAAATTGTTTAGCGCACTACGTATAACAATACTCCTACGCAGCTTTGCAGTTACAAGGAGCTATCGCTG
>BNVT01000134.1 GCA_025998295.1 Endomicrobiia bacterium
CTTTTAATTTAACCTTCCCTGACTCCTCAGATGCATAATTCTTAACAAGTTTCTATGCTTGTGCTGTTATTTGTATACATGTTTGGGAAGAGATCTAATGTTATTTGGACTAATAAGCACGCTCATCTTTTGACCGCCTTTCATTAGTTGATGGATTATCTAGTTATGTGTGCTTAGTATTTGGATTTCTAATTTTGGGGTTTTCGCAAAATATTTTATACTGATTACAACAATTTTGAGAAGTTGGTTTGGTTGCAGATAGAACATAATTTGCAATACTTGGTGACAGGATAGACAAATTGCGGCGTCATATGCGTATGTGTGTGTGGATTTGTACAATAAAATAAATAGAGGAGAAACAATGAAACCAAAAACAGTGTTGAAAACAGAAACATTAGTGGCTGTATTTATTTTACTTGGTTTGCACTTAAATTCGTGTAAGCCAGAAAACGAAAATAAAAACAAACCTAGTAACTTGCATCAGAGCTGGTACAAAAAGTCAGCAAAACAAGGAGATGCTAAAGCCCAATATAAGTTAGGTTTGGCGCTCTACAACGCAAAAGGAGTAAAGCAAAATTGCAAAGATGCATTTGACTGGTTTAAAAAATCGGCAGAACAAGGAAATGCTAAAGCTCAATATAACTTGGGTTTGATGTATTTCAAAGGAGAAGGAGTAGAACGAAATTATGTGGAAGCATCTAACTGGTTCAAAAAAGCAGCAGAACAAGGAGATGCTGACGCTCAACATTACTTGGGCACGGCGTACCGCAATGGATATGGAGTAGAACAAAATTATAAGGAAGCATCTAACTGGTTTAAAAAGTCGGCAGAACAAGGAAATGCTAAAGCTCAATATAACTTGGGTTTGATGTATTACAACGGAGCAGGAGTAGAACGAAATTATGAGAAAGGAATGAGCTGGTTCAAAAAAGCAGCAGAACAAGGAGATGTTGAGGCTCAAAATAACTTGGGTTTGATATATCTCAAAGGAGCAGGAGTAGAACGAAATTACACACAAGCAGCAAACTGGTATGAAAAAGCAGCAAAACAAGGAAATATTATGGCTCAAGGTAGCTTGAGTAATATGTATTACGTAGGATTAGGAGTAAAACAAAATTATAAAGAAGCAATGAGCTGGTATGAAAAAGCAGCAAAACAAGGAGATGCTCAAGCTCAATATAACTTGGGTTTGATGTATTACAGCGGAAAAGGAGTAGAGCGAAACTATAAAGAAGCAATGAACTGGTACAAAAAGTCAGCAGAACAAGGAGTTGTTCAGGCTCAACATGACTTGTGGGCGATGTACGACAAAGGAGAAGGAGTAGAACGGGATTATAAAGAAGCAATGAACTGGTACAAAAAGTCAGCAGAACAAGGAAACGTCATTGCTCAATACTACTTGGGTTTGATGTATTACAGCGGAAAAGGAGTAGAACGAAACTATAAAGAAGCAATGAACTGGTACAAAAAGTCAGCAGAACAAGGAGTTGTTCAAGCTCAACATGACTTGTGGGCGATGTACGACAAAGGAGAAGGAGTAGAACGGGATTATAAAGAAGCAATGAACTGGTACAAAAAGTCAGCAGAACAAGGAAACGTCATTGCTCAATACTACTTGGGTTTGATGTATTACAGCGCAAAAGGAGTAAAACAAAATTTTAAGGAGGCATTTAACTGGTATAAAAAGTCAGCAGAACAAGGAGATGCTCAAGCTCAATATAGCTTGGGTTTGATGTATGACAAAGGAGAAGGGGTAAAGCAAGATTACAAAGAAGCAGTTGATTGGTATAAAAAAGCAGCACTACAAGGACATTCTGACGCCAGAACAGTATTAGTAAAAACACTGGTTAACTCTTCTAAAAATGTTAAAACAAGTAAAAAACAAAAAGATGACAAGAATGGATGAAATGAATGAAATAGAAAGTAGTGTAAAATGAACCTGCGTAAAGCTCCTTTGGTAAAATAAAGACAAAGGAGCTTTATGCTGTGTCTTCCCATGAGTTTAAGAGGGCAAAAGAACTTTGTCTAAAGACTTGTCTTTAGGTATTAGACAGCTTGGAAAGTGGATTTCAAAAAATACACAACTAGGGTTTAAGTTATGGTCAAACTTCTAATTATTTCCGGTAAAAATTAAACGTGCTATAGTCAAATCACTTTAGGAGGTAAAGTTAAGTTTTCCAATTCTTTAGAGATAGCGTGAAATTAGTATCCGGTAACATTTTTGCACGACATTTCTGCTTCTCTTTTTGTTGATGT
>BNVT01000135.1 GCA_025998295.1 Endomicrobiia bacterium
CCAGTAAAAAGCTTTTTTGTAATCTTGTTCTATTCCTTCTCCTTTGGAATACATCGCCCCTAAGTGAAATTGAGCGTTAGTATTTTCGTGTTCTGCTGACTTTTTATACCAGTAAAAAGCTTTTTTGTAATCTTGTTTTACCCTACATCCTGCAAAATATATCCCACCCAAGTTGCGTTGAGCGCTGGCATTTCCTTGTTCTGCTAACTTTTTGTACCAGTTAAGTGCTTCTATGTAATCTTGTTTTGTTCCCTTCCCATTGCAATATATTCCACCTAAGTTATGCTGAGCACTGGCATTTCCTTGTTTGGCTGACTTTTTATACCACTTAATTGCTTTTTTATAATTTTGTTCTACTCCTTTTGCGTGTTCATACATCACACCTAAATTATATTGAGCCATGGCATCTCCTTGTTTTGCCTTTTTTTTGATCTGATCATATATATTTTTATCATTTGGCAATACGCTTTCCCCGATATAAGATTTATTTAAACAAGCATTCGCACATATACACATAGCTAGTATTACTAACATACTCCTTGCTCTTTTGTGCTTGTCTAGGACTTTACTTTTATCACCCTTCTTCTCCTTGATATAAAACGACTTTAGCTAAATTGCTTATTACTATATCTGCAGTTTAATATACAATAAGTAACCTTTTTTTAATGCTGGTAGTATAGCATATCCAATGTTAAATCTTAGGACATCTAATAATTTAATTAGACCTTTTGCATAGCAACACGTAAAATTACAGAGAAGCCGCTCACACTATTATCGTTGCACATATTACTTGCAATTTTAATTGCCACTATTACCTTCTTTTTCTTTTCTTCTTTTTGGTAAATTCTATTCACAGTTTTTTTGAAGTTTTTGTACTGATTCCCAGCATAATCACTGCTAATTCTACTTCTAGTTCTTTGTTCAATAATACCTATTACCAGCGGTACATATTCCCGCCATTCATCAATACTTCTTCTTAAATACCCTGTGCTACATCACAACTTTTCACTAATATTATAACTGTCCTAAGGTCTAATAATATGTTTTAGGTATTGTCCTAAAGTATTCAACCATCATCTTTACCATCTTTTGTGTACCCAATTTTTGTTTTACTCATCTACTTGCCCTATTTTTTCCTTGGCATCCTTACTCTTTTATCAAATATCCTTTCTTTATCTTATTAATAAAACTCATTCCATCAGACCACATTCTTTCTTATTTTGTTTCCATAGCACCTCTTATACATTTATATGTTAATTAATGAGAGGTCTAACAATTATCTGTAGCATAGTTCTTAAATATACAAGGACGCAATCACTCCAAATTGTTTTTGTATAAGCTTTTTTTAATTTTAGAAGTAGAATCTACTAGTTTTACTCTGAATTATCCTTAAGCTGCTCCATTATTTTACAACAGCACTGTTATTGTTATATATTCTATATTTTGTAATCTCTTTTTGTTTTGAGGATGATTAAAGTACCAAAACCCACACAACCAATATGTTTTAGATTTTTATCTCCTCCATATCAGATTTAAAGTTTGTGATTATTTTGTTTCTTGTGCCCGTAATGCCAAGCGATAAAGCAAGATATCCAAAACCTTCTATTTGTTTTATTAAAATAGATATTTTCTTTTGGAAGTTGGAGATATTAGAGTAGCAATTGTTGCGGCGTATTTTTCTGTTAGCTTTTAATTTTTTCTCACTCCTCAAAAAGACATATCTGAAATAACTATTCCGTCTGTTCCTACTTCCTTGCATCTTCTAAAACTATCATAATTATAAAAGATGGGGTTTAAATACGACATAAAAAATAATGTAATATCAGATTTTTCTCTATATTTACAACTCGTCAAAAATATCATCTCAATTTATATTTTGCTAATGTCCTTTTTATACTGATTTGCTCTATTTCCCCTTCATCGACTGAGGATGGAAAAGAAAATCCAATTTGGCAGGTTACTTGTATTACCATTAGATATAAAAATCATGAGGGCATAAAAATATATGCCGACAATACATGCGTTGAATTACTGGTTGTGTTATTGCTGCAGGCCTTACAAGTGATTTCGTTATTTGATCACTCTAAGGTAACTGAAAGAAAGATTATTGATTTAATCAAATCAGTCAATAAGTGCACTATATATATTCTTTTGAATTTAGTTTAGATCTAAACAAAACCCCATATAAGTTTTTTGCACATTTTCATCACGCACCACTAACTAAACATAGTTTTATTAACCCTCA
>BNVT01000136.1 GCA_025998295.1 Endomicrobiia bacterium
TTAACAAGTTGGCTGATTTTGTCGTTTTGACAAGTGTTTTGATGTTTTGCTCTGATATAATACCTTTATGAGTGTTTATTTATTTTCATCTGTTATCTTGTTTACTTATTTTAAACATGCTCTAATTGAAAGGCTCAAAAAAACTGTTTTGTGCGGATTTTTTAAAAAGCTTTAGAATATCTGACATATTACAGGTAAGTCTGCACAAGGAAACCTAATATTAGTCCTTTAAGTAATTCACATATAAAGGTATAATAGAAAAATATTACGAAAACAAAAAATGAGAAGCATGAGAGGTTAAAACAGTTTAAAAGATATATAAAAAGCGAAAAAGACCTTTGGGCTGCATTTTAACATGAGTTGTGGGTATTTTTGACCCTAAAAGTGATACTTAAATATTTAAAAGAGGTCAAATAATGAAATCGTTAAGAAGATTTGTTCTGTCATTTATCTTGTTTTTTTCAATGTAAATACATTTACCAATGACAATAAAAGAGATAATGATCTTGCTTTGATGATGGATGTGCTGGATATAATAGAGCAGAATTATATTACAAAAATAAACCTTAAAGGTTTATTTATTGATTTTATTAAAGGTGTTTTTGATGCACGCAAGGATATTTACTCTTGTTATATGGGAAAAAAGAGTATGAAGAATTGATTAATGTAATGAAGGATATTATATTGGGGGTGGTCTTTGCACTGAGGTTAGAAATGATAGATTGGTCGTAGTGACGCCCATACCCGGCACTCCTGCAGATAGAGCAGGCATCCTTTCTGTAGACATAATTACTAAAATTGATGGAAAGTCTACTAAAGGCATGTCAAGTGACAAGGCAATTAATTTTCTAAGGGGAGAAGTTGGCAAAAGTGTTAAGCTTACTGTTGTAAGAAGTGGTGTTGCAAACCCGATAGTCTTTAATATTGTAAGAGAAAGAATAGAATCTGAAACTATGTCATGTGAAATGCTGATAATGGTATAGCACATATAAAACTTACGATATTTAATAATCAGAGCGCAGGTAGTATTAAAAAAACATCGACAAATTATCGTAAACAAGGGATGAAATATTTGATTTTGGATTTAAGAGGCAACGGGGGAGGGACTTTAGATTCAGCTGTTGATGTAGCAAGTAAACTTATAAAAGAAAAAAAAACTTGTTGCTTCTATCGAAGAAAGAATTCTCAAACCTAGAATAGCATATTTTACATCCGGAAATGGAGAGTTTTCGGATTTACAGCTTATTATTCTTGTAGACGAACGTTCTGCCTCGGCTTCTGGAATAGTAGCAGGTATGATGTAATATTATAATAGGGCTTTAATAGTAGGCTGCAACACATTTGGGAAAGGATGTGTTACGATTGTTATTTCTTTACACAATGATGCGGCTTTAAACTTGTAATAGCAAAATACTATCTCCCAACAGGTAGTTCAATAGAACGTTCTGAGGATAAGGATTCAAAAAATGGTATAACCCCAGATGTAGAAGTTTGGGCCACTAAGAGATTGGAAGAGCGTTTCACTTACAGGAATATCATAATATAGATCAAAAACCTGCTTATGCAAAGAATAAATCTCAAAAATCTACTGCCGACAAAGAAGATGAAGTGGAGGATATAGTTTTAAGTAAAGCAATAGAAATAATAAAAGAAAATAAAATTGCTCAAAAGATAGCGTCAAAAAAGAGAACACCTTCTAAAATAATAAAATGACAAAACAAAAAAAGATAGTTTAGAAGGCGTTATAATTCATAAGGGAATATATAACAGATTAAATGATTTGCTAGTAAGCAGTGCGACGCAAGCAGCAAAACCTAAGAGCTGCAATTGCTCCTGCTTAGACTAGGTGCAACATGCTTTTAACTTCTTTTGTTATTTATGGCTATTATAATGCAAATACTACTGAATATAGCTTTTCTTGTACTTATAGCGTTATGAAGAGACTTGTATTTTATTTATGCTATGATCATTCCTTCTTTTTTAAAGTGTTTTGATACCTTGTGCGCATTACTTTAAGGGTTTGGCACAGGCTTGCTTGCGTGGAATAGTCTAACAATTGATGGGTTTTTAGTAGTCCAATTTTATGTATCAAAAAACGTGAAACATATCTAAAAAACAAAAACCAAAAGTATTGTACAGAAATGTATAAATTTTAATACACCAACTAATTACACATCAAACCACAAAAACAGAGTAACTATTTACTTTTAGGAATTGTAGTCAATGC
>BNVT01000137.1 GCA_025998295.1 Endomicrobiia bacterium
TCTTAAAGGAGTATCAACAATTTTACTGCTTTGCATATCAAGAAAACCTACACGTCTATCTTTTTTGCCAACTTCTTCCAAACAAGAATAAACATCACCTACGGGATCAATTAGTTGGTTGTTCCCATTTGCCCCGCAGTATTTCACTTTGTATCTCCCGAGCTTCTTTTTGGGGTCAAATATCTCTTCAAATTCGTTTATGGTATGCGAATACTGAGCATTTGTCTTCATGTTCTTCATATTGTCGTCAAAGAAACGTATTTTATGAACGATATCAACGTCAGACAATTCCTTACTTTTACGGCATTTACATTCATCAACATTCTTTGTGTAGAAATAGAACCGTTTATCTTTTAGAAAACCGTGGGTTTCAAATGTCTCTTTGAGAGTTAAAAGAGAATCTACATTGTCTTTGTTGGTGTTTATTCGAATAGCAATTGAGAACTTGCCCGGTATAGACAGAGCACTAGCAATATTTCAAGAATTTTATCAAAAGTGTTTTTATTATCTTTAGTGAACTTCATTTTGTTGTGATATTCTTTTCCACCGTCCAAAGTAATTTGAAAGTGAGAAAAAACACCATCTTTAATATATTTAAAGTAGTGTTCCAAGTCATAGCCATTTGTGATGACATCAAGTTTCAATTTAGCTTCTTTAGCATTATTGAATATATATTCGTTGATTGCAATGTTTTCTTTAAGGAGAGGTTCGCCGCCAAACATTGAAAGGTAAATATATTGGCCATCTGCTTTCTCTTTTTTCATTACTTTAAAGATCGCGTCTACTGTCTCTTTGCTCATAGGCTTATTGTCTTTGTATCTTGTAAGTTCTTGCTCAAAGCAATAAGGACAGCTGAAATTACAGTCATAGGACGGTATAAAGATAAATGATGAGGCTTTGTTCTTCATTTGAGCAATTTTATCTGCAATTTTAAAAAACCTTTCCCTATCCTTATCTATGTCATCAACCAAATAGCCCTTTTGAAGTAACTGATTAAATGTTTCTTCATCTAATTTATCTACGTTGTTGCCAGACTTGATTTTGGTTAAGCTTTTAGCCACGTCCTCATTGACAATATCAATATTATTTAGGTAAGAATGAATTAAAATGTATTCATCATTACAAACCTTCTCAAATATTACATACTTGCCAAAATAGCATTCTTTTCCATTGACAATTGCCATTTTTACATCCCTCCTAAAAAAAGAGGACAAATCACTGAAAAACAGTTGTATTTAGGTGGCTGATAATGATAATTGGTACAGCGTTCTAGCCATTCTCGCCATGCTCTTGTCAAACAACAAAATTCATACCGCTCCTCTAAAGCACATAACCATTTGTCAAATTCTCTGTCGCTTGTCTTTTTGTGTGGGTGTATGTTGAAGCTGTTCTTTAAACTTTTCATTTTGAATACTCCTTAATTTAAATTTAGTAAAGATTTATCCAGTGTAGCATCTCATAACATACTGGGTTTTTGCCAAACAAAGACAAACGGATTAAAACAACAGCAGGCTTTTAATAAACGATATATATATGCAGAATCATCTTTTTGCAGCTTACGCCCGTATCTTTAAGCTATAAACCTAATTTTAAACGACAAAAACAGTCCGATATGTGTTTTTAGATTTTACATCCAATCATAAAAATGCCAAGAAGGATCTCTCTAAAACTCGACTGTTATCCTGAACTTGTTTTGATAACTTACGTTGTTTTGCGACAAGATATCTAAAGCAAGAGTTAATATGACAAATACGAAAACTTGTAAGAATCATGGTTTTTAAAGAGACCTTTTTTTAGACTGTTCATAATTCGTTGCACAACGAGGATTATTCTTATTTTAGTGATTTAAAATGCTACACTGTTAAAAATATGAGGAAGTAAGCATTAAGATATGTAGTCACTGTGTATGTCGAGATTGCAAGAGGTCATACAAAGGAGTGGTACATTCGGCAGATGTGAAGAACAAGGCGATGTATCCATATATAAACAATGTAGGAGAAGGATACTAAGTGTTGCAGCATCAGTGGTGTTATTAGGGTGGACAAGAAAAGCAAGCGAAAAGATAAAATTACTAAAGAAAGAAGATAGTAAAGGAAAGTCTAATAAATGTTTAAAGAGTTAGAAGAAGACGGTAGACTTGTTTATACAGTCACACAGATAAGTAATGAAATAAAACTCATTCTAGAAGATTCTTATCCTGCTGTATGGATACAAG
>BNVT01000138.1 GCA_025998295.1 Endomicrobiia bacterium
CAGAAATAAATAGACTTATTCCCGCTCTTAAGAAAATAAGAAAAAATGTTAAAATTCCAATTTCAGTTGATACTTATAAGTACGAAACTGCAAAAGCTGCTCTTTTGGAAGGCGTTGATATAGTAAACGATATTTTTGCCTTAAGAAAAGGTAAAGAAAAACTTGCAAAACTTATAGCGGATACAAAAGCAGGCGTGATACTTATGCATATGAAAGGGATACCTAAAAATATGCAGGAAAGTCCTGAATATAAAAATTGTACTTCTGAAGTATATGAATTTTTAGCGGAACGTAAAAAATATGCAATGGATTTTGGCATAGAAAAAGAGCGTATTGCAGTTGACCCTGGACATGGTTTTGGAAAGACTGTAAAACATAATATTGAATTAGTAAAAAATATGGATGTTTTTTCAACGCTTGGGACTGTTGTAGGTGCGGTATCTAGAAAAAAATTCGTAAGAACTCTTGCTGGTGAAGATAAAACAGCATTTGTTGTTGCAAATTTTCTTACTGTTCTTTGCGGGGCAGATATTATAAGGGTGCATGATGTAAAGGAAACAATAAATGTTTTAAAAATAATTGAAACTTTTAGAGGCGTATGATGGGAGCAATGCTACATATTTACAGGACGTACATAGTAAATGTTTTAGATATACTTGTACTAACAGTAATATTTTATAGACTTATTCTTGTTATAAAAGGAACAAGGGCAATACAAGTTGTTGTTGGTATACTATTTGTATTAGGGCTTACAGTAGTAGCCCGGGGTGTTTTACATCTTAAAGCTTTATCATGGCTTTTAGAGAAGTTTTGGCCTGCGGCAGTTATTATATTTGCGGTTATATTTCAGACTGAAATTCGTAATGTTTTTGCTCAAGTTGGCGGACGACTTGGCGGACGACTTTGGAATTCAAAATCCCAAACACAAGATTCTTACGTTGCAGACATTGTTGAAACTTTAGAAGATTTAAGTGTGTCTATGATGGGTGGGCTTATAGCTATAGAAAATGAGATAGGTTTAAAAAATTATACAGAAACCGGAGTATCTTTAAACGCCGATATTTCGAAAGAATTATTGCTTTCAATTTTTAAAAATAAATCGGCTCCTTTGCATGACGGAGCAGTGATAATATTTAATGGTAAGATTTCAGCGGCAGGTTGTTTGCTTCCGTTAAGTCATAATACAAATGTAAAGATATTTGGAACAAGACACAGAGCCGCTCTTGGTTTGAGCGAAGTAACAGATGCGATAATAGTAGTTGTCTCCGAAGAAACGGGGCGTATATCTATTGCATATGAAGGAAATTTACACAGTAATATATCGACCTCAGAGCTTAAAGAAATAATTAATTCAAAAGGTAAGGTTTTGACATCAAAATGATGAAATTATACAGCAGAATAAAGAAAGATTGGCAGTTTAAACTTCTTGCCCTAGTACTTGCTATTCTTGTCTGGCTGTATGCGTATGCGGAATACATGTAAATGAAACTATTTGGGACAGATGGTATAAGAGGCGATGCTTCAGTATTTCCTTTTGATAATCAAACTTTAGAAATCACTGGCAGATCTATAGCTAAAATTCTAAAGAGCAAAAAGCGTATTCTCATTGTACGCGATACAAGAGAATCTGGAAAAAGAATACAAAAAGAACTGGCAAAAGGTATTGCCAGCGCTGGTGTAGTTTCTGTTTTTGGAGGCGTTATGCCAACACCTGCAGCCTCTTTGTTAGCAAGAAACGGCGAATATTCGGCTGCAATAGTTATATCCGCAAGCCATAATCTTTACATTGATAATGGAATTAAAATTTTCAATTCAAGAGGGTTTAAACTTTCTGATTCAATAGAAGAAAAAATTGAAAGACAAATAAATAAATATCTTAATGCTAAAACAGTTGTTAAGATTAAAAAAATATTTGCAAAAGAAGATTTTAGTCTTTCAAAACTTTATGAAAATTTTATTGTTAAAAATTTTTCTGGGGGAGTTGATCTTAAAGGAAAAACAATAGTAGTAGATTGTGCTAACGGAGCGTCTTATAAATCTGCACCTTATATTTTTAAAAAACTTGGGGCAAGAGTGGTTGCTTTTAATATTAAGCCTAACGGTAAAAATATAAATTTAAATTGTGGTGCGCTGTATCCTGAATATGCTGCAAATAAAGTCAAAGAATTTAAAGC
>BNVT01000139.1 GCA_025998295.1 Endomicrobiia bacterium
ACTGCAACTTGGTATTGCCCTGAGACAATCAAAAACCAAAAAAAACTCTCATGCGTTGGTCGTGTGCTTTAAAGTTATAAAACCTTATCGATACAAACAGAAACTATCATGGGTAAATAAAGAGAAACAATTCCACAACCAAAAACTAAAAAAAACAACAATATCACCATCCTCTGTATATCTCTAGGTATTTTGCTTTCTTTGCGTTATGCGTTGCCTGAATAATTGCTTTCTTCTTTTGTTATAAATATATCATGAGGATGACTTTCTGCAAGCCCTGCGGAAGTTATTTTAACAAACTCTCCTTTTTCTTTAAGTTCTTGTATTGTTTTAACACCACAATACCCCATTGCAGCCCTTAGCCCACCAATCAACTGATAAACAACATCTCTGACTGCGCCTCTGTAAGGTACACGCCCTTCAACACCTTCAGCTACCAATTTCTCCGTATTGTCCTGAAAATATCTGTCGCTACTTCCTGCTAACATTGCAGAAGAAGAACCCATACCCCGATAAGCTTTGAATGCTCGTCCATTAAAAATTATATCTTCCCCAGGACTTTCTTTTGTTCCGGCAAACAGGGAGCCCATCATACATATATTTGCCCCTGCAGCTATTGCTTTAGGAATGTCTCCAGAATATTTAATTCCTCCATCCCCTATAACAGGAATATCGTACTTTGCCGCGACTTGAGCGCAATCATAGATTGCTGTAATCTGAGGAGTGCCTATACCGGCCACAATCCTTGTCGTACATATAGCTCCGGGACCGATACCAACTTTAATAGCATCCGCACCGGCTTTGATTAAATCTTCTGCTGCTTGGGCTGTTACAACGTTGCCTGCAACTATTTGAGCTTGGGGGAAACATTCTTTTACTTCTTTTATTGCGTCAAGAACTCTTTGGCTGTGCCCATGCGCTGTATCCATGATTAAAACATCAACATTTGCATCAATCAGAGCTTTTGCTCTTTCAAACATATCTTTCGTAACACCTATAGCTGCGCCTGCAAGAAGTCTACCTTTTTCATCCTTTGAAGAGTTTGGATAACGAATGGCTTTTTCTATATCTTTAATTGTAATAAGACCTTTTAAAATGAAATTTTCATCAACTAGAGGAAGTTTTTCTATTTTTTTGCTTTGCAATATTTTTTTTGCTTCGTGTATAGATGTGCCTATTTTTGCAGTAACGAGATTGTCTTTTGTCATTATTTCAGAAACTTTTTTGTTGTCATTTGTCTCAAAACGCATGTCCCTGTTTGTGATGATTCCGATAAGTTTGCCGTTATCGTCCACTATCGGGACACCAGAGATTCTGTATTTTGTAGCAAGTGCTTTGGCTTCTCCAAGAGAGTTGGTTTTTTTTAATGAAAATGGATCATAGATAACTCCGTGATCGCTTCTTTTAACACGATCAACTTCTAAGGCTTGGGCCTCGATGGACATGTTCTTATGGATTATTCCTATGCCGCCTTCTCTTGCAATGGCAATTGCCATACTGGATTCTGTTACGGTATCCATACCCGCGCTCATAAGAGGAATGTTAAGCTTAATCTTTTTAGTGAGATTTGTGTCTAACAAAACATCTTTAGGGAGTACTTTTGAGTGTTTGGGAATCAACAAAACGTCATCAAAGG
The DNA here is from genome assembly GCA_025998295.1 of Endomicrobiia bacterium. GTDB lineage: Bacteria > Elusimicrobiota > Endomicrobiia > Endomicrobiales > Endomicrobiaceae > Endomicrobiellum. Next base: position 1,637 of record BNVT01000139.1, read on the forward strand.
TTAAAGCTTCTTTTGAAAATTTTATATTCATTTTTTATTTCTACCCTCTGCTTATTCTACAAGATTGCACATATTAATTGCAAGGTAAAACAAAAAATCCCACTGTTTTTAGCGGGATTACACATTCTTAATTCTAAGATACTCCGACGGCTGGACTCGAACCAGCAACCGATCGGTTAACAGCCGATTGCTCCACCATTGAGCTACGTCGGAACTCGACATTTCATTTGCGATTAGCTAATAGTATACTTATTTTTTAAAAAAATCAAGTTTACGCATCATATCGTGTAAAATGACACCAAAGAAAGAGTCAAAATATCATTTAAGAAAGGATCGAAAATCGCAAAATACTACATTGGACCTCTTGCATAACTAACATATAAAAGTACAATAGAAGACTCCTTGCCCTATTATCTATGCGCATATTACTTACTTATCTTTAATTGCCACTACTACCAACGGTTATTGTATGTCTATTATTCTTTTAG
>BNVT01000140.1 GCA_025998295.1 Endomicrobiia bacterium
AAGGATAGCAAGGAGAGAAGAAAAGAAAAGAAAAGAAAAGAAGAGAAAAGAAAAGATAGGACAAGTAGGTAAGCAAAGAGAAAATTGAGTATAGAAAAGATAGTAAAGATGATGTTTGAATACTTTAGGGCAATACCCGAACATATTATCACTTGAACATCCAATGTCAGCAAAAGTTGTGGATATAGACATAAAGTATTTGGACATATTATCACTTGAGACATCCAATGTCAGCAAAAGTTGTGGATATAGACATAAAGTATTCGAACGTATTATCAGACTTTAAGACAGTTACAATACATACTACTAGATTAGACATCCAATGTCAGTAAAAGTTGTGGACAATAGACATATGGTATGCAAGAAGAAGTATTAACAAGTAGTGGGGAATATGCGAGATGAGAATAGGTATTGTTAAACAAAGCGCTAGAAGTAGAAGTAGCAGTGATTATGCTACAATTGATACAAAGACTTCAAAAACAGCGAAAGTGGCAAGCTAAAAGAATAATAGACATACAATAACCGTTGGTAGTAGTGGCAATTAAAGATAAGTAAGTAATATGTGCATAGATAATAAGGGCAAGGAACGATCTTAGTTTATTTGAAATAGACACTGATTTGTGCAAAGAAAAACAAAAAGACAATAAGATACATGGCAGATACAATTTATGAGGCCTTAGCAGAATGCATACAAACACACTAGTTCCCAAGAGGAGATCAAAGAAGTACTCAAAGCTGACAAAAGAAGATAAGAAGTTCAATCAAATAAACACTCAAAAGCTGACAAGAGAAGATAAGGAGTTAAATAGGGAGATTTCATCAGATGATGAGGATTTAGTGAAAAATTCATAGTATACATACGGGCTTTTTGCCCTATTGAGTGTCAATATCCAACACCCTTATACACCTTGATATAATTGTTTCTTAAGGAACAATTTGTTAAAAGGTTCAAAATAGTCTTAAAAAGACAGATATAGTAATTACAAAAGACCTTTTGGACTGCTATTTAACTCTGAGTTGCAGGTATTTGTAATTCTAAAATTTAATACTTAAGTTGCGCGGGAAGCCTAATGAACAATTTTACATAGTAGCAAATTTGAATAATTCATTATAATGGTGTAAAATTATCGCAAGGTTAGCATTTAGAGTAGAACGGGTTTACAATAAAGTTACTAAGTCTATACGACAGCTTAAGAAAATGGCTAAGTGGGTTGGCATACGAGGTTAGCTTGTGGTTTGCTTGGAGAAGTTTTGATAAAATCTTGGATTTATAACAAACAGTAAGCGGAGAGATGGCCGAGCGGTTTAAGGCGCAGTCCTGGAAAGACTGTTTGTTCGAAAGGATAACTAGGGTTCGAATCCCTATCTCTCCGTACTCCTTTTTAAAAGTGTTTGAGGAAATATAAAATAAAATGTTTTTCTGTAGATGTTTTGTAAAGCGAAACGCTTTGGATCTTTGAGATTTAAGATACACAGCTTTGAACTACAAGTTTGAAAAGAAGTCTAGCGTTAAGTCTAGCGTTTAAGGTAATTGTTTTGTACAATGATGCTAAAGCAAGATCAAAATATAAAAAATCGAGTACTGATTATGTTGAATGTAAGCATTGTAGGATTAGGGCAGATAGGTGGTTCCTTAGGTTTGGCTTTAAAAAATAAAGCTTTAAAGAATCGCTATCATATAACAGGTATATCAAGAAAACAAGATACTTTGGATACCGCCCTTAAACTAAAAGCAGCGGACGAAGTGTATTTGTCGTTGGATGCGGCGAAAAATGCTGATATTGTCGTTATATGCACGCCAGTGGATACAATAACGCCGATATACAAAGAACTTGTAGAAATTGTTGGGAAAAACACAGCAATTACGGATACGGGTAGCGTGAAATATTCTATTGAGAAGGACATAAAAGCTTTTGCCAAAGAGAGTGGCTTTATTTCTTTTCTATACTCAATTTTCTCTTTGCTTACCTACTTGCCCTATCTTTTCTTTTCTCTTCTTTTCTTTTCTTTTCTTTTCTTCTCTCCTTGCTATCCTTGACTCTTTTATCAAATGCTTTCTTTGC
>BNVT01000141.1 GCA_025998295.1 Endomicrobiia bacterium
TGCCTGCAGTTGCTTCTTCATATGAGGATGACCTTGTTGAACTTGGTGATAGTGTGGCGCTATTTGTACTGCTGCTACCAGAACTTGACAAGTTCGATGTAGATGATTCTGTTAAACTTTGTGGTGGTGGTGAACTTGGTGATGGCGTTAGGCTACTATATATACTTCTGCTTGACGAACTCGATAGAGATGGACTTATTGACCTTGTACTGTTGCTACTGTAACTTGACGAGCTCGATAGAGATGAACTTGTTAAACTTAATGGTGGCGACGGGCTATATGCATTTCTGCTTGGCAAGTTCGATAGAGATGAACTTGTTAAACTTAGTGGTGGTGTAGCTGTATTGATGTCTAAACCGTCACTTGACAAACTCGATAGAATCGGTAGAAATAGACTTGTTGACCTTGGTGGTGGTGGTGATAGTGGTGATAGTGGTGAACTTGGTGATACTGCTACTTGTTCTGATACTAGAACTTGTGGTTTTGATGGTAATGTTGAAAATGCACTAAAAGTGCTTGTGATTAGGCTTGAAGATGAATCCGAGCTGCCTGAGTTCGAACTTGAACTCGAAGACGAATTTGAACTGCTCGAAATACTCGAGCTGTTGCATGCAGCTGCTCTTTTATGTGACACTACTGCTGGTAGTAGTAGTGGTGTGGTGCTATCTGTACCGCCGCCCACATCATCACTTGTACACTTGCTTGACGAACTCAATGGAGATTGAATCTGTTGCGAACTTGCTGATAGTGGTGAACCTGATGATACTGACGCTTGTGTTGATGATGAAGACGAGCTACTAGAGGATGCACTGGCTCCACCTTCTCCTTCCTGCTCTTTATTTTTTGTTGCATCTATTCCAGAGTTAGTCCCATCTGCTGTCGGTGCCATTGCTTTAGATTCAGATCCATTTGCCACTGCTTCAGATTCTCTCTGCTGTTTTTCCTGCTCTCCATCTATTACATGATATTGCTGTCCATCATCCTCTCCTGATGAAGATGATGACAATGAAGAAGACGATGACGGTGATGATGAAGACGAAGAAGGTGATGATGATGGGGAAGAAGACCCAGCTCCAGATCCAGTTCCACCTGTCGCATCTGCTCCAGTTTCAGATCAATTTGCTGCTCCACCTGTTGCCACTGTCCCAGCTTCAGCTACATGTCCTCGATCTGCGTCTCCTGATTGTGCCTCGCCAGTTCCATCTACACTTGCCGATCCAGCCCTATGTTCATCTCCACCCGTTGTTCCGCTTGTTGCTTGTTGTCTGTCTGCAGCTGCTGCCTGCCCTGCTACTGCTGGTACTCCGCCTGTTGCCTCAGATCCACCTTCACCTTCTCCTCCCTGCTCTTTATTTTCTCCATCTTTATCTCCAATCGGCTCAGCTATTGCATTAACCGCAGGACTTATTACCATACCAAATACTATGATTGCTGTCATTACTTTTTTCATTTCTGCTCTTATCATCTTTTTTAGTGCTGCTGTTACTGTGTTTTTCATTCTTATTTCTCCTTTAATGTTTTTCATTCTTATTTCTCCTTTAATGTTTTTCATTTTATTCTTTCTCCTATGAGTTTTATTGTTTTTTCTATTTCTGTTCCTTGCTTCTTTGTGTCTATTATGTTAAACCTTCTATATACAACCCCCTTTTTAAATTATCTTTCTTAGTCTATACTTTACACTCTACATTCCCTTTTATTGTAACTACTCTTTTGTCTCTAACTATGTCTCTTTTCTTTTACCTTCTTTGTTCTTTCCTTTCTTCTTTCTGTATACACCCCTATTTATAAACTCTCTCTCTTGGTCTATACTCCACGCACTCCTCTTTTATTGTAACTACTCTTTTGTCTCTAACTATGCCTCTTTTCTCTTACTTTCTTTGTTCTTTCATTTCTTCTTTTCTTCTCTATTTCCTTAAAATCTTTTTCTTGGAAACTAACCTTTAAATCCTTGTAAACTAACAATTAAACTCTTAAGGATAAAACCA
>BNVT01000142.1 GCA_025998295.1 Endomicrobiia bacterium
CCGTATGTATACTATGAATTTTTCACTAAATCCTCATCATCTGATGAAATCTCCCTATTTAACTCCTTATCTTCTTTTGTCAGCTTTTGAGTGCTTCTTTGATTGAACTCCTTATCTTCTTTTGTCACTCGAGTGCTTCTTTGATCTTTTTTTAGGGTTAGTGTGTTTGTATGCATTCTGCTAAGGCCTCATAAATTGTACCTGCCATGTATCTTATTGTCTTTCTTTGCATAAATACATGCCTTTTTAAATAAACTATAATCGTGATCCTTGCCCTATCAATCGCTGTGCGTATTATTTGCTCACCTTTAATTTCTACTATTACCAACGTCTTTATTGTATGTCTTTTTTCTTCTTGCTTTGCCACTTTCGCTGTTTTTTTTAGGTCGTTCTATCGCATCTGTAGCATAATCACTGCTACTTCTACTTCTAGTGCTTTGTTTAACAATACCTATTCTCATCTCGCATATTCCCCACTACTTGTTAATACTTCTTCTTACATACCCTATGTCTATTGTCCACAACTTTTGCTGACATTGGATGTCTAATCTAGTAGTATGTATTGTAACAGTCTTAAAGTCTGATAATATGTTCGAATACCCTATGTCTATATCCACAACTTTTACTGACATTGGATGTCTAATCTAGTAGTATGTATTGTAACTGTCTTAAAGTGATAATATGTCCAAATACTTTATATCTATATCCACAACTTTTGCTGACATTGGATGTCTAAATCTAGTAGTATGTATTGTAACTGTCTTCTATCTGGTAATACGTCCGGGTATTGCCCTAAAGTATTCAAACATTATCTTTACTATCTTTTCTATACTCAATTTTCTCTTTGCTTACCTACTTGCCCTATCTTTTCTTTTCTCTTCTTCTCTTCTCTCCTTGCTATCCTTGACTCTTTTATCAAATGCTTTCTTTACTCCCATTAATACTAAATCCATTACATATGACCTAACTGCTTTCTTTTTTGTTTCATAGTACTTCTATTGTACTTTTATGTGTTGGTTATGCAGGAGGTTTAATGCGAAATCCCATACATACCATATATTTGACAAATAGACGAGAAATTTTGTACAATAGTGCCGCGGGATGGAGCAGCCCGGTAGCTCGTCAGGCTCATAACCTGAAGGTCGCAGGTTCAAATCCTGCTCCCGCAATGAAAGACTGTATGCTATCTTAGGAATAAAGTTGTGTTGACATCTCTACTTTAATACAATTCTTAGTTATGATAGTTGATAATTTGGGCAGTGTTGGGTTTTGTTCAGCTTTTAATGCTTCTGTTAAAAAGGTCCTAGATTTTATAAAATATATCTTTTCCATCGCAAGAGCGTTGTTATGAAATCAATGAAGATGTGTGTGCTATTGTTGAAATATCCCCCAATCTAAAAAAATATCAGAACAAAATTTTGAAATTCACAGAAAATTAATAGTTATGATGTGATAGATCATAAAAGTTTGTGAGCTGTGAGGAAATATACAAGTATTACAAAAAAGCTTAAAGATATAGCTTTTTAACGATAAACCTTACTTTGGTATAGTTTTAAATTCAGAATTTGTAATATTTTTCCTTAAAAAAACGCGTATGTCACTGTACAGTAAGACTGTAGTTAAAAAGTGTATAGTTGAAGTGCTTTAATTTAATTACAAATAAGGATGGAAATGATAATAGGCTTAACAGGCTCTAATTGTTCGGGTAAAGATACAATTGCGGAATATATTTCTAAAAAATACGATTATAAACATTTTTCTTTATCTGATATTATAAGAGAAATGATGAAAGAGAAAGGGATTGAACCTACAAGAGAAAATCTTATAATATTTGGGACTAAATTAAGAGAAAAAAATGGGAATGATGTTCTAGCAAAAAAAGTTTTGGAAAAGACGGATTTAGACGGGAAATATTGTATTACTTCAATAAGACATCCCGATGAGGTTAACGGGTTAAGGAAAAGAAAAGAT
>BNVT01000143.1 GCA_025998295.1 Endomicrobiia bacterium
TGAAGGAGTAGGAAAAAAAGAAAAAGATGAAGTTGTATGGATTGTGGATTCAACACCAACAACACCAACACCAACACCACAACCACAACCAAGCGATGGACAAGGCGGAGGAACAGGAAAAAAAGAAGAAGACAATGGTAAAGCAAGTAACTCGAGTTCAAGTTCATTTTCAAGCTCAAGCGGTTTAAGCTTAAGTAACTCGAGTTCAAGCAGTTCAAGTTCATCATCAACATCGTCAAAAACACCAGCGGAGGAGTATCTTGGTTTATGGGTGGCATATACGGACGGAGACAATCTTTCCGAAGCAAAAAAATGTTTTGATGAGTCGGCAAAGTTAGCAATCGAAGCAAAAGATACTCAACTTCAAAAAGAGTTGGGCGCGGCGTATAAAACCTTAGGGATAGTACATGCGAAACAACACAGGTTTTCCGAAGCAAAAAAATGTTATGACGAGTCGGCAAAGTTAGCAATCGAAACAAAATATGCTCAACTTCAAAAAGACTTGGGCACGATGTATATCGGGTTAGGGGTGGCATATGCGGAGGGAGGCAATCTTTCCGAAGCAAAAAAATGTTATGACGAGTCGGCAAAGTTAGCAATCGAAACAAAATATGCTCAACTTCAAAAAGAGTTGGGCTATAAGTATCTCGGGTTAGGGATAGGATATAAGGAACAAGACGATCTTTCCAAAGCAGAAGAATGTTGGAATAAGTCGTTAGAGTTAGCAAACAAAACAGAAAATACTGAACTTCGAGAAGCCTTGGGCTATAAGTATCTCGGGTTAGGGTTTGCACAGGCGTACCTAGGCTTTCTTCACAAAGCAAAAGAATGTTGGATTAAGTCGTTAGAGTTAGCAAACGAAACAAAATGTACTCAGCTTCAAGAAGAGTTGTTAAAGCAGCTGGGCCGTGAGAAACTACAAGATCTTGCCGCAGCAAAAGGTAGTTCAAGTTCAAGCAGTTTTACATCGAGTAGCTCGAGTTCAAGCTCAAGCAGTTCAAGCTCAAGTAGCTCGAGTTCAAGCAGTCCAAGCTCAGCAGTTCGAGAAGGGAGGGCAGTACCAGCACTAGTACTAACAGCTCCAGAAACTCCAAAAGAATCAAGCAGTGCCGCTTTCAACAGACTCGTCAAAAAATTCGGCGGTGGCACACCAGCCAGAGGTATCTTCAGCTTCTTTAGCAAATTAGTCGAAGTCGCCACGAAATCCCTCGACGGCCCGAGATTTAGCCGCGAGCAAATCTCCAATGAAATCGCCACCCCTAGCGCCGACATCATCAAACTCCGCGAGGATATTGAGGCTATCGAATCGACAACATAGCCGATGAAGTCAAGCTCATTATCGAAGTCACTGGCTATGCCAGCGCCATCGTCTTATATTGTATCCCCATTTTAAACATCCCTGCCAACGACGCCGAATCCAAAGCCTTGATCACTGTTATCGACGAAGCGCTCCTCAAAATCCAGACCTCCCACACCGCTCTCAACGGTCTCGCTGTCAAAAGTCAAGACTCTGTCGACATTGCCAAAGCCATTGTTGAAATAACCGAGTTCTTTGTCAACAAAGCCAAAAAGCGTATTAGTTAAAGCGGTGCTTTACCTGACCAGTTCAAGTAGTTTAAGTTCAAGCTCGACCAGTGACACAGACATAGACTACTAGTTGTGATATTTATAGAAAAATGTGCCTAGAGAGGGATGAGAAAATTAGGGGTTTCCTTGAGTTAGTAGTGGTGCAATGAAAATGTGCAAGCTTTGTGCGGAGATTCATTTAGTCTTATATAAATTTAAAATAGAATATCAATAATATACTTATTAGCGTTTTTCATATTGCTCTATATAAATTCAAAATAAAATCTCTATAACACGCTTATTAGCTGATTTCATTAACTCAGCAATCTTTCTTTCAGTCACCCTTGAGTGTTTGATAACACCATCGCTTACAAGATCACCAACTAAAATGCATC
>BNVT01000144.1 GCA_025998295.1 Endomicrobiia bacterium
TTTACAAGTCTTGCACAAGAGTTTTACGAAAGTTTTATAAGTTACTTGCGCGGATATCTCACAAAATTTCATAGATTCAAGGGTTTCACAAGTATTATGTATTACAACAAAGGTGATATTGCAGTAACGCTAGTATTACTGCAATAAAGAAGTATTAGCAGTGCAGATGTTTTTTAATTCTTTAAAAAAGACTGAAGTAGTCTAGAAATGACAGATTTTAATGACAAAGAAGGAAATGCCACAAAGAAGACCGGAGTTGTGAAGTTGTCTAGAAATGACAGATTTTAATGACAAAGAAGGAAGTAGCACGTAGGATGATTGCACAGTAGCAACTTTATGCTTTAAGCATAAAGTAAAATAAACGATGTACAAGGAGATTTAAATGAAAAGGTCATTGTTAGTATTTTGTAGTTTCTTTGCTTTAAGTATTTTTGTACCAGCTGTTGCTCAGGCACTAAGATTCGATCTAGAGCGTACTGGAGTACGCTGTACCGCTGTCCCCGGAACGCTTATAGAAGGAAATCACGAATGGAGAACTTTGGAGAACTATGATTTTAGAAATAAGGATAAAACTCTTCGTTATATAATACCAGAGGGGACATACGATATAGTAGTTGATTGGAGCCCTAGAAAACAAAGAGATTTGCCACGTCTATTAAATGTTCCTGACCGTGATGGCATACTTATCCACACGGGGAATGTCCCTGAGGACTCGAAAGGCTGCGTGCTGGTATATGACGAAGAAGATGTGCGGCAGATCATGAATTTAATTCGCGGTAGTAGTAACAGCAGCATTTATATTCATTGGTGATTCTAAAAGACAAGAGAGGCTCTAGAAGCTTTGAGAGTTAGATGTGGATTATTTCGCTTTACGACGAAATGTCCTTGAAACAAAGTTAGCGTGTGAATACGAAAATATGCTGTGATATGGGTTTTTAGACAGACTCAAACACCTAGCATATAATGTGTTTCTTACGTCAAATGCACGAAAGCTTTTTTTTGATTTTTGAGTGTTAGTGGTTGTACTAAACAACACTATATTTGAAAGATTCTTTTCATGCGTTTGACGTGCGAGTTTCTTTATATTAAAGGATTTTGACATCACAGAACACTAAGCCTAGAGATTTATGCCTATATACAGACGTTCATGTTTTGTTGAAATTTACTTAAATTAAACGTTTGTCAGCGTATATTTAAAAATTAAGATTTTAAACTGTTTTAAATGCACAGATTTAGATTAGGATAGCAAGTCTTTAAAAAAAAGAGTGGCAAGTTCATTTATTATGATGCTTGCCGCTCTTTTTTATTTTAAACCTTCAGGTTATATTTGTTATATACTGTTTGCGATACTAAAGTTAGTTTTAGTAGTATTTGCATAAGTTACTTTGTAGTTTTATGCTTTTTAGGATGTAAAATCAGCTGATAATACTTACCTTTTAACAGTCGCACCGCAATATCTTTTAAATCTTGTCTAGATACCGCTTGGCAAACAAAAGGAAAATTATCAAATTCACTTAAGGGGCTATTATGCAATACAGCTGAACAAGCATAACTAGCAGTATATATATAGCCATTCGAATAATCCTTTATTTTTTTATGTAATTCTTGCACAGCTCCTTTAGCCTTTGCAAGAATTTCTGCGTCAATATTACCTTCTGCTATGTTTTGTATATCTTTAAAAACTCTAGATATACGTTCTTTAATTCTTTTAGGATCGTATGAAGCCCATATATCCATGGAAAGCTCATCAAAAAAAGGATTGAGATAAAGCCATGCACTGTTATTTCTATGCTTTATAGGCTCACTAAAGATAATATTAATATATTTCTCAAATACTTTTGAGGCTGCTTTCAGTTTTAGAGAATATTTTTCATCTATAGCCCAAGTCATGTATACCCCGGTGTTATATTCATCATCTGTACAAATTTCCTTTTTTAAAGGTTTTG
>BNVT01000145.1 GCA_025998295.1 Endomicrobiia bacterium
TATCACCTATACCGCACAATGATGAAGAAGTAATTCTTGCATTCTCGCTGTCCCCATCGTCATTTTCTGGTGATAGCGGAGATAAAGAAGAAAGTGGTTCATCATGCTACGCAGCAAATTTTCCGGCAGGTTGGTCAGAGAAGGAATGTGAGGAATGTTTAGAACGCCTTTCTATTGTTGAAGAAGACGATTACCACCTTACATGCATCATCGATAATGTTCTAAAAAAGAAGAGGTTAGAGGCTAAGGTTATCTACGCAGTGCGGGCCGATGTCCGTAGTTCTAATCCTACAGAATTTGATTGGAACGATAAGTATTCTGCTTATCATTTGTGGATTAAAAAAGATTCATCAGGCAGATTTAAAGCACTTGCATGTGAATGTGAGTTGTATAATAGTGGTAAAGTCATATCACTGTCACCCTACAAAGCATTAACGAGAATCAAAATAACTGACTCGTGGATACTACAGCATGAGAAAATATCAAAAAAAGAAGACATCGTATGTGGTATGTACGCATGGACAAGCAATGAGGATGGCTTTCGTACATCATCATCTTCGTTATCCTCGTCATCATCGTCCTCAACACCATCAACACTACTAGTACCACCACCATCCTCATCGTCATCATCATCCTCTGGAGAACTTTTCCATAGTTCAAGTTCAAGCTCAAGCAGCTCGAGTTCATCATCACTACCATTCTCGTCAAGTAGTTCGTCAAGCTCGTTTTCATCATCGTCCTCGCCATCATCCTCATCATCATCTTCGTCATCCTCATCATCATCGTCCTCAACGCCACTAGAACCATCATTTAACAAATATGCAAACAGAGACTGCCTTTTGCCCTTTCCTTTAGAATTTAAGACGCATTGAAAGCGACTGCCTTTATGCTCTATTAAAAAAAGATGCTCTAATTCCTTCTCCTGACCCTTCTCTATCGTATCAAGACATACCGCATAGCATGCTGAGGATCCTGAAATGTATTTTGAAAGATTCGGACGTTTTTCACTGTATTCGCTAGTATTTACACCAAGGAGCGATGATGATGATGACGATGATGGTGAAAACGAGGACGATGATGACGAGACTGTTGTTGATGTTGGTTCTAGTGGCGTTGAGGACGATGATGATGAGGATGACGAAGATGATGATGAGGATGATGGCGAGGACGATGATGAAAACGAGCTTGACGAACTACTTGACGAGAATGGTAGTGATGATGAACTCGAGCTGCTTGAGCTTGAACTTGAACTATGGAAAAGTTCTCCAGAGGATGATGATGACGATGAGGATGGTGGTGGTACTAGTAGTGTTGATGGTGTTGAGGACGATGATGACGAGGATAACGAAGATGATGATGTACGAAAGCCATCCTCATTGCTTGTCCATGCGTACATACCACATACGATGTCTTCTTTTTTTGATATTTTCTCATGCTGTAGTATCCACGAGTCAGTTATTTTGATTCTCGTTAATGCTTTGTAGGGTGACAGTGATATGACTTTACCACTATTATACAACTCACATTCACATGCAAGTGCTTTAAATCTGCCTGATGAATCTTTTTTAATCCACAAATGATAAGCAGAATACTTATCGTTCCAATCAAATTCTGTAGGATTAGAACTACGGACATCGGCCCGCACTGCGTAGATAACCTTAGCCTCTAACCTCTTCTTTTTTAGAACATTATCGATGATGCATGTAAGGTGGTAATCGTCTTCTTCAACAATAGAAAGGCGTTCTAAACATTCCTCACATTCCTTCTCTGACCAACCTGCCGGAAAATTTGCTGCGTAGCATGATGAACCACTTTCTTCTTTATCTCCGCTATCACCAGAAAATGACGATGGGGACAGCGAGAATGCAAGAATTACTTCTTCATCATTGTGCGGTATAGGTGATA
>BNVT01000146.1 GCA_025998295.1 Endomicrobiia bacterium
TTGACACTCAATAGGGCTAAAAGCCCGTATGTATACTATGAATTTTTCACTAAATCCTCATCATCTGATGAAATCTACCTATTTAACTCCTTATCTTCTTTTGTCAGCTTTTGAGTGCTTCTTTGATCTCTTTTTTTAGGGTTAGTGTGTTTGTATGTATTTTGTCTAAGTCTGATAATATGTTCGGGTATTGCCCTAAAGTATTCAAACATTATCTTTTTCACTTTTTGCGGAACAGTTCGAACACATCCTTAATCCCCTTTCTCAATTTAAACGCCCATATGTCTGCCAATGATGTATTATTGGCTTTGGCGGCGGAGGCGATGCGTTGCTGGAGATGTTCATCGTTGACGATGACGGCGAGGTCTTCGATGAGGCTAATGCTGTCCCTCGCGGTTGAGTTTGTAGAGGATGTTGACGAGGAGGCAGGGGTCTTTGTGGAGGTTGTGGAGCTTGCTGAAGACATAGATGAGTTGATGGCGGGCGTCGTGGTTGTCATCGCCGATGTCGATGATGGTCTCGATGAGGTAACTGCGGTCGTCAAGGTCGCCGAGGTCGCCGAGGGTGTTGAGGAGGAAAAGGCGGTCGTGGCGGTAGTTGTTGGGGATGTTGTGGAGGATGTCGATGAGGCGGCAACAGGTGTGGTGTTTCCCGATCAAGTTGACGCTGCCGTTATTGTAGCTTCTGATGATTCCGATGAGGCGAAGGGCGTCGTCGGGGTGGTTAAGGCGGTGAGGACGTCGATTAGGTGAACGATGGCGGCGGTGTCCTTAAGCCAGTAGATGGCGTCAATGAGGTGATGGCAGGCGTCGGGTTGTTCTTTGAGGGCGTGGAGAACGTTGATGAGGACAAAGCGGGCATCTATGTCGCAGACGTAGTAGTTAGTGAGATCATTGATGAAGAGGTTGATGAGGGTACTCCGGTCGCTGACTTTATCAAGGTTGTCGAGGCAGGCGAGGAGGTTAAGGCTGGGGGAGTAGTCGAGGAAGAGGTCTTGTACGATGATGTTGTCGATGATGGTAATGAGGCGAAGGATGTCGCCAGGGTTGTTGATGAGGCTGTTGAGGACTCCAACGAAGTTGACGCCAGGTTTAATGATTAAGTTATCGTAGCCGTTGTTGAAGTTGTTGAGGAGTTTAATGCCAGTGTCGCAGTCGAGGTGCTTGATAACGCTGATGAGGTTACGGCTAGCAATGCTATTTTTTAACTTGTGGCCGAGGGTTACAAGGTCGATGAAGAGTTTAAAGCAGACGTCGGGTTTGTTGTTGAGATTATTGAGGATGTTAACGAGGTCAATATGGTCGCTGTGGTCGAGGAATCTGTATAGGATGTTGATGAGTTTATTCCGAGCGTCGACGATTCCGCCGCTGACTCTGTCGGTGAAGATTTTGAGGTTGGAGATGAGGCTAAGGCTGAGGTTAATGTCATTGAGGTCGTTGAGGATGGCAATGATTTGACGGCAGGCTTCGAAGCTGTGGAGGGTGTGGATGAACTCGATGTGCTGATTGCAGGCTTTGGAGTCGTTGAGGGTGTGGAGGAACTCGATGATCTGACGGTGGGCTTTAGAGTCGTTGATGTCGAAGAGGAAGTCGATGATCTTACGGCGGATGTCAGGGATGTTGATGGGGGCGAGTAGGGCGATAAGCTTGCGGCGACTGTCGGTGTTATTGATGGAGGCGAGTAGGGCGATGAAACGGTGACAGTATTCGGCATCAGAGGAGGCGAGGTCGGCGATGATGGTGGCGAGGGGATGGCAGGCGTCGTCGGCGGCGTGGGCGTGGAGGTCGAGGAGGAAGTTGATGAGGGGAGTGTGGTCGGTGAGATCGAGGTTGGGAATGTTTTCGACGAGTCTTTGGAGTCTGGTAAGG
>BNVT01000147.1 GCA_025998295.1 Endomicrobiia bacterium
TTAGATATGCGTTCATTAGGTTTTACAAAATCATCCCAATCGTACCGTATATCTGCATAAAGTTCATCAAAAAATGGATTAAGATAAACACCACATATAGGCTCTCGGTCGGTGGAATAAAGAACAATATTTATATATGCCTCTAGTACCTTTGATGCTACCTTTAATTTTTGTGAATATTTTTCATCTATAACCCAAGACATTCTTATTACCCCAGTTTCAAATTTATTATCTGTATAAATTTCTTGTTTTGAAGGTTTGGGGCGTGTAAATTTTTGATTGTTAAGTGTTTCTGATCTAGTAATAGAGGCGATATATTTTTTAATGTATGTTTTGAATGTTTTAATATCAATATCACCAACAAAAACAAATGTAAAATCAGCAGGATTAAAGCATTTTTTTAAAAATTCAATCGTGCGCTCGGGGGTTATTTTAGAGCAATCTGGCATTACAGCATATCCAGAATAACTATGGTTTGGATAGGGTATTAAAAAGTCACAGTGTGAGTAATCATTTAAATAATCGGGGTAAAAATGGGGATTATTATAAAGAACTTTATTGATCATTATTGAAGAATCAGATTCACGATAGGATAGTTTTTTACCGGACTCAACTAAGTCTTTAACTTTGCCCAAATCAAAGTCTTGCCCAGTAAACTTTTGATAAATAAGCTCAAATAATTTTTTAGTATCTTTAACTGACGAATGACCTTTGACACAACGTTCAAAAGCATTGATATTAGCCCTAAGGTATGCATCGTCATACGTAGAACTATCAGGGGTATATGGCAAGCAATCAAGAATGCCTGTGGCAAACCTTGCTGATGGGATATCATCCTTACTAGTAACTACCATTGTTCCGCCTTTAGCAAGCCCGCTTAAAAAAACTTGATCACATCTTTGATTGTAAGGATCTGCTGTATTTTTTAGTATAACTTTTGCACCATTACTTAGCTCTAGTATAATGGCTCCTGTCTCTTTGTCTACTATTTCTTTTAAAATAGTTCCTGGTGTTGGGGTTTTATCTATAAGCGTTTTGGCGCTAACCTTGCATGCTTGAGACAAATGTGATGATCGTTTTGTTTTTTTAGTAATTTTGATATTTTTTTCCTCTGATGTGAGTTGATATTTTCCACATGCCTGTACATATACGCTAAAGCAAAATACAGCAAATATGCTAAGTATTGTTTTTAGTTTCATCGTTTTCCTTTTTCTTAAAATTTAGTTGCCTAAATATTATAACATAAATAAGATTTATCATTTGTGTGAGTATTTGCACAATATTTGTTACTTTTGTAAAGCGTTAGTCAAACAAGCTTACTTCTATTGCAAGCAAAATCTTTTGGCCAAAAAAACCTTATGCTTTCCCTTATGATTTTGAAAAACCTCTTTTTTGCGTCTTGATGGTTGTTATACTTTTGTATAAAAAGTACTTCTAAGAACATTACCTTATTAGAATATAACCTAAAATACTTTTAATCTTTGTAGTATGTTTTATCACAGTAATAAAATGTCATGACAATATTTATATAACTCTTATGTGATATTTATAGAGTTTAGATTTTCCAGATTAAAACTCCCACAAACTTTGCTCTTTTTGCCTATCATCACAAATAAAATGCTTTTACCAGCCTTTATTTCCGTTGAATTAATTGTTGTATGGTCTTTTTGCTACATATATTGTGATGCTTAATATATAAACATCATCTAAATCTATGCTTTGTGTTTTTTGGGCTAGTTATAGACTGCTGACCCTTGTTTTGATTAAGGTATAGCTAAATATACTTAAAGACTTATACTACACAAAGCTTACTCACCTTGAGGCTAAC
>BNVT01000148.1 GCA_025998295.1 Endomicrobiia bacterium
GGGTATTTATTAGACGTTTTTTCAAAATGTTTGTGAATAAGGAAAATAGAGTAACCATTAAAAGCAAACTTTGCTTAAAGTTTGCTTAGCAAGAAGTTCAAAGTACTTGTGTCTTTTGAGTTTTGAGCATAGATTAAATTGCTTTTTTGGATTTGCTTTGCAAAGCAAATCCGGTCATTATCTTGTTTGCTTGTTGCAAGAGATGAAATGGCAAAGAGATTTCAACCACCTTGCGTTGCCTTGCCAGAAGTCTCATGCATTCAGAGGCAAACTAAAAGAAGCTAGCAAAGGGATTTGGTGTCGTTGTTGATATTTAAGTCTCCATGGACAACTAACTTATGTATTGGATTCTTTAACTGTTGCGACTTGCGAACGTCACAGGTCTGTATTGATAAGTAAATGTGTTCTATGGGTCTTAACAAAAAAAATTTAAACAATACCGCCGATGCGCAGGTTGTGCCAATACAGAAGTTAGTTGACTGCAATAATTGCATTGCATAAGGAACAAAACAAAATGAAACGTGATTATTATGAAGTACTTGGTGTTACCAAAACTGCTCCGATTGATGAAATTAAGTCGGCTTACAGAAAGCTGGCTTTGAAATATCATCCTGATAAAAATCCCGGTGATAAAACAGCAGAAGAAAAATTTAAAGAAATAAACGAAGCTTACGAAGTATTATCTGACGCACAGAAAAAACAACAATATGATACATTTGGCCATGATGCTGCCAGCGGTGCGGGCGGAGAAAATCCTTTCAGCAGTCAGAGTGGACAGACGCAGTACACATACACAAGCGGTAATTTTTCAAATATGGGAGATATTTTTGGCGACATATTTGGTGATATTTTTGGCGGCAGTCAAAGTAGCAGTAGGCGAGGAAGTGGTAGATCCGCGCAAAAACGTGGCCAAGATTTACGTTATGATGTAGATATTTCTTACCTCGAGGCAATGAAAGGTACGGAAATTTCTATAGATATACCTAAAAAGGAAGCTTGTTCTGCCTGTAGCGGAACGGGAAGCAAAGACGGCTCTGCCCCAAGACAGTGTCCGCAGTGCAGGGGTACAGGCCAAGTAAGATACTCTCAAGGGTTTTTTCAAATTAATCAAGAATGCCTTCAGTGCAAAGGCAAAGGAACTACCATAAGTAACCCTTGCGCTGAATGCAGAGGAGAAGGCACTGTAAAAAAGAGAAAAACTGTCAAAGTAAAAATTCCGATGGGAGTTGATGAAGGAACTTCTTTGAAAGTCTCAGGCTCGGGTAATGCGGGCACCAACGGAGCCCCATCGGGTGATTTGTACGTTGTAGTTCATATGAAACAGCCTGCGGGTTTTAAAAGAAATGGTGATGATTTATATACTGAAATTTCTGTTTCTTTTTCGCAAGCCGCGATAGGAATGGAATATGATGTTTCTGTTTTAGAAGGACATGTAAAGGTGAAAATTCCTGCCGGAACTCAACCCGGAACGACTTTAAGAGTACGAGAACAAGGTTTTCCTGTCCTTGGCAGAAAGAACAGGGGAAATCTTTACGTTAAAATAAATATTTCTGTGCCCAAATCTATGAATGATGCGCAAAAACGCGCTCTTTTTGAATATTCGAAATCTATGGGTGAAATTCCAAATGATGCTAAATATCAAAATGAAACCTTTTTTAAGAAAATTTTTAGTTGACCATACTATAGAATTACAGCAAAAGTCTTCGTGCGTTTGTCGTAATGCTACAATAATCAAGCAAACGAAAATAACATAAAATTGATAACATAACG
>BNVT01000149.1 GCA_025998295.1 Endomicrobiia bacterium
GTATGCATTCGAATAATAGAGAAGAGATTAAATCTGTAAATGCGGGAGACATTGCAGCAGCGGTAGGTTTGAAAAATACGACTACTGGTGATACTCTTTGCGACGAAGAAAATCCAATATTGCTTGAGTCTATGGATTTTCCGGAACCAGTTATTGATGTTGCAATTGAACCTAAATCTAAGGCCGACGAAGAAAAACTTGGTGTTGCTTTGAGCAGACTTGCAGAAGAAGATCCTACGTTTAGAGTCAGAACAAATGAAGAAACCGGCCAGACAATTATTGCAGGTATGGGCGAACTTCATCTTGAAATTCTTGTTGACAGAATGAAAAGAGAATTTAACGTTCAGGCAAATGTTGGAAGACCACAGGTTGCTTACAGAGAAACAATTAAGAAGTCTCAGAAAGCAGAAGCAAAATATATCAGGCAGACAGGTGGACGCGGACAGTACGGACATGTTGTACTTACTGTTGAGCCTCAAGAGCCCGGCAAAGGTTATGAATTTGTAAACAAGATTGTCGGTGGTGTAATTCCAAGAGAATATATACCTGCAATCGATAAAGGCATCAAAGAAGCCATGACTTCGGGGACTTTGGCAGGGTATCCTGTAGTGGATGTAAAAGTAACTGTTATAGATGGTTCTTTCCACGAGGTCGACTCATCGGAAATAGCGTTTAAGATAGCTGGTTCTATGGCTTTTAAGGATGCGTGCAAAAAAGCAAATCCTGTTATTTTGGAACCTATAATGAAAACAGAAGTGATTGTTCCTGAAGAGTATATGGGTGATGTAATTGGTGATTTAAATTCAAGACGTGGTAAAATATCAAGCATGGATTCTAAAAACAAAGTGCAGCATATTAAGGCAAGCGTGCCTTTGGCGGAAATGTTCGGATACTCAACATCTCTTCGTTCTCTTACGCAGGGAAGAGGAAACTACGGTATGGAGCCTTCACATTATGAAGAAGTGCCAAGACAAATTGCCGACAAAATATTAGAAAAAACAGAGCGATAGTCAAACACTTTTAGGGGAGCCGTGGACAAGCGCATAAAGGTTTTTTTTGATTTTTTGTTTGCCGCAGGTAGTGCCAAATTGCAGTTTATGAAATTTGCTTTAAGTTTAAAACCAGCTGCCTCAAGAATTTTCATGTATTTGTCGTGTCAGTTTTGAGCTTGTTCTGGTAATTGGCGTTGATTTTATGATAAGATAGTGGAAAACAAGATCGGTATGGTAAATAGTTCAGATGATAAATAAAAAACTTACCTGCCTGTAGGAATCGGGTTTTTAGACAGGTCTATTAGGAGAACTGTTGCAAGAGAAGTAAAAACTCTGGGCAGAAAAAGGAGAACAATTATGAAATTAAAAACAATGTTAAGTGCACTTGTTTTATTTGGTTTCGTCTTATGTTCGTGCATAGATTCGTACAAAGGTAAAGGCGATGATGATATGAGTAGTAGTTATAAAAAAAATGCCCAAAAAGCGGAAGATGAGGCCGCAGCAATGCAGACTAAAGCTAAAAGTATTGAAATGGCCGATGAAAGTGCTACAGGGTTTTGGTATGATACACGTAATGCTTGGTTTGAGGCCAAGAAAGCTTGGGCTGAGTTTAAGAATGAGCAACTTATGGAGGTGCTTGAGGCAGAAAGAGATGAACGAAGTGCTGATAATGCTCTCTCAGCTCTCTCATGGAAGAATAATTTTTATGGCACCAGCAAGACAGAGGAAGAGAAGAAAGAGAAGAAAGAGAA
>BNVT01000150.1 GCA_025998295.1 Endomicrobiia bacterium
GCTATCCTTGACTCTTTTATCAAATGCTTTCTTTACTCCCATTAATACTAAATCCATTACATATGACCTAACTGCTTTCTTTTTTGTTTCATAGTACTTCTATTGTACTTTTATGTGTTGGTTATGCTAGAGGTCTAATGTTGTTTTTAGAGCGTGGTAAGAAAGGAACAAATACATTTCATTGTCACGGGGGTATGCACCACTACCACCACCAGCCCTAGTTTCCCATTCATCTCTACGCATATTTTTCCATAAATATCACTACTGGTTTGGCCTGTATCTGTGTCACTATCTGTGTCGCTTATATCTGTTTCACAGTCCCACTAGTCTGCATCTGTGTCACTGTTCAAGCTAAAACTTTAACTGCTTAAACTGCTCAGGTGAAGAACTACTTAAACTAATTGCTAAGGCTTGGACGCTTCATGAAAGTATTTGGCTATTTCAGCAAAGGCTTTGGCGATGGCGGCGAAGGCTCTGCTTTCATCTTTAGCGACGTATTTGACGACGTTGGTTTCGGCGGCGGCAGCAGCAGCGGCGATTTCGGCGCCCTTCTTGCCAACTACTTTGACATCGTTGGCTTTGGCGCTGTTGGCTTCAGCGACGGTGGCGTAGTGAACGGCATCGCTGGCGGCGGCGCGGGCACTGGTGACGTCGGCACGGGCTAGGGCGTCTTCAGTACGGACTAGGGCGTCTTTAGTGAAGCGGGCGGCGTTGAAGGCGGTTAGGGCGAAGACTTTGGCATTGCTGGCGGCGGCGGTGGCGCGGGTGGCGCCGTTGAGTTTGATAGCGAAGACTTTGGCAGCGTTGGGGTCGACGGCGAAGTCGGCGAGAGCAGTGGCATTGGTCTTGCTGCGGAGATCTTTGATGAGCTCGTCGAGATGGTCAAATTTGGCTAAACATTGATTTGAACTTAAAGATGAACTTAGACTGCTCGGACTTGAACTGCTTGAACTCGAGCTTGGGCTACTCGATGTAAAACTGCTTTTCTCTTCCTCTCCTTTTTTCTTTTCTTTTTTCTTTTCTTTTTTCTTTGCATTTTTCTTTGCATTTTTGTCTGCGCCTGCGCCCGTGGAATCACCTTTTGCTTTTTGTGTTACTGGTCTTGAAGATGAGCTCGAACTGCCTGGATTCGAGCTTGAACTTGAATATGAACTCGAACTGCTCAAACTACTTGAGCTTGGACTGGCTGGTCTTGAAGATGAACTCGAATTGCTCGGGCTTGGACTTGAAAATAAACTCGCACTGTTTGGGCTTTGGCTTGAAGATGGACTCGAACTGTCTGGATTCGAGCTTGAAGATGAGCTCGAACTGCTTGGAGACGGTAGAGGTAGTAGTGATGATGAACTTGAAGATGAACTCGAATTGCTCGGGCTTGGACTTGAAGATGAGCTCAAACTGCTTCTTGGAGATGGTAGTAGTGATAGTGATAGTGGCGTGGCACTACTCGTGCTGCTGTTTACATCGTCACCTGCACTGTCACTTGACGAGCCCAACAGAGATGTACTTATTGAACTTGGTGATGGTGGTGTTGAACTTGTTGATGCTGGTGCTTGTGCTGGCGCTGATTCTGGTGATGCTAATGATACATGTGGTTTTGGTGCTTGTTGTTGTGGTGGTGTTGTACCATCATAGTGCGGTGGTGCTTTTCCAACGCCGCCGCCCGCACCGTCATCGTTTGCTGGTGGTG
>BNVT01000151.1 GCA_025998295.1 Endomicrobiia bacterium
CTCAAACATTGTGTGGGGTGATCACCCTGATTGTGGTATTGAAAGTGAACAAAAACATTCTGTAACTCAAATAGTATACAGCAGCTGATAGTAGTAGTCTAGACCTTAATAATGGCTCAAACATTGTGTGGGGTGATCACCCTGATTGTGGTATTGAAAGTGAACAAAAACATTCTGTAACTCAAATAGTATACAGCAGCTGATAGTAGTAGTCTAGACCTTAATAATGGCTCAAACATTGTACGGGGTGATCACCCTGGCGGCATACGAACTATATATAGCAAAGATAACAGAGCATTAAAAATTATGTAGCTTATCAATACTAACAAACGCAAAAAAAAGAAATTATGGGTTAAATGTGCTAAACCAAGTATGTGGTGAAGTTAAGGTTATTGTGCCAAAAATGTGTTCAAAGTTCAGATGTTATCGCTTATTTCTTCAAATAACTCCCAAGCGCAATCTTACTTAGCTAGTGATGATATGTTTGTAGATGATGTTAGAACTGAAAGCAAATAGTTGTCAAAGAGACCTTATGCTAATACTTCAAACAAAATCATTATAAGAAATACTGCTTTAGAAAAATAGCACATAAAATGTTATCAGCGCAAATCTCTAGGAATGCTCCTATGTTTAAGATATGCGTGGTAGGGAAGTTTATATGGAGAAGTGGTAATAAGTCTATTTTAGATACTTTTTAAATACAAGTCATTTAAGAAGTATTCAATAAGTCTTGGATGTACTAATCTAACTATAGTTATTGCAAAAACAAATCTAATGACGATGTAATTGACAAGCGCAAATAGCAAAAGACATTAAATTATTAAAGTTTATGCCTGCGCACTAATCTAGGTCTATATGGATAATGCGTTAAAAAAGAAATAGTTCATTTACATCTAGTCAGATCTTTTTATCTCAAAACTTAAAAAAGGTAATAATAATTAAAAGAAAGAAACATATATCTTCAACTACCTACTATCTTTTATGCTTAACAATTAAGACAATAAACATGATACAACGACACTGCTACAATTTACTACTAAACAAGCTGGTAATTAAAATATGTCTAGAGTATGTTAATTAACTGGTCGATAGCACGATGTGATTTAATATCAGATATAAAAATAATAAGGTCTTTGAGACACTCTATACTAAAAGTTGCATGAAGTCTAGATGATACTAAAGAAACAGTAGGATATTTTAGTGGTAGTAACAGCCTGAGTTAGTTTTGCTCTAAAGCGATCACAAATATTTTACCAAAGACATTAAAATACTATTTAACTATTGCAAATAATATCCAAAGAAATTACTTCCACTGTTTTTTGGGGTGTGATATCTAAATGTCACAAGCTCAGGGAATTACTTAAAAAACATAAAAATTAGAGATGATTTTATAAATGAGGATAAAATAAGCTAAATCTTCAATAAAAACTAATCAGAACATTTCTGATAATAACTATAATTTAATATTTGTAACATTACTTTAAAAAATTAAGCTATGATGTTGTTAGTGTTTTTAGAAGCGATTATTATGAGTGCAATATTATATAACTACTTTGCACCTTTAATTTCTTTAGGATAGACGATTATCTGATAGTACCTGCCTTTCATTAATCGCAAGGCTAAATCTCTTAAATCTTTACTAGATACCGCTTCACAAACTATGGGGAATTTATCAAATTCACTAAG
>BNVT01000152.1 GCA_025998295.1 Endomicrobiia bacterium
CTTCTCTCCGCTCTTCGTCCAACTCTTTGTCCACCATCACCGTCTCTTCCTGTATTCTCCTCCAGCTCTGCGCTATACTCCGTTTTTTTCCCCACTCTTTTTCCAGCTCCATCTCTTTACTTTTCTCTTCTTCATACGCCGCTACCAGAGCACCCTCTAACTCCTTTGTTACTCCTTCCAGCTTCAGCGATTTTCTCAGCTTCTGCAGTACCTTCATCTCGCCTAGCCTCCCCGTTATCACATGCACGTCGTCCTGTGCACTCTTCAGCTCATCTGCTTTTTCCTGCTCCTTTCCTGCTGCCAAACACAAACTTGTACATGTTGTCATCCCAGGCACTTTTTTCCACTCCTCTTTCCGCTCTTCTTCCAGAATCTGTATCTTTTCCAAATTAATTTTCAGGATTTCTTCCAGAGCATGCTTTCTATTCCGCACCGCTTTCAGCGATTGCTCTTCTTCATCCAATAATACTCCCAGTATTTCTACGTTCTTCTGATTGTCAAATTCTATATACCCACCATTTAATACTCCCAGTATTTCTACGTTCTTCTGATTGTCAAATTCTATATACCCACCATTTTCCTCAGATTCCATCACCTCAAAGGATTCGTCATTCTCTTCTTCCTCATCATCTTCTTCGTCGTCTCCTAGTTCATCATCTTCTTCATCCTCTTCTTCCTTGTCCTTGTCGTCATCATCGTCCTCCCCAGCAGAAGTCCCAGTATCAACAGAATCAGCAGGAGCAGTAGGAGGAACAACTGACACATCATCCTCGTCCTCATCATCTTCTTCGTCGTCTCTTAGTTCATCATCTTCTTCATCCTCTTCTTCCTTGTCCTTGTCGTCATCATCGTCCTCCCCAGCAGAAGTCCCAGTATCAACAGAATCAGCAGGAGCAGTAGGAGGAACAACTGACACATCATCCTCGTCCTCATCATCTTCTTCATCATCTTCATCGGATTCATCATTCTCTTCTTCCTCATCTTCAAACTCGTATTCTTCCGATTTCTGAAAGACTTTAATCCTTTCTTGCAGCAATTTTATCACCTTCAACTCGTATTCCAGTTGCAGCTCCTCCACTTTTTTCCGCGCTTCGTCCAGCTGTGCATGTATAGATGGCGAAGAAAATGACGATGAAGATGAGCTAGAAGACGAAGAAGACGATTCCATCCTTTCTCTCCGCACTGCTTCCTCCAGAATCAACGCTTCTCCCCGCGCTTCGTCCAACTTCAACTTATCTGCTTCTCTCCTATTTTTCTGTTGCTCCATCTCCAGCTCTTTTTTACGCACTTCTTCCAGCGCTATCGCTCTGTTCAGTATCTCTCCCTCCAGCTTCGATATTTTTGCCTGCCGCTGATTTTCATCTATATCCCGCGCTTTTTCCCGCTTTGCTTGCAGATCCTCCAGTCTTTCCAACTTTTCTTCCAGCGTCCGCGCTTCTTCCAGCTTTGCTCTCAGCTCATCCTCTTCAAACTCGTATTTTTCCGATTTCTGAAAGACTTTAATACTTTGCAGCAAATTTATCACATTCAACTCGTATTCCAGCTCCAGCTCCTCCACTTTTTTCCGCGCTGCGCCCAGCTTTGCATGTATAGATGACGATGAAGATGAGCTAGAAGACGAAGAATCGGAAGAATACGAGTTTGAAAAAGAATCGAAATAACTGGACGATTTCAGCTTTT
>BNVT01000153.1 GCA_025998295.1 Endomicrobiia bacterium
CATATGTAAACGACAACAAAACACAGGAGAAATTGTAAATGAAACTTACATACCATCAATCCAAAAGCAACAGATCACTAAAAGCAATAAGTGCAATTGTTTTATTTGGTTTTTTATGTTTAAGTTCTTGCGATAAAAAGAACGCTTTTCTTGTAAACAGAAGGATTGCTACTCCAGAGAAAGTAGAAGAAATAAAAAGAGCAAAAGCAAAAGATGATGACAAAGATCATAAACCACTACAACCAGAATCAAAACGACAATCACCACCCTTTACAGAAGATAATTGGACTAGCATAAGATTGCATATTAGCACCACTGGTGACAATAAGTGCTACTATTATACAGTCGATGGCTGCACCGACACGTTTGAATTGAGCCATAATCGTAATTCAGGTAAGTTGGAAGTCCCGTCTAAGGATATACCAGATGGTTTTACCTTTTTATTACGCGTCAATATGGCAGAGACTCAGGCAGATAGGCTTGGTGGTGAGATTGAGATACGGCAGAAGAAAGAATCTCATGATCTTGGAACTCCAGTTCCATATGATTTGAAGTTCAAAAAAGAAAAAGGTAAAGAAGACACGGAAAAAGATAAAGGTGGAGAAGGTGAAGGAGTAGGAAAAAAAGAAAAAGATGAAGTTGTATGGATTGTGGATTCAACACCAACAACACCAACACCAACACCACAACCACAACCAAGCGATGGACAAGGCGGAGGAACAGGAAAAAAAGAAAAGAAAAAGATGGAACGAAAAAAGAAAAAGAAGAAGACGAAGGTGAAGCAAGTAGCTCGAGTTCAAGCTCATCTTCAAGCTCAAGTAGCTTGAGTTCAAGCAGTCCAAGCTCATCTTCAAGCTCAAGCAGTTCAAGCCCAAGTAGCTCGAGTTCAAGTTCATCTTCAAGCTCAAGCAGCTCGGGTCTAAGTTTTTCTTCAACGCCACCAATCATTAACACCAAAAATTTGAAGACCGTAAAATTGTATACTAGCACTTATGACAAGGAATGCCGCTATGCAGTCGAGGGCTCCGACAAGTTTAAATTGTCCCATAATCCTATTACAGATACGTGGGAAATCCCGGTTGACGATCTACCAATTTCTTCCCCCATTTTATTCGTCACTAAGACAGGGACTCAGCAAGATATGATTGATGGTGGTCTATGGCAGAGGATGCCAGGATCAGGACTTGAAGATTATTTTGATCTTATATGTAGTTTAGAGTTCAGAAAAGCCAGCCCCAATGTTGGTAATAATAGTTTAGATGAATGGGAAGTTGTGAGGTCAGATCATAACCCGTTGTGCTCAAGTAGCTGGAGTTCAAGTAGCTGGAGTTCAAGTAGCTGGAGTTCAAGCCCAAGGGAAGAGCTGACAGAAGAGCAGTGGAAAGAGCTGGAAGGAGAGTGGGATAAAGACTGGCATGCGTACATTGCACAGTTAGAAGCGCAAGAGATGATGGCACTGAAACTGCGTCAGATAAAGACGCCAGAAGCATGGCAGGGAGAGGGAGAGCCGACAGAAGAGCAGCGGAAAGAGCTGAAAAAAAAGCAGGAAGAGTATGAGAAGTGGCAGGGAGAGCTGACAGAAGAGCAGTGGGAAGAGCAGAGAAAAGAGTATGAGGAGTTGAGCGCAAAGGTTGAAGGAGGGACATGGTATATGCAGATGCTGAGCACAA
>BNVT01000154.1 GCA_025998295.1 Endomicrobiia bacterium
AACGTCCCTTTCTTTACTCCCATTAATCGCCTAAACCCATTCCATCTGACCCGCATGCTTTCTTTTTCTGTTTCATAGTACTTCTATTGTACTTTTATATATTAGTTATGCAAGAGGTCTATTGACGTTTCTAAAATGTGGCAAGAAAGGATCAAACACGTTTTCATTGTCACGGGTATGCACCACTACTAACTCAAAAAGCCCCTAGTTTTCCATCCATCTCTAAGCATTTTTCCATAAATATCACCACCACTGGTCTGTATTTGTGTCACTGTCCAAGCTTGAACTTGAACTGCTTGAACTAACCGTTAAGCCTTTGGCCGCTTTTTTAGCTTTTTCAGCTAAGATCTGGGCTATTTTATCAAAGGCCTCGGCGGCTTCGACGAGGGTTTTGATTTTGAGGTAATAGGTATCTCGAATGCAGTTAACTAAGGCGATGGCGGAGGGGTTGGTTTTGACTTCGGTGGCGGTGGCAACGCGAACGTAGGCTTCGGCGGCTTCGGCGGCGGCGCTGCGGGCCTTGGCGGCGAAGGTGCTTGCTTTGCCGGCGGCAGCATCGACGTCGACGGCATTCTGGGTGACGTTGGCGTCGTTGTCATTAGTGAAAATGTAGATACAATATTTGGAGGCTTCAGTAACGGCAGAGGCGACGACGACGGCGGCGTTGGCAACTTCTCTAAATTTGTATTTGATGAAGGTGTTGATGCAGAGGGCGATGTCGTTGAGAGCGGAGACTGAGTCTTGGGTGGAAGCTTTGCGGGCGCAGGCGGCGAGGACATCGATAGCTTCGTCCTTGGCGGCGTCGAGGGCGATTTTGGTACTAGCGACGTACTCGGCGACGGCGGCGGCGGTGACTTGGGGTGAGGCGATGTTGTCAGGGGTTTGGTCGGTGAAGTAGGCGATGGCGGCAAGTTTGATAACGTTGTTGGTGATTTCGATGGCACGATAAATGACATTGTCGTTCTTGGAATCATATGTGTTACTGCTGCTGGTAAGGACGGTGTAACACTCATCAAGTAGGGTGTCGAGCTGCCCAAAAAATCTGGTTACATTTAGATTTAGACTTGAAGATGAACTTGAACTCGAGCTACTTGGGCTTGAACTGCTTGAGCTTGAAGATGAGCTTGGACTGCTTGAACTCGAGCTACTTGAGCTTGAAGATGAGCTTGAACTCGAGCTACTTGGGCTTGACGAGTCTGAATCTTTATCCACAATCCATTTATCGAAACCATTACAGGAGCCGTCTTTTTTGAACTTTAAATTACGTGCACGTGTAGTACTCCATAGCTCACAATCAATCCTATTTGCCTGATGGTTTTCATTACTGACGCGTATAAAGTATGCATCCTTTGGTAATCATCTGAAAATTTCAACCGGGATTTCCCACGTATTTGAACCAGGATAATATTGCAATATATGCTGGGAGGAGCCATCAACTGCATAGGAGTACTCATCACCATCAGCGCTAATATACAATTTTATGCTATTCCAATTTTTGGTGTTAATGATTGGTGGCGTTGAAGAAAAACTTAGACCCGAGCTGCTTGAGCTTGAAGATGAACTTGAACTCGAGCTACTTGGGCTTGAACTGCTTGAGCTTGAAGATGAGCTTGGACT
>BNVT01000155.1 GCA_025998295.1 Endomicrobiia bacterium
TGTGGGAAGCGCTAAATGCAGGGAGCAACACGAAGAGTGTTGAAAAAAGAGCGGGAAAAGCAGGATAGAGTGCAGGGAGAGCTGAGGAGTACGCGCGTAGCTTAGCACATGATGAGCGGGCAAAGAAACAAAAAGAGCGGAAAGAGTGGGAAACGCTGATGAAAAAGCGGATGGGAGGAGAGCCGGAAGAGTGGAAGAAATGACCCTCAAACGTTTAGGTCTTATATAAATTTAAAATAAAATGTCTATAACACAATTCTTGACGTTCTTCATTAACTCGACTATCTTTTTTTAGTTACCCTTGAGTGTTCAATAACGCCATTACTTACAAGATCACCAACTAAGATTGTTTCTTAAGGAACAATTTAGGCCGTTAAACTTCGAAAACCATCAAAACTCTTGGCTTCTAAACCATGAGCGGAGCGGTGTCACGGAGCGTAGTGAAGCTAATGGCGTTTAAAAACGTCGTAAATAGCCTAAAAACAACGAATTTAGTGCCTTTACTGGCTTTTAAACAACATCTGGAAAGCTTCAAACAAACCATTTTGGAGCTTTGCAAGCTTTTTTAGCTTCTAAGAAAGCGTTTGTAATGAACATAAAAAATTACGGTTGCAAGAATCTGTACCATTTTTTATATGTCCGATAATATATATTATGTTATGTATAAGAGATTGTTAATAAGTTATAAACATTAAAGTTTATTATTATATTTAATGAAATTTATATTTATAAATATAAATAATTTAGATTATTGTAGTATATACTTTAATAGTTGTTAATTATCGTTCACATTGTAAATACTGTTGCAAAATAAAAGCTTGTATAAATCTACAAATACTGAAAAACTTTGTCCAATACTAATACTAATGGTGTTAGTCCTAGTCTATTTTTACAAGCTTTTTGATGCAGACGGTGCGCTCAAACGATAATGGTCTTGTCTTATCAGGCGGTTTTTGCTTAAAAGAAATAATTTTGATAGCATACATTTGTAGTTATAACAGACCAAGAAAATGTCTAAATTATCTTAACGCCCAAAACTGCATATGTTTATTGGAGTTGTTATGGAACAGCCTCGAAAAGGTGAACTGCAACGAAAAGCAAAAATCGGCACATACAATTTATTGTTCTTGTTTATTGTTCTTGGAGGAAGCGTTGGAACAGGTTTGTTTTTAGGATTGAGCGAAGCGATTGTTTTGGCAGGATCTTCTGTTCTTATTGGTTATTTAATTTCAGGAATTGCAATTGGCGAGATCTTTCAGTTATTTTGCATATAAATATTGGGGAGAGTTCCCGGGATTTTTGGCCGGTTGGAATTAAAAGTAATTTTATTATTTTTCTTAATTAGACCCCTAACACAACTTAAGTATTAAATTTTAGAATTACAAATACTCACAACCCAAGTTAAATCGCAGTCCAAAAGGTCTTTTATAATTACTATATCTGTCTTTTTAAGACTATCTTGAACCTTTTAACAAATTGTTCCTTAAGAAACAAGTAATCAAGGTGTAATAAAGGTGTTGGGTATTGACACTAAATAGTGCTAAAAGCCCGTATGGATCTTCTGCCATGTATCTTATTGTCTTTTT
>BNVT01000156.1 GCA_025998295.1 Endomicrobiia bacterium
AAGGAGTAGGAAAAAAAGAAAAAGATGAAGTTGTATGGATTGTGGATTCAACACCAACAACACCAACACCAACACCACAACCACAACCAAGCGATGGACAAGGCGGAGGAACAGGAAAAAAAGAAAAAGAAAAAGAAAAAGAAGACACAGAAAAAGAAAAAGAAAAAGAAGACACAGAAAAAGAAAAAGAAAAAGAAGAAGACAAAGGTAAAGGTGGACAAGGCGGAGGAACAGGAAAAAAAGAAAAAGAAAAAGATGGAACGAAAAAAGAAAAAGAAAAAGAAGAAGACAAAGGTGAAGCAAGTAGCTCGAGTTCAAGCTCATCTTCAAGCTCAAATAGATCGAGTTCAAGTTCATTTTCAAGCTCAAGCGGTTCAAGCCCAAGTAGCTCGAGTTCAAGTTCATCTTCAAGCCCAAGTAGCTCGAGTTCAAGCCCATCTTCAAGCCCAAGTAGTTCAAGCCCAAGTAGCTCGAGTTCAAGTTCATCTTCAAGCCCAAGTAGCTCGAGTTCAAGCCCATCTTCAAGCTCAAGCAGTTCAAGCCCAAGCAGTTCAAGCTCGAGCAGTTCACAAGCTCAAACCAATCTAGAAAAGTATATCAATGAGCTCGACAAGCTCACCAAAGAAATTACCGAAGGCCCCGTCCTCATCGCCTTCACCAACACCCTCAAAGTTATCAAACTTGCCCGCGACGTCAATGCCGACGACCCCGACCCCGCACCCATGCCGTCGGCGAAGACGCAAACGGCGCCACCGACCTCACCTATAAAGCCTTCAAGGGCACAACCAGCGGCTTCCCCCTCGCCTCCAAAGACGTCTACGAAGCCACCAGAACCGCCTTCGACGTCGCCGAAATCGCCAAAAACTGTGTCCTCGCTTTCACCTGTACCGCCGACCCCGACTGGTCCCACCGACCCGCTACCGCCTTCCAAAATGCCACCCGCCACGCCCAGACAGCCGTCGGATTCGCCAATGACATCACCCGCGAGGCCAACTACGACGCCTACGCCACCGCCGCCGACCTCGCTGTTAAAATAGCCCCAATCTTAGTTGAGAAAGCGCAAGAAGAAGCGAACAGAAGAGCTGCAAAGAGGATGAAGAAGAAGCTGGAACTTAGTTAAAGCAGTTTTTCACCCTGAGCAGTTTCCAAATAGTTCAAGTTTAAACTTGAGAGCTCAAGCGACACAAATACATATACAGACCATGGGTTAGTGACACGGATGTAAGTAACACAAATACAGATTAGTAATAATATTTATAGAAAAATATGCGTAGAGAGGGATGAGAAAATTAGGGTCTTTTTAAGTTAGTAGTGGTGTAATGAAAATGCGCAAAGCAAGCTTGCACGGAGATTCATTTAGTCTTATATAAATTTAAAATAGAATATCAACAATACACTTGTTAGCGTTTTTCATATTGCTCTATATAAATTTAAAACAAAATCTCTATAACACATTTATTAGCTGATTTCATTAACTCAGCAATCTTTCTTTCAGTCACCCTTGAGTGTTTGATAACACCATCGCTTACAAGATCACCAACTAAAATGCATCCTGTAGAATCAACGTAAGTATTACCTGCAT
>BNVT01000157.1 GCA_025998295.1 Endomicrobiia bacterium
GAGCAGGAAAAGCTGGAAGGGGCGGCTGAAGAAGCGTGGGAAAAGCGGGAATTAGAGCGGAGAAAGCGGAAAGAAGATCGGAAAAAAGAACGAGAAGACTGGAAAGGCAATTATGAAAGCAAAAACATAAGCAAATGTAAAGGCGAAGGTGATGGTACAGGCCAAAGTGATAATGAAGAACGAGAAAAGTGGAGAAAAACGTTGGAAAAACTTGAAGAGTTTGAAAAAAAGTTGGAAGAGTTGGAAGAGTTGAAAATGAAGCAGGAACAAAGGGTGATAGAAAAGCAGTTAGAGTGGAAAAAGCTGGAAGAAAGTCGACAGAGCAAACAGATTGATGAAGAGAAGAAAGAAATACTGCGGAAAATGGCAAAGGCAAAACAAGAAGCGGAAGAAGAAAAGAAACTAACTAGTTCAGTAGTAAGAGGTGAACCACAACCAAAGCTAAAGTCTTTTTATGAGAAAAAAAGAAGGATAAAAGATAAATATTGCAGAGCAATGAATGATTATGTAAAAAAAGGGGAAGCGCAAGGTCTATCGGCTGATATAGCAAGAGAAAAATTTTATAGAAAAGGAATAGGAAGAGAAAAATATGGTGATTCTTTGCTTATAATAAAATGTGACGAAGAGAAGAAACATTTTTGGTACAAATCACCTGAAGATACATATATTAACGGAGATAGTGGTTTGTATGCTGTAACAAGAGCTTTACATCATGCGGGACAACTTGGCTATGTTGATAAAGATTTATGGGACAAGTACACAAATCAAGAATTACGAGATATGCTTGCCAACCGACTCATTGAAGCCGCCGGAAAGGGGCCGCAGGTTCGTTTAGCTAAGGATGGGATAAATTGGATTCCGATTGAGAGCTGTAGAACAATGGGCGCATCTTTATGTACTACTGAGCTTGTCACATTGCTGCATGTGCTAGGAGTACCCCTTGATTGTAATAGATTTAAGGGCTTTTTGGATGCGGCTGCTCCCTTTGATTGTAATAGATTTAAGGGCTTTCTTAACTGAAAAGCTTTAGGAGTATTTTATGTTAACAAGAAGACTCTCTGTGGAGCCTGTAGTTTGGCGACATGCTTAATATCTATTTTTTAAAGCTCTGCTGGACTACTCCACACTGTCGGATGGTTTGGTATAAAATAGAAGGTAATTGCAAGGTTATAAGCTGTTTATATATTACTACGCAAAGTAATCTATAGTTAGTAAGTGATAAAACTAAGCTAACAATGTGGTAATCTGCTTGTTTTTTTGAGCTACGTTCAGCTGTGACAAAATATTGTTTACTTTCTTTGGTTAATTCTACTTTCAGATTATATTAGACCTCTTACATAACTTAAGTATTAAACTCTAGAATTACAAATACTCACAACCCAAGTTAAATCGCAGTCCAAAGCATCTTTTGTAATTACTATATCTGTTTTTTTAGACTATTTTGAACCTTTTAACAAATTGTTCCTTAAGAAACAAGTAATCAAGGTGTAATAAAGGTGTTGGGTATTGACACTAAATAGTGCTAAAAGCCCGTATGGATCTTCTGCCATGTATCTTATT
>BNVT01000158.1 GCA_025998295.1 Endomicrobiia bacterium
TCGAACTTGGCTTTTGTTAAAAAAAACAGCGGGTTGTACATATTAAAGCTTTATCTATCAAATCTTTGTAGGATCTTACAACACATGGATTGGACTTTTTGTCAAACAAAGGCAAACGAACTAAAACTACGACAGGCTTTTAATAGACGGTATGTTTTTATATATAAAATCATCTTTTTTGAGTGTTTCTGAAAATCAATTGTTTTTGTAGGTTTTTGTATTTGTTATACTGGTATTGTTTTGAGGTATCTTGCCTGTAAAAAAAACAACATCTGTACCAAAACAAAAACACAGCAACAGTAACTTGTTAGAGTTTTTAGAGAGACTTTTGACAACGAGTATAGATAACTACGGCGTATTATTGCTTTAAGGCAAAGATTTATAGCAACACAGAGTGGATAATCACAGCATAATTGCAATCCAATACATCCATTTTCAGATATACATCAGAGTAAAATGAGAATTTGTTACACATCATCGGATCATTTGTGGAATCCAGCTTTATCTGGAACCCATTCATCGTAGTTGGTCTTTGACCTTATGAACGTTGCTTGGGCTATTTCGGAAGAACGAGGGTAGTTCTTTTTATATATAGACACCAGCAGATTCGACTTAGCGGAGCGGGTGGAGGCATAGTTACCGACGTATATATAAAGTAAACCTTCTGGTAATTCGCGGGGGTTGGCGCTTATCCAACTCTTCTTACACTTACTACTAGCATCCCCTTCCTTCCTAAGTTTGATTACGATGTTTTCAGGGATGTCATCGGTTTTATAGTTGCAATAATCTCTGCTGTCACTGTCACTATACAACCTCAGAGTTTCATAATTTTTTTCTGTAATGCCTGTGTACTCTGCCGTATATTGTTGTTGTGGGTAAAATCGCTGTTGTTCTTGTAGTTGACATTGATGTGGTGATCGTAGTGGTTGTTGTAGTTGTTGATATTGCTGTTGTTGATCCATCACCATTAACGGCAACAGCTTATCTGTACCTACATCCCAGCCCGTGTGTGCTGCGCTGCTGTATACTGTGTGTTGCTGCTGTTGCTGTAGTTGATGTTGATGTTGTTGACCATTCAACAAGGGTGGACTAAAGTACGCTGTCGGCATCGACGGACCACGATGTGGATCACTCCTCTTTGTGCCAGTGCCTGCGCCACCACTTGAGCTTGAATTGCTCGAGCTTGAGCTTGGACTGCTTGGAGGTGAAGAAGAAAGCAATGAATACGACCAAGGAGATGACGATGATGAAAACGAAGAAGGTGAAGATAAACTCGAACTGCTCGAGTTTGTGCTTGAAG
Source organism: Endomicrobiia bacterium (assembly GCA_025998295.1). Taxonomy (GTDB): domain Bacteria; phylum Elusimicrobiota; class Endomicrobiia; order Endomicrobiales; family Endomicrobiaceae; genus Endomicrobiellum. The sequence goes on from BNVT01000158.1 coordinate 1,301, forward strand.
ATAAGCTCGAACTGTTTGAAGATGAAGATGGCGAAGATGTTGACAATGGTGATGATGAAGAAGGTAGCGATGGAGAAAATGAAAAAGCCGATGATGATAAATATGACAGAGAAGACGATGATGGAGATACTGATACTACTAACGATGAAGGTGCACTAGGAAATGATGAAGAAGATGACGATGGAAAAAATGAAGAAGAAGACAATGATGGAGATGCTGATGCTGGCGATGTACTAGGAAACGATGAA
>BNVT01000159.1 GCA_025998295.1 Endomicrobiia bacterium
ACTCTTTTATCAAATGCTTTCTTTACTCCCATTAATACTAAATCCATTACATATGACCTAACTGCTTTCTTTTTTGTTTCATAGTACTTCTATTGTACTTTTATGTGTTGGTTATGCTAGAGGTCTATTGAACAAAATCATCCGTTCAATAGGCATGATTTGTCTTTTAAGCGCATTATCAGAAGTGTTTGTTATTGAATGGTTTAAAAACCTTCACAAGTTTTCATCTGGAGTGCTTAGCACATTTAATTTACTTCTAGCCATCATAGGCTTTGGAATAGTTGGGTGGAAAGCGTTGTGGGAACACATAAAAGAAGAGCGACTTGGTAAATGGATTGTAGTAATCATGATTTTCTTAAACCTTGGGTTTAGTCAGATGATTTATGCCAATTACTCAAAGCTTTGTGACATTATGGTCGCTATACTAAACAAGTGCGCATCGCCAAATAAGGACGGTCAAAATAATGCTCAAATTAATAAGTAAGATATCGGTTGTAATTATAGCGGCTTCACTTGTTACCATAGTGTGTATAAAGCTCTCATCAAACAAAAAGACCAGTGATATTGTGTCCACAATACCGCCTAATGTTAAGAGCAAAGTAGTAGTGACAGGTGATAAGGTAGTGGTCACTAAGACATCAAATTCAAGCAATAACAAGATCGCCAGAAGAGACGATTTTGCGCTGCAAAAATTGGAAGATGTTACTTCCCGCACAAAAACATACATCGCTCCCGAGGCAAAAGTAACACATACTGTGCAAGAGAATGGAGCTGTTGAAATAAAGATTCAAAACAAAGGTTTTTGTTTTACTCCTGAGCTGATGACAGCAATAGATAAGGATCATGGCTACTTGGGTTTAGGTGCAAAGTTCTTTTACTGGTCACGTTTTAGCGCTAGTGCGGGTTGTGGAGTCTATGACTTTAATAAGCTTGTGTTCAAACCATATGTGTCTGTTGATTACACCATTCCATACTTAAAAAATACTAAGGTTGCCCTGAACTATAATTTTAGTAATATTGGCGTAAAACTTAGTATTTCACTCTAAAACTTATGGCATGGTGGGGGTAAACTTGTGATAAAAAGGTGTGGTAGTCGTCCATCTAAGACTTATGGCATGGTGGGGGTAAGCATGTGATAAAAAGGTGGGGTAGTCGTCCATCTAAAACTTATGACATTGTGGTGGTAAACTTGTGATAAAAGAGTGTAAACTTGTGCTAAAAAAGGTGGGGTAATCAATCACAGTTTCATAAGTTTCAGACATAAAATGTGGGTTTTGACAGACACTTTTAGCTTTTTAAAAACGACTTGCTTGTATGAAGTTTTAGAGATAGTTTTAAGGATGTAAAGCTGTGAGCGTAGTAAACAGCTTCACAAACGAAGTAAGTGGTAAAAACACGGGAGGTAATAATATATCGTTAACATATTAACGTGGATACCCACTACCCCAAAGGTATATTTAAAACATTACCGTAAAATAAATTAAAAATGGAGGTG
>BNVT01000160.1 GCA_025998295.1 Endomicrobiia bacterium
TGATGGATGCATATACTCAATTGTCACCTCCACACAGCAAGACGCGCGCGGCATCAGCAGTGGAAATTGAAAAGCTGTAATTGTTAAACTATACACTGCAGCAAACTTGCAAGGTATAGTTTAACAATCAAATACTTATACTTAAAAAATGTTATTGAAAATAGAAGACAATGTTAGATAGTGATTTACAATAGAAATCCTGTTGCTTTTGGGTTGATGATCTTGGAGCCAAAAACAATGGAAAAGAAAAAACTAAAGATTTATCTAGATACATCGGTGATAAGTCATCTTTCTGCATCTGACGCTCCCGAGAAGATGATAGATACTGTTAAACTTTGGGAAGATGTTGTTAATGATGTTTATGATATTTTAATATCTGATATTGCAATGTAAAATATCTCGCTGTCCTCAAGCCAAAACGTTCTTTTATATACTCCACGCTTGCAAATATTAAATATGAAGAAGTAAAACACAATATAGAATCAGAGAATTTATCTGAAAAGTATCTTAAAGAAGGTGGTTTGCCTCAAAAAAGTAAGAATGACGCTAGTCATATAGCCGTAGCTACAGTAAATAATTGTAATGCTATTGTATCTTGGAATTTTAAGCATATGGTTAATTTAAGGGCAATAACAGCAGTTGATGCTACAAATATCAAAGAAGGTTATTGGCCACTTCGCATATTGTCGCCATCAATGTTATTAAGAGAGGAGGAAGAAAATGAAGGAGCTAGGATTAATCCAAATTTTACTGCCCGAGATATTTGCAATTTGAGAGTTTACATCGTAAAAATACAGTTCTATGTCAAAGGGTAAGCAGATAACGATTTCAATTTACACTATCAGGAAACAAAAAAAGCAATTGAAGATATTCGTAAAGCAAATAATTAAAAAACAAAGTATGTTACTTTAACTGGCTACAAAGTCAATTGAGGGAGATATTTGCACTAAACCATCAAGATGGTGGTCACGCAGAGCCCATTTCGAAGGAGCAGTAGTAATTGATACAAGCAGATATTGGCACATTAAAACATTACATAGATAACGGTATTAAATTAATCGGTGCATATGAAGGCAGGGTACTAATAGCTGGTGGAGGCAACAAGGATTACAAAGAAGCATTTATGTGGTTCAATAAATCAGCAAAGAAAGGAAATGCCCGGGCTTAATTTGCATTGGGTAGAATGTATTACCTAGGACGAGGTGTACAACAAAATTATAACAAAGCTATTAACTGGATTGAAAAAGCAGCAAAACAAGGACATGCTTGGGCTCAAGATAGCTTGGGTAGGATGTATTACGGCGGAATAGGTGTACAACAAGATTAGACCTCTTGCATAACTTGAGTATTAAATTCAAGAATACAAATACCTGTAACTGTCTCCTACGATAATATGTTCGGGTATTGCCTATGGTATTCCATCATCCCTACAATATTCTCTATACTCAATTTTCTCTTTGCTCCTCCTACTCCCCCTTTTTCTTTTC
>BNVT01000161.1 GCA_025998295.1 Endomicrobiia bacterium
AAACGTATATTTAACCTTCAATGTCCCTCCAACACCGCTTCTTTTGCCAATATAGCCTTGTCCACTGAAGTCTACATCCAATTTCCATATTCTTGTACTTGCTCCTACTTCCAATATCACCATTCCGCCTTGATAGCTTGACTCAGGTATAGCAAACAGATCGTCTCCATCGTGAAATGTTCCTTTTGCTTTTCCGCTTAATTCATACTCATACCCTGTGCCTGCATATAGCTTTATCTTCTCTAGTCCCCTATAGTTCATTTTTACTCCTGCTCTTATTCTGTTTGATGCTATAGTCCCAAATTCCATTGCTCTTTCTTCATCAGGCCACTTTACATCTTTCTTATCCTGATATCCAAACATATATCTTGTAATTCCATCCAATTCTAGATTTTGGCTTACTTTGTATTTACATCCTACACCTACTGCCGCTGCTGTATGCATTGCATTTTTGTCATATTCTATTTCTTTGCCTGCAAGTCTTACGTCCTTGCCTTTAAAACCATTTGCTATCTGTCCAGCCCTAAGTACCAGCTCTCCAATATTTTTCTTCCACCAGATTCATCTTTGGACAGATCATATTTTGCAAGTAGCCCTCCTCCCATGTATCTGATTTTTGAATTACTATGTGTTTTGCTATTACCATTTCCATATTCCCCAAACGCTCCCAATGTTAATTCTTTTCCTACTACTTCCATTACTTTCCCCGCTCCTACCATCGTCGACATCGCAAACATATCTATGCCTACATCTGATCCCGTTTTATATTCCGACTTATTTGCAGAAAATCCACAAAATGCTCCTATCCCTCCTTTACGTGCACCAATTAACAGATCCTCTTCTTCTATTTTGCCCATTATACAATCTAGCCCTTGATTTGCCAATAAAATACCTGTTCCATACTCTTGGGATAATACTTTTAATTTTGATGGGTTTGCTTTCTTATGTTCTAATTCTGCCACAAGATCAACTTCGTTGACTTTTCTTAGAATCCAATGATGAATTATTATTTCTTTATCATCGTCCTTAGCAGATGCATTACCCTCAAAGCCATGCGAACTGTGTATTAACGTGTATTTAGCTCCTGTCCTTGCTGCCCTCTTTGTGTATACAGCTACGTTGGTTCTTGAGAGTTTTACGGGGCAGGGTGAAGTGTAATCACTGCGACATCCAATGTCAGCAAGTTTACTTTTATCAAAACTGCAACCGCTATCCCTTGCTGTCAAGACTGGTTCTTGGGGCTTTAGGTCTTTTGACAAGTGAAATTCATAATTTTCAAAATTACTTATTCCTCTTACTTCAATTGCCTTTGTTTCTTTAATAACTAATGTATTGCCTGTAAATGCGTCTCCTTTTGCAATGCCTCCGCATAATATTATGTCGTCTCCAAATTTCGGGGTTCCTGCGATAGTTATTGTATTACCAGTGGCATTGCCATTGCCTACAACAGCACCGCCA
>BNVT01000162.1 GCA_025998295.1 Endomicrobiia bacterium
CATCGCCCTCATTCTCTCCGGCCCCGTAACGGCGATCCCCCTATGGCTCTTTGCCAAAGGCGTAAAACTCATCCCCCTATCCACCCTGGGCTTTTGCCAATTCGCCAGCCCCACCCTCCAATTTGTCGGCGGTCAGGATGTAGCTGTCTTTTAGGCGCACGTAGTCGTCTTCGTTGATGAAGCGCTCTTTTTGGACGCGGGTCATGTAGAGCACATCCAGGCTGTCGATCACTTTTTTCTGACGGGCGTACTTCACCAGCACCTTGCCGATTAAGGGCCGCGCCGTAGACGTGCCCAAAAGGTAGCGATCCTCATAAATCGCGTTCGCCTTCACCGCGGGGAACACGTAGTCCCGGATATACTCCTCCCGCACGTCCTCTACGATGCACTCGGCGGCACCCGTGTCCAAGGCGCGCTGTTTGATCTTGTCCCAGTCATCGCCCTGCCCCAGGTTCACGCACACGGCGATCACGTCGTAGTCGTAGTTTTCCTTGAGCCAGGGAATAATCACCGTGGTATCAAGGCCGCCCGAATAAGCTAAAATTACCTTCGATTTTTCTGCCATTTTCGTATTACCTCTTGTTTTGCGTTTGTGTCAAGGGTGACTATATCATAAAATAATTTTTTGTGCTAGACTGTGCGCAATGAAATCCACCCTGCGCGGCACGCTTTTTGCCCTGGCATCCTACTTTACCTGGGGCGTTTTGCCCGTGTATTGGAAAGCAATCGACGCCGTCACTCCTATGCACATCCTCGCCTGCCGCATTGTGTTCTCTTTCATCTTCGTGGCTGCCATCTTATTGGCACAGAAAAACATCACTTGGCTCAGCCATTTCCGTGACCGGCAAAAAGCACTGCGCATCATTTCCACATCCCTTCTGGTGACCGTCAACTGGGGGCTTTATATCGTCGCCGTCAACACAGGGCACACCCTCCAATCATCCCTGGGCTACTACATCAACCCCCTCATCTCGGTCTTGCTGGGACTCATCTTTCTGAAAGAACGGCTCAAAAAGTTGCAATGGGCCGCCTTCGGTTTAGCCGCGGCGGGGGTCATCATCTTGACGGCCTTCACCGGCGCCTTCCCCTGGATGGCCGTCGCCATGGCCCTCACCTTCGGACTTTACGGCTTCATGAAAAAGAAGCTGCCCCTCTCCGCACCGGAAGGCTTGGTGACAGAAACATTCGCGGCCCTACCCATCGCCCTGGTGCTCCTTTTGGTGCCCAGCGGCATCGGCGTCGGTAACGTCAGCGGTACCGTTGGCGGTAACGCCGCTGGTACCGTGGTAACAGGTATCGGTGACATCACCGGCCTCCCCTTGCCCCTGCTCATCGCCCTCATTCTCTCCGGCCCCGTAACGGCGATCCCCCTATGGCTCTTTGCCAAAGGCGTAAAACTCATCCCCCTATCCACCCTGGGCTTTTGCCAATTCGCCAGCCCCACCCTCCAATTTGTC
>BNVT01000163.1 GCA_025998295.1 Endomicrobiia bacterium
GCTTTTGAACTTCTTAAAGATAATTTGGCTGTTTTAAATAAAATTGCTGATTATCTTTTGGAAAGAGAAAGTTTAAACGGTGAAGATTTGGATAAGATTATGAAAGATGAAGACTTAGCTCCTTTGTCTAAAAAACCTTCTGCAGCAACTGAGGATAAAAAAGAGGTTGTCAAAGAGAAAGAAATTATAAAAAAACAAATTGTAGGCGAGGAAGTACTAAGTGAAAACATTTAATTTTGATGAAAAAAAAGCTCAACAGGCTATAGAACTTTTGCTTGAATCTTTTGGTGAAGATCTAAATAGAGAGGGTATTCAACGTACACCCGCAAGAGTGGCAAAGTTTTATAAAGAAGCGTTATCAGGAAATGCCGTTGATCCTTTGAAACTTATTTCCGCTCATTATACAACAGAAAATCACGAAGAAATAATTTTGGTTAAAGATGTGTCTTTTTATTCTTTATGCGAACATCATCTGCTTCCTTTTTTGGGAAAAGCTCATGTAGCGTATATCCCTCAGAAAGATAAGATAATAGGCGTATCAAAACTCGTAAGACTTATTGAAGTTTTTGCAAACAGACTTCAGCTTCAAGAAAGACTTACAAAACAAGTTGCAGATACCGTGATGCAGTCTATATGGCCTCATGGGGTTATGATTGTTGTTGAAGCTGAACATTTATGTATGACAATGTGCGGAGTTAAAAAACCGGGATCAAAAATGATTACTTCCGCCATACGCGGCATATTTTTAAAAGATGTAAGAACTAGAGCCGAAGTTATGTCTTTACTTAAAGGGCTGTTGATTTGTTTTGCTGTTGTTAATTATGTGAGTTGACAATGTAAATAGGTAATAAATGATTATAAGAAAAGCAGTAGTTAATAACTTCAACGATGCTTTGAAACTTATCAAAAACGTGGGTTGCAGTTCTTTTGCATGCACTCTTCTTGCCAAAAAAAGTCTTTTTAGCGCTGTAGTTGTTGAGGGTATAGATAACAGAGCTGCAAATATTTTAAAGCAGGAAGCTATCTCTGTTGGCACGGATGCAGCAATAAATGAAAATATAAGCAGATTTAAACAAGGTGTTTCTGATTTGGTCCTTTTTGCAAATTTAAGTCAGGTTGAGAAATTAATAGTCAAATTTCGTTTGCAGCCGTTTGGGTTAAAAGAAGTGGCTTTAAAGCTAGAGGAAATAATAAACAAAAAGAAAATTTTTAAATATAGACAAAAGTCGCTCGATTTATCAAATCCCGTCGTGATGGGTATTGTAAATATGGATCCAAACTCTTTTTCGGGAGACGGGCTTGTGGATTCTGATAAAGCTTGCGCACAAGTAGTTGAGTTTGAAAGGCTTGGTGCGCAAATAATAGACATAGGAGCGGAGTCATCGAGACCAGGCGTTAAACTCATAGATGCAAAAA
>BNVT01000164.1 GCA_025998295.1 Endomicrobiia bacterium
CAAAAAATTTATTTCATCTTTACTTTCAATTTCGTATTTAATTCCAAAAGTCCTAGGCAGCCACGCGTCTATACTTGCCCAATCCCACTCTTCTGCATATTTTCCGATAGCCCAAGTATTAATTTTTTCTTCTATGGACTCCTTTATCATTTCTCTTATTACATCCGATATATCTTCGCCATCGAGAATTTTGTTTCTTAATCTGTAAACAGCTTCTCTCTGCTTATTCATAACATTATCAAAATCTATAAGTTGTTTTCTTACATCAAAATTCATGCCTTCAACTTTTTTCTGTGCGTTTTCAACAGCTTTTGATATCCAAGGATGCTGTATATCGTCGCCTTCCTTTAACCCGAGTTTTTGCATTATTACAGACATTCTGTCAGAACCAAAAAGGCGCATAAGTTCATCTTCCATAGAAAGGAAAAACCTTGTGGAACCCGGATCTCCCTGCCTCCCAGAGCGTCCTCTTAATTGATTATCTATTCTTCGCGACTCATGTCTTTCTGTACCTATTATGTGAAGCCCTCCATATTTTTTAACTTCTTCGTTGTTAACACTATCTCCAGCTCCAAGAACAATATCGGTACCCCTTCCCGCCATGTTTGTGGCTATTGTAACCATGCCTTTTGCGCCAGCAGTGGCTATAATTTGAGCCTCAAGCTCATGATACTTAGCATTCAAAACATTGTGAGGAATACCTTTTTTTCTAAGCATTGAAGCAATTTTTTCTGACCTTTCTATCGATCTTGTTCCTACAAGCATTGGCTGACCTTTTCTCCATAATGATTCGATTTCATTAACTATTGCATTATCTTTTTCTTTTTCAGTTCTGTATATAACATCAGGATAATCTTTTCTTATCATAGGATTATTTGTTGGCACTTCCACAACTCCAAGTTTATAAATCTCCCAAAATTCAGTCGCCTCTGTCGACGCAGTTCCTGTCATACCCGCAATTTTTTTATACATTCTAAAAAAATTCTGGAATGTTATCGTCGCAAGGGTGTGATTCTCATCTTCTATTTTTAAATTTTCTTTTGCTTCTATCGCTTGATGCAGTCCATCCGACCATCTTCTTCCCGACATAAGTCTGCCGGTAAATTCATCAACAATTATAACCTCTCCGTCATTTACTACATATTCAACATCTCTACGATACAAATTGTGAGCCTTTATAGCCTGCGTTATATGATGCACCCATTCAGATTGTAAATCATCATAAATATTTTTTACTCCTAATATTCTTTCAGCTTTTTGAACACCTTCTTCAGTTAAAACAGCGGAATGATTTTTTTCATCAATAAGATAGTCGTAACCTATTGCTAAATCAACATCATCATACTTAGCTTTTATTTCTTCGTTTTCCGTAATTTTTCTGCCTTTAAGCATAGGAACTATTCTGT
>BNVT01000165.1 GCA_025998295.1 Endomicrobiia bacterium
CGGATTTACTTTTGACGGCGATGCCGATAGGTTAATGTGTATTGATGAAAACGGTGTTATAAGAGATGGTGATTATTTTCTTGCTTCAATGGCAGTTTGGCTAAAAAGTAAAAAGAAACTTAAGAATAATGTTTTAGTCACTACCGTAATGGCAAATATCGGTCTTTTACAGTTCATGAAACGTGAGAAAATAAAAGTAGTATCTTCAAAAGTTGGCGACAGATATGTTATGGAAGATATAAAAAAATATAAATCATCACTAGGGGGGGAACAGTCAGGACATTTTATATTTAAAGATATTTCAACTACAGGCGATGGAATGTTAAGCGCTATTATGCTTCTTTCAGCGTTATGCGATACAAATAAAACTATGTCGGAATTTATGAACGTAATTGAAAAATCTCCGCAGATTTTAGTAAATAAAAAAGTTTCAGTAAAAATGCCTGTCAAAAAACTTTCGAAATCGCATAAACTTATTAAATATTATAATAAGTTGCTAGGAGCAGACGGACGAGTGCTTGTAAGATATTCGGGCACTGAAAATCTTTTGAGGGTTATGATTGAAGGTAAAGATGCAAAAAAAATTAAAATGATAGCTGAGGATATAACAGACAGCGTTGAAAAAGAAATAGATTCTATCAAATGATTTTTGGTTGTTGTTATTGCACTGCTAGATAGCCAACTAACTTCGTGTACTAGGCTGCGCTTGCTAAAAAATAGCAAAACCGAAGCGAGCTCCCCCTTAACGGAAGCACTTTGTTTTTTTAATTTCTTGTATTATGATGAGTAAAAGGAGATAAGCAAAATGATAAAACTTGGTGTAAATATAGACCACATAGCAACCATAAGACAAGCAAGAAAAGAAGGTTTTCCATCATTAATTGAAGCTGCCGCAGTATGTGAAAAAGCAGGAGCAGATGGAATAACTATACATTTAAGAGAAGATAGGAGACATGTTCAGGATTCTGATGTTTACAGTTTAAGAAAATCTATCAAAACTAAATTAAATCTTGAAATGTCGGCAAGTGAAGAGATTGTTAAAATTGCTATAGATGTGAAACCTGATTTTGTTTGTATGGTTCCAGAAAAAAGGCAGGAACTTACCACAGAAGGTGGGCTTGATGTCAAAGCTAGTAAAGAACGTCTTGCTAGTATTGTTGCAAGACTTAAAAAAGCAGGGATTGTTGCAAGTATGTTTATTGACGCTGATATAAACCAGGTGTTATCTTGCAGCGAGATAGGAGCAGACGCCGTAGAACTTCATACAGGAAAGTATGCAAAGTTTTTTAAAGAAAATGGGGCTGATTCTGTTGAATTTAAAGCAGAAATGGAAAGAATTTCAAAAACCTCAAACGAGGTTGTAAAGAAAGGTCTTT
>BNVT01000166.1 GCA_025998295.1 Endomicrobiia bacterium
CTCTTCAGGCTTAAATTACGTATGGAAATACAGAAGATTATTGGACGAAAATAATTGAAAAAAATAATATTGTTTTTTTCTTCTGCTTTTGGCGTGGGTTACATAAAATATGCTCCAGGAACATTTGGAAGTTTAGTTGGTGTTTTACTTTGGGCATTGTTTGTCCCAGATGCTTATGCATTTCAGTGTTTTTCGCTTGTCGCAATATTTGTGATTTCTGTTTTGTTTTCTTCTATGGCTGAACAGATTTACAATAAAAAAGACGATCAAAGAATAGTTATAGATGAAGTTGCCGGATTGTGGTTTTCAGTGGCATTCTTACCTAAAACGTTCTTGTTTTTATTTTTAGGGTTGACATTATTTAGAATTTTCGATATAAAAAAACCGTTGTGCATTAGTAAATCGCAGAATTTAAAAGGTGGGCTTGGCGTTACAATGGATGATGTCTTGTCGGGTGTTTTTGTAAATGCGGTATTGCATGCTGTGAAATTTATGTTCTGTTGATCAGATTATTGTGCTGTGTATCTGTTAATCAAATAAAAATAACAGAGGTATTACAGTGATAGGGGTCAAGACGATAATATCGGGTTCTCTAGATGAAAATTGTTATATAGTTTACGATTCAAAAAGTTTAAACGCTGCAATTATAGATCCTGGCGAAGATGGTGACAAGGTAATTCTAGGGGTAAAGAAAGGCGGATTTAAACCAGAGATTCTTATAAATACCCACGGTCATTACGACCATATGCTTTCTGATGATGCAATACGTGCCAAATTTCAAATCCCTTTAGCAATACATAAAGATGATGTCTGTATGCTTTCTGATGTCTACAAAAACGGTTCCGCTATGTTTAGTACAAGCGGGATTGTGAAAAACCCCGATATGTTGCTTGAAGACAACCAAAAAGTTAAATTGTCTTTTGCAGCTTTCAAAGTTATGCATACACCCGGACATACAAAAGGTGGCATCTGTTTGTTATTTGACGGTTTTTTGATTACCGGAGATACTCTTTTTGCCGGCACAATAGGCAGAACAGACTTTGACGGTGGAGATTACGAAGAGATGGCATCGTCTTTGTCCAAGATAAAGAACTTAGATCCATCCCTTATTATTTATCCGGGGCATGGCAGTAGTACCACATTGGCAAATGAATTACGCTATAATCAGTACTTGATAGACAATTTATGACAAACGTATGAAAGTTAGTGGTTCTAGGACACTCATATTTCCAAACTATGCATGAGTAACAAGTACACAAAAACAACAAAACGTTGTTAAAGGACAACAGAACAAGATTTCTCGCAAAGGATGATAGGTACAATCACGTACTTGCTATAAGACTTGCGCTCTTTATTTG
>BNVT01000167.1 GCA_025998295.1 Endomicrobiia bacterium
AAACATATCTAAAAAACAAAAACCAAAAGTATTGTACAGAAATGTATAAATTTTAATACACCAACTAATTACACATCAAACCACAAAAACAGAGTAACTATTTACTTTTAGGAATTGTAGTCAATGCCGTTTTGGCCTCTGCAACTCCTTGTTCAGCTGCTTTTTCAAACCACTTATTTGCCTCTGTGTAATTTTGTTCTACACCTTCTCCGTATTTATGCATCACGCCTAAATTATATTGAGCTGGAGCAAATCCTTGTTCTGCTGCTTTTTTAAACCAGTAAAAAGCTTTTTTGTAATCTTGTTTTATTTCTTCTCCAATGTAATACATCACACCCAAGTCATATTGAGCATTGGCATCTCCTTGTTGTGCTGACTTTTTATACCAGTTATACGCCTCCCTGTAATCTTGATTTACTCCTTTTCCTTTGTAATACATCGCACCCAAACGATATTGAGCTAGAGGATTTCCGTGTTCTGCTGACTTTTTATACCAGTTATATGCCTCCTTGTAATCTTGATTTATTCCTTTTCCTTTGTAATACATCAAACCAGCGTTGTATTGAGCCTCGGCATTCCCATGTTCTGCTGCTTTTTTAAACCAGTAAAAAGCTTTTTTGTAATCTTGTTTTATTCCTTCTCCTTTGGAATACATCGCACCCAAGTGAAATTGAGCGTTGGCATTTTCGTGTTCTGCTGACTTTTTATACCAGTAAAAAGCTTTTTTGCAATCTTGTTTTAGGGAGCACATCGCACCTAAGCAGCATTGAGCCTCGGCATCTCCCTGTTCTGCATTTTTTTTGATCTGATCACTTGTTTTCTTATCAATTTCTACTTTGGTTCCTTGCTTGATATCAGAGATACCCAAACAAACGTTTGTGCATAGAAACATTGCTAGTACTGCTATTATACTCCTTGCTCTTTTGTGCTTGTCTAGGAATTCTACTCTTATCATCCTTTTTCTCCTTGATATAAAATGATTTTAGTAAATTGCTTCTTGTATGTCTACAATTTAGCAGACAACAAGCTAAATCATTCTTTTTAATTTAACAGTATAGCATATCCAAGACTAAAATTTAGGACCCCAATAAAGTTCATTAGGCCATTTGTACATTTACATGTAAAAGTAAGTAGAAGCTTCTTTGCTATTATCGCTCAGATACTACTTGTTTATCTTTATTTTTACTACACCGACACTTATCATGTGTCATATTATTACTTTACTAAACTGATTTTGTTGTATTAAAGTCTTTGTATCAAGTTGATGGCAAAGTTTAAACAAACAATAGAAATTATAAAAAAAGTAAGTGCTCAAAAGGTAGCATCAAAGATAGCACCTTCTAAAATA
>BNVT01000168.1 GCA_025998295.1 Endomicrobiia bacterium
GTCTGATGTTACAAAAACAAAATCGCTCATTTCAACTGCAGTTTTTCCCATCAATGGCCTTTTTGCCCTGTCCCTATCGCCTCCGCAGCCAAACACTGTGATAATTCTTTTAGGTTTAATCTTTTTTATAGTTTGCAAGACATTTTTCAAGGCATCATCAGTATGAGCATAATCAATAATAATATCAAAACCGATACCTGTTGCGTTAATGCTTTCAAGCCTTCCGGGCGCTTGTTTTGAATTCCCTAAACCTTCAACAGCTTTATTAAACGTAATTCCAGAGCAAACAGACGCGGCCAAAGCGGCTAAAGCATTATATACATTATGTAACCCGATATGTTTTATGCTTATTTTTGCTTTATCATCGTTAAAAATTAGGTCAAACTTACTGCCGTTACCTGTGATTTCAATGTTTTTGGCCTTAAAATCAGCCTTATTTTTTTCGACAGTCGAAAAAAGTTTTATTTCGGCACCAACTTCTGTTTCAGAAAGTTTTTTTCCGTGCTTATCGTCGACATTAATTATAGCATACTTTTTATTTCTTTTTGTTCCTGCTCCAAGACCCCTAAAAAGCATTGATTTAGCTTCAAAATAGCTATCCATATTTTTATGAAAATCCAAATGATCCTGCGTTAAATTTGTAAAAATAGCCATATCAAAATCTATCCCGTGGACTCTGCCTAAACTTAAAGCATGCGAAGACACTTCCATAGCAAGGTGTTTAATGCCATTGTCCACCATTTCTCGCATAATTTTATAAATATCAGGAGATGGAGGTGTTGTATTAGTGGCTTCTATAATTTTATCCTTGTACCTGTAATTAACAGTACCCATAACTCCGCATTCTATGCCTGAGTTGGCAAATATGCTTTCAATCATATAAGTGATTGTGGTCTTACCATTTGTTCCGGTTATGCCTATAACATTTAATTCTCTGTCGGGATAATTATAAAATTTAGCGCAAAAAACCGACATAAACATAAAAATATCATCAATTACTATCTGTGTCACTGAAATCGTATCACTTTTTAAAGTACTAATAATTACGGAAGCGCCTTTTTTTACCGCTTCGTCAATATATTTACTGCCCTCAGTATTATGACCGGGAAGCGCAAAAAAAACGTAATCTTTACCAACTGTCCTTGAATCATACGACACTCCGGAAACGTTCATATCTACGTTTCCTGAAACAATCATATTTTCAACTGATAAATCCAATAAAATTTCTTTTAATTTCATTTTTACTCTTTTTGACATATAAAACCCAATCTACTTAAGTTTTTATCTTTAAATTTGCTGTCAGAGTAATATAGATTGGCTATCTCGTTATATTCA
>BNVT01000169.1 GCA_025998295.1 Endomicrobiia bacterium
ACAGCAGGAAGGAACAGTTGTAGATGAAGAGCAGGAAGGAGAGCAGAAAGAAGCAAGTAAAAAGCAAGAAGAACAGCAGGGAGAATTTGAAGCAGTGGCAAATAAATCTGAATCTAAAGCAACGGCAGCAACATCTTCATCACCTTCTTCGTCTCCGTGGAATACTAGAGTTGTTGAGACAGCAAGTGTAAGTGTAGGTGTAAGTGGAGATGGAACTAAGACAGAAAAAAATAAAGAAGAGAAAAAAGAAGATAAAGATCTGGAAGAGCGGGAAGAGCTGGAGAGAAGGCAGGCAGTGCCAGCGGCGGTTGCAGCAGATGTAGCTGGAGCTGAGGTTTCTTCTCTATCCTCATCATCGTCTTCACCAACATCAGTGGCAGTAACAAAAGCGCCTTCACCACTACTACTACTACTACTACTACCAGTAGCAGTGTCAGCTGCAGGCGACAGCTTGAGTAGTTCGAGCAGTTCGAGTTCATCTTCAAACCTAATCCCAAGCAGCTTGAGTTCATTTTCAAGTCCATCATTGTCATCATCACCATCTAATGCGTCTTCAAGTAGCACGTCTTCATCATCAACACAAGCGCCAGCATCGCCAAGTTCACCACCATCGCGTCCAATAAGTTCATCTTCATGGAACTTATCAAACAACAATACCACACATAGCAGCGCCACGCCACCACCACAAAGTTTAACAGAATCATCTACATCGAGCTTGTCAAGTTCTGGTAGCAGCAGTACAAATAGCGCCACACTATCACCAAGTTCAACAAGGTCATCTCTATCGTACTCGTCAAGTCACCGTAGCAGAAGTGTAAGTCCAGGAAGTCGATCTCCATCGCGCTCGTCAAGCGGAAGTATATATCCATCACCAAGCTCAACAAGGTCATCCTCATATGAAGGAGTAACTGCAGGCAGCAGCTCGAGTAGTTCGAGCAATTCAAGCTCGAATCCAAGCAGTTCGGATTCATCTTCAAGAAGTCCAAGCCCGAGCAGTCCAAGCCCGAGCAGTTTTACATCGAGTAGTTCAAGTTCAAGCTCGAGTAGTTCAAGTCCAAGTAGTGGCGCAAGTACAGGCGTGGCTGGTCTGCAACAACCACAACAACCACAACAACAGCAACAACTACTACTACCACCTTCTTCATCATTGTCATCATCTCCTTCTTCATCTTTTTCGTCTTCACCATTGTATTCTTCGCCAGCATCAGCATCTACACCATCGTCTCATCAATCTTTTTCGTCGTATTCACCGCCATATTCATCCTCTTCTTCGTTTTCCTCGTCATCACCTAATTCGTTTT
>BNVT01000170.1 GCA_025998295.1 Endomicrobiia bacterium
GAGGGCGGGATTTGAACCCGCATCCGATTAAGGACACGCCCCTCAAACGTGCGCGTATGCCAGTTCCGCCACCCCAGCAGCAACTATACTACTTGCTTGCAGACTGCTTTGCAGGAGTACTTAGAGAGGTGCTAGAAATATCATTTACAACAGACATAATGCCTATTTTAATAAATTATGCATTTACTTGGTGCTTTAAGCCGATTTCTTTTACTCTATTCTCAATATCTTTTATTATCCAGACAGGCGTTGAAGCACCAGCTGTTAATCCTACGTTTTCTATTTTTTTAAACCATTGTTCTTTCAAATCATCAGTTGTTTCGACATGGTATGTTTTTGTTTTTGCTCCACAAATTTGAGCAAGTCTCGTAGTATTGCCTGAATTTTTACCACCAATTACTATCATCAAATCAACAGTTCCTGCAAGTTTTTTCGCAGATTTCTGCCTCTCAAGAGTCGCTTTGCATATTGTATTATAAACTTTTACTTTATGCCTTTTTTTTAATACCTTAACAGTACTATCAAAATTTTTAGGAGTCTGTGTCGTTTGGCTTACAATATTTAGACCTCCACTCCATTCAAACCTGCCAGCTTCTTTAGAGTTTTCTATAACAACACACTTATCATTACCATAAGAGACAAGCGCAACAACTTCAGGATGAACTTTTTCTCCAACCAATATTATTTTTTCATCCTCAGATTTCACGTCAGCACTTAACTGTTTTACAATATTTTGTGCTCTTTTTACAAACGGACATGTAGCATCTATTATATTAATTGTTTTATTTGCTTCTAGCTTTTTATGAAGCTCAAAAGGTATTCCGTGCGTACGCAGAATTATAGAGCCCTCTTTAATTCTTTTAGAATCTTTCAAAATCTTTATTCCTTGTTTTTCAAGTCTCTTGACTTCCTGAGGATTATGGATGATAGGCCCCAAAGTATAAACTCTCGGTTTTTCTCTTGTTGCTTTTTCAACTAAATCTATAGCTCTCCTAACACCAAAACAAAACCCGGAGTTTTTTGCTATTTTAATTTTAAATCTTTTATTTCCTTTCACATTAGTACTCCGTCACTAGTGTTTTCTTGATACCTAAAAATAGACTTTTAAGCAAAGTTCTTTGACCCTTTATGAAACTAAAAGTGGGCAAGCGCAAGCACAAAGCTCTTTTTAATTTATTTTGCCAAAGCAACCTTTGCACAAAGGTTGCTTTGGCGGCTCCAAAAATTGTGAAAACAAAGACAATATTTGAATGCATTTGACTTGCGTTAAAATCTTATATTTTAAAGTTCAAGCCCAACT
>BNVT01000171.1 GCA_025998295.1 Endomicrobiia bacterium
CGTTGATGAGGTCACGGCAGGCGTGGCGGTTGTTGATGGCGATGAGGACGTTGATGAGGTGACGATGGACGTCGGAGCTGTCGGGGTTGTTGAGGACGTCGGCGAGGCGAAGGTGGTTTTTGGGTTTGAGGTTGAAGATGTTTTCGATGAGTTCTTGGACGGCGGCGAGTGGGTGAGGCAGGAGATGGGGTCGATAGCTGGATTTGGGTCGACAGAGGGCGATGGGTGTGCGTCTTTAGGTTCTATCAGCACCAACTTTGATACTACTAATCTTTCTTTTTCTTTTGCTTTTTCTCTTTCTTTTATTTCTTTTACTTTCTCATGGGTAGCAGTCCTTCTGTTTACAAGTCCAGCGTTCTTTTTATCGCACGAGCTTAAAAAAAGACTAAAAAGAGTAAATGTAATAAATGTAGTTAATAATGTCTTTAGTTTCATCGTTGTTTTCTTTTTTACTTGTAGTTTTTGTTTTTTCACATTCTGTAAGTCTTTTTCAAACAACAACATCCTTGAAGTAAGTCTTTGCAGCTACTGGTGTTGTAACATACTTTTTATAGGTCTTTGCAACTCAACTACTGGCATTGTAACACATCTTTCATAAATCTTTGTAACTATTCAAAAACATAACAACTAACTCTAGTAAAGCCTCAAGTCATGCTTTGTTTATTAGACCTCTTGCAAACCTTAAGTATTAAATTTTAGAATTACAAATACCCGCAACTCGGAGTTAAACCGCAGTTCAAAGCATTCCCTGCGGTTTCTATATCTATCTTTGAGACTATTTTGCTCCTCCTACTCCCCCTTTTTCTTTTCTTCTCTCCTTACTATCCTTGACTCTTTTATCAAATGCTTTCTTTACTCCCATTAATACTAAATCCATTACATCTGACTTAACTGCTTTCTTTTTTGTTTCATAGTACTTCTATTGTACTTTTGTATGTTAGTTATGCAAGAAGTCTATTATATCAACAATCAAAGCAACCACTTAAAAGAGCTTATAAGCCCTCAAGAAGACCCTTAAAGAGATGCTTGCAAAAAGAACAATCCTAAAGGATATTTTGGCGGGTAAAGTAGCTAGGAGTCCCTAAGAGTAATCATTGAAGCATTACTCAAGCAACTAGAAGGTATAGAGCAAGAAATCAAAAAGCGTATGGACAAAGACGAACAATTAAAGGCAAAAGCAAAAGCAATAAGTTCACTAAAGTCAGTAGGAGAAAAAACAACAATGACCTTATTAGCAGTAATGCCAAAATTACAAAGCTAATTGCAAGAGAAATTGCTGC
>BNVT01000172.1 GCA_025998295.1 Endomicrobiia bacterium
AGGGCATCAATACGGGCGGTGGCGGCAGCTCTGGCGAAGGCATTGGCAGAATCAGCGGCGTCGCAGGCGGCCTTCATGTAGCAGATTTTGTTGGCGGTGGTTTTGACATGGGTGTTGGCGCGGACAACGGCAGCGGCGGCGGCAAAGTCGGCGGCACGGTTGGCGGCGGTACGGGCACGGTTAGCGGCGGTACGGGGACGGTTGGCGGCTGTCTGGATGAAGTCGGTGGTGCCGGTGTTACGGATTTCTCCTATAATAAGGTTCTGGTGGCAGTGGCGGATAGGGTTCATGGCTCTGGGGATGGTCGAGGCGTCGTAGACGACACGGGCGTTAGCGTCGGAGGAGCGTTCACTAGAGTTGACGCCAACAACTTTTGCAATGATGTATTCTCCATAGAGGATAACAGCACGAGCAGCATTGTAGACAGCTGTGACAGCGGCGTCGGTATTGATGGGAGCATCGGCGATGGCATTAGAGCGGGCTTTAGCGTCATCAAAATCTTGCCTACTAGCAAGACCTGGGTTTTTGATAACCTTAGCAATGTTGGTGAGAGTTTCGAGGGCTAAGTTGAGGGTGGGTTTGATAATGGACATGGCAGGACTGACATAGGCTTTGGGAGATTACGGATGAGGATGTCGAGGTGGGCGTGGTCGCATACATTTGGAATTATTATAGAAAGTGCTTCTGGACAACGAGGATGACCAGAAAAATTAATGTAGTACACTCCGACGTCGTCGTCAATCCCAAATACCTCTTGTAAAATCATTATATCCTGATGGTCGAGGCTTCCGGTTTTATCGCGCCTATCTGCATACCCATTAGTTATAATCTGTCTCATTTCCTTGTCAGAATACTTATACCAATCATCCTCACGTATTTCACCATACTTTTTATGATACATATGACGCAATTTTCTTCTTACTGCCCATATAGCGCAAGAATTTGTCGTTTGAGCTCCGTCATAATTCTTTCCGTTAACTCTGTAGAGAAAGTGGCTAGACTTGTACACAATTTCTCCAATTGGACTACTTAAGTATTCCCACTCTTTTTCTAACTGCATAAATCCTCTTATTTCCTTATCAGGGCGCCCCTCGGCTTGCAAGCTTTGTATGAGTGGAGAAGCATCCGCTGCTGCTTTTGCTCTTTCTCTTTCTTTTATTTCTTCTATTTTCTCTGGGGTAGCAGTCCTTCTGTTTACAAGTCCAGCGTTCTTTTTATCGCACGAGCTTAAAGCAAGGCTAAATGCAATAAATATGCTTAATGCTGCTTTTAGTGTT
>BNVT01000173.1 GCA_025998295.1 Endomicrobiia bacterium
GCAACACCGCTTCTTTTGCCAATATAGCCTTGTCCACTGAAGTCTACATCCAATTTCCATATTCTTGCACTTGCTCCTAGTTCTGCTATCCCTGTTGTGCCTTTGGAGCTTGAGCTTGATATACCGCTAAACTTGTCTTTTCCGTCTTGTATTGCTGCTTTTACTTCTCCGTCAAGTTCTTGTTCGCACCAAAGCCCTAAGTATGGCTTTAGTATCTCTATGCCTGTATATGTCCCTTTTATCCCTATTTTTAGCTTGTTAGACACTACATTGTCAAACTTTATTGTTCTATTCTTGATTAATTCTTGATCTTTTTTGTTTCCACATGTAAGCATATATCTTAAATTCTCTTGTAATTCTATATTCTTGTTTACTTTATGATTTCCTCCTATTCCAAGCTCAAATCCTTCATACATGTTTTTTAAGTCTTTGTATTTTGATTCTTGGTTGTTTATTGTTCCTGTAAAACCATTTGTTATCTGTCCAGCTCTAAGTACTAGCTCTGCATATATCTTTTGTCTGGTAGACTCACTCTTGTAGAAGTCATACTTTGCAAACAGTCCTCCTCCTATACACCTGCTTGCTGCATTGCTTTTGTCTTTGTAACATTCTATCTTGCTGTCTCCTACTCCATGCTCTCCAAAGACTGCAGTGGTTAAGTCTTTTCCTCCTAGCTCTACTGTCACTCTAGCTCCTGCAACTGACGATCTTGTTTTTGTCTTTTGCGAGTTTGTTTTGTCTGTTTTGTAGTTTAACCCATTTAGACTTCCCCCAGCAAATGCTTCTATATGCCCTTTGCGCTTGTCAAGCAATCTTTCTGACTCTGCCCCTTCCCTTTCCATATCTCCCATATCTTCCATAGTCTTTAATATACAGGCCAGTCCATCGTCTACTAGCAAAATTCCTGTTTCATGTCCAATGCACAGTGCTTTTGCTTCAGGTGCTATAGTCTTTTGTGCTAATGTGGCTACTAAATCTTTTGGTAACCCACCTCCTGACCCGTTGCTTGAATTACTGGATGATGACTCATCTTCTGACTCGTTGCTTGAATTACTGGATGATGTTAGCAAATCTTTGCTGTCAACTATTTCTAAATTCCATTTATACACTATTGGGCCTTTATTGAGAGGAGGAGGTGTAAATTTTTTGCATAGTCCGTCAAATCCTTGCAGACTGCATATCAATGTGTATTTTGTTTCTTTTTCCATTGCTTCCTTAGAGCATACGGTTATGTTGGTTTTTGAGAGTTTTACGGGGCAGGGTTGAGTGTAA
>BNVT01000174.1 GCA_025998295.1 Endomicrobiia bacterium
GAACTTATTCATTCTTTTTTGGGACAAAAGTAACATCTCCTAATGGGACAGTTCTGTATGCTTCAGCAGTTTCAATGGCAAAAATAATAGGAGCTCCTGCGGAGCGGGTTAGTCGTGAAAGTTTAGCGAAATTATTTTTGCCGAGTTCGTCTAACTCACCAAGGGGACCGTTAAGACCGTCAATTGCTCCTGCACCCTCCATTAATTCAGGTCAAAAAAGAGGATCGCCTTCTAAAGCCCATAACAATAATATAGCTAGACCGGTTAGTACTTCTGGTGCCTTTAGAAACATATGTCCCAATGATTGCAAGTACGATAAAAAAGATATTATAAATTTAGAAGTCACTGATCTTAAAGTCATAAAAGAACCAAAACGTGAAGTAGGAAAAACACGTGTAGATCTTTTTGGATCTATCAAACTTGGCAAGAGAGTAATTATCGTAATTCAAAACGGACGCCTCGAAAAATCAAAAGGAAAATCAAGAGAAATCGCTATAAAGGATGGCACATATCGTCTTGGAGTAATAAAGCGCCCTGATAGGGATCCAGAACTGTGGATACAGGATAAAAACGGTCGAAAAGAAATACTTGGACATTTAGGAAAGGACGGAAGGTGGTCGCAAGGTTGCTTAATCATCCCAAATAAGGAAGATTTACAATGTTTGGTAAAATATGTTTCTGACAAATACAAAGAGGGAGGACACGTCTATCTTACAATTTCTACTTCGAATGAAGTGCAGAATGCCAAAAAAGAGTACTTTAAAGATAATAAAGCACTATATGACAAACATATGAAAAGCGAAGAAAAATTTAACAGTAACAAGGAAGCGGCATGTACAGCCATAGCGGAGATGACTAAAAAACCCGGTAACAAAGAATTAATAGCCGTCTCTAAGGCTGCTACAGAAAATGTAAAAAAATCATTGGTAGAATTGCAGGGCGATCGTGCATATTTCGATAATAAAAATGATGACCTTAAGAAGGCATTCATAAGTGGTCTTGAAAAATCAAATGCTCAAAGTTCAACTGCATCAACACAAACACATACAAACAATGTTGACGGAGGGTCAAACAAAAATAATACGTCACAAAAAGCTTCGGGTGGTTCTCCAAAAGCATCTTCTAAACCCCCAGATGCTAAAAAAGCACCTGATTTCAGTCCAAATGACAATAAAAAAGCTAATAGACAAAATCAAACTAGAACTAATAACGCCCCAATGACTTTAAAAATATTTAGGGACTA
>BNVT01000175.1 GCA_025998295.1 Endomicrobiia bacterium
TAGTCCCTAAATATTTTTAAAGTCATTGGGGCGTTATTAGTTCTAGTTTGATTTTGTCTATTAGCTTTTTTATTGTCATTTGGACTGAAATCAGGTGCTTTTTTAGCATCTGGGGGTTTAGAAGATGTTTTTGGAGAACCACCCGAAGCTTTTTGTGACGTATTGTTTTTGTTTGACCCTCCGCCAACATTGTTTGAATGTGTTTGTGTTGATGCAGTTGAACTTTGAGCATTTGATTTTTCAAGACCACTTATGAATGCCTTCTTAAGGTCATCATTTTTATTATCGAAATATGCACGATCGCCCCGCAATTCTACCAATGATTTTTTTACATCTTCTGTAGCAGCCTTAGAGACGGCTATTAATTCTTTGTTACCGGGTTTTTTAGTCATCTCCGCTATGGCTGTACGTGCCGCTTTCTTGTTACTGTTATATTTTTCTTCGCTTTCCACATATTTGTCATATAGTGCTTCATTGTCAGGCTTAATCTCTTCCTTTAACTCCTTCACTTTTTCCGAAGTAGAAATTGTAAGATAGACATGTTCTTCCTCTTTGTATTTGTCAGAAACATATTTCACCAAACATTGTAAATCTTTCTTATTTGGGATGATTAAGCAACCTTGCGACCATCTTGCATCATCTCCTGAATGTGCAAGTATTTGAGTTCGACCGTTTTTATCCTGTATCCACAATTCTGGATCCCTATCTGGGCGCTTTATTACTCCAAGACGATATGTGCCATCCTTTATAGCTATTTCTCTTATACCTTCTTCTGAATCTTCGAGGCGTCCGTTTTGAATTACGATAATTACTCTCTTGCCAAATTTGATAGATCCAAAAAGATTTACATGTGTTTTACCTACTTCACGTTTTGGTTCTCTTATGACTTTAAGATCAGTGACTTCTAAATTTATAATATCTTTTTTATCGTACTTGCAATCATTGGGACATATGTTTTTAAAGGCACCAGAAGTACTAACCGGTCTAGCTATATTATTGTTATGGGCTTTAGAAGGCGATCCTCTTTTTTGACATGCATTAATGGAGGGTGCAGGGGCAATTGACGGTCTTAACGGTCCCCTTAGGGAGCTAGACGAGCTCGGCAAAAATAATTTTGCTAAACTTTCACGACTAACCCGCTCCGCAGGAGCTCCTATTATTTTTGCCATTGAAACTGCTGAAGCATACAGAACTGTCCCATTAGGAGATGTTACTTTTGTCCCAAAAAAGAATGAATAAGTTC
>BNVT01000176.1 GCA_025998295.1 Endomicrobiia bacterium
AGAGTTAAATAGGGAGATTTCATCAAAAAGGATTATAGTGGAAAATATCAAAGTATTTGTTAAAAGGTTCAAAATAGTCTCGAGAATAGATAAGTAATAGCAAAAGACGCTTTGGACTGCGATTTAATTTGGGTTGCAGGTATTTGTATTCTTGAATTTAATACTTAGTTATGCAAGAGGTCTAATATACCTTGCGTACGTTTATGGTTTTTGTATTTATCACGCTAAACTTGTTACAGCATCTCGTTTAAAACAACATTAAGTATCAAAATAAATTCAGAATAGGCGGTGTATCGCGGATAAATCATTTTATATCAAGGAGAAAAAAAGATGATAATTGATCAGATCAAAAAAGCAGAACAAGGATATGCTTGGGCTCAAAATAACTTTGGTTTGATGTATTACAACGGAGAAGGAGTAAAACAAGATTACAAAGAAGCATTTGGCTGGTTTAAAAAAGCAGCATAACAAGGATTTGCCCAAGCTCACTATAACTTGGGTGTGATGTATGAAAACGGATACGGAGTAAAACAAGATTACAAAGAAGCATTTAACTGGTTTAAAAAGTTAGAAGAACAGGGGCACCATGGCGCCAAAGCGGCATTAACAAAAATTCCTGAAAGTAAGTAGTTCCACCGTTTTTGTGGGATTGGTCTCTAATTGGTTAGGGTATTAAAAATTTTCTGATGTTTTCATGTGATAATTCATGATTTTTTGTGTTTTGACAGTTTTTACGATTTTTTGATAAATAAGGATTTTTTATGTTTTCAACACCAAAATCGAAACAATGCCAACAAGTAAGGGCAGCGGTTTTCTTCATTAGACCTCTTGCAAACCTTAGGTATTAAATTTTAGAATTACAAATACCTGCAACTTGGAGTTAAATCGCAGTCCAAAAGGTCTTTTGTAATTGCTATATATATCTTTTGAGACTATTTTGAACCTTTTAACAAATACTTTGACATTTTCCACTATAATCATCTGATGAAATCTCTCTATTTAATTCCTTATCTTCTTTTGTCACTCGAGTGCTTCTTTGATCTCTTTTTAGGGTTAGTGGTGTTTGTATGTATTTTGCCTAAGTCCTAATAAATCTGTATTTGCTTAGAACTAGTGTGTTTGCATGTATTTTGTTTTTGAGTTCTGTTAAGTCCTGTATCTGCTTTGCTCACCTCCTTGCCCTATCTTTTCTTTTCTCTTCTTTTCTCTTCTTTTC
>BNVT01000177.1 GCA_025998295.1 Endomicrobiia bacterium
ACAACAGGGATAGCAGAACTAGGAGCAAGTGCAAGAATATGGAAATTGGATGTAGACTTCAGTGGACAAGGCTATATTGGCAAAAGAAGCGGTGTTGCAGGGACATTGAAGGTTAAATATACGTTTTTACAAAAAAACAGATTTATTTGGAAGAAGCTAAAGAAAAGTTTAAAGAAGCAAAGTGCTTATATGGTAATAAAGAATATTTAAGAGCAACTGATGTGCTTTCGTGTATAGCCCTATTATATCCAAAATATGAACCTCCAAGACATTTTTATAAAGAAATCGCAAAAATGATGAGTAAAACTGCCAATAATCGTGATGAGGTGGATTTTGGAAAAATAACTTATGCAAGAGCTTATGTAGCTTATTATAATGCAGATTACAAAAAAGCATTAAATGAGTGGGAAAAATATACTAATTTTACAGGCGGAACTGAAGAAGTAAATGAATACAGAAAAAAAACAGACATGACACTTAAATTTGAGGGGCTTGAAAAGAAAGAGGCAGAGCTGAATACACAATCTGAAAAAATGTTAAAAACTGGAATACAAAAATATAATTGGGTCAATGGATGGAATGTGTAAAAATAATGGAAAAACTTAAACAATTTACAATTAAAAATAATTTTTCAAAAACACTTGAATATTACGGCAAAGCAAAGGAATATATATCTAAATCTGTTGCCGAGCTTACAAAAACCATGTCAAAAAATAAAATAACAGAACAAGGGAAAGCTGAATACGATGGACAAGAAAAAGTTGAATATGATGAAATTGCCGCTGATAAAAAATATTATGAAGCGGAACGTTCTTGGGAGTTTGCATTAAGACTTAATCCAGATCATAAAAAAGCAAAAGTTGCTCTTAAAAAGCTTAAAGAAAATATGTCAAATTAGTTTGTTAACTCTATCAATTAGACTTCTTCCCAAACTACTCATGCCACCTGCGTCACCTTGCGAGAAACTACGATTTAAAGACATTAAAAATAGGCATTGCTATTTTTTAAAGTTTTTGGTTGTGGTATTAAAATTCTTTTTATTTATTAGACCTCCCGCACAACTAAGTATTAAATTTTAGAATTACAAATACTCACAACCCAAGTTAAATCGCAGTCCAAAAGGTCTTTTGTGATTACTATATCTGTCTTTAGAGACTATTTTCGAACCTTTTAACAAATACTTTGACAT
>BNVT01000178.1 GCA_025998295.1 Endomicrobiia bacterium
TGCTTCTCTTTTTTGTTGTGCTTCTTCTGCTTTTGCTAGCGCTGATTGTTCTCTTGCTCTTTGTTCTTCTTGTTTTGCTAATGCTTCTTTTTGTTCTGTTTCTGCTTTTGCTAGTGATGCTTGTTCTCTTGCTCTTTGTTCTGCTTCTCTTTTTTGTTGTGCTTCTTCTGCTTTTGCTAGCGCTGATTGTTCTCTTGCTCTTTGTTCTTCTTGTTTTGCTAATGCTTCTTTTTGTTCTGTTTCTGCTTTTGCTAGTGATGCTTGTTCTTTTGCCCTTTCTCCATCTTCTTTTACTTTTGCTTCTTGTTTTCCTTGTGCTTGTATTTCTGCTTTTTCTTCTTTTCTTTCAAACAATTCTTTAAGATTATTTTTATTTTCAGGACAGGCAGACAGCAAGAAACTTGACAATGTGATAAGTGATGTAAACAATATCATTTTTTTCATCGTTTTTTCTCCCATTGTTTTTCTATGTGGTCATACTTTAAAATATATCATAAAGAATAGGAAAATGTGTGAAGAAGTGTACTCACTCCTTAATCTATGAAAATATGCAATTTCAAATGGTTTGGCTATAAACTATATCTAAGTTTTATTATCATCAATTATGGTTTGACTATACCAGCATTTAAGTTTTGTTATCATCATTGCCTTGTTCTTACTTGTGTGCTTGTGTCAGTCTATATTGCTTTGTCAATGCTTGTAAGAAAGTGTTTTTTTTAAAAGTCTTTTACTCATTAGGAGTGTTGGTTGTTACCACTGATACACGTCCAGAACCCGTTGAGCCTACTCCCAACCCCATCCCAGTAACAGTAGGAGGAACAGTAGTGGCAACAATAATTTGGGCAGCATTTTTCTGCTTCTCAACAGCAAGTGCTTCAGTTACCTGTTGCATTTTATTTTCCCACTCAGATTCTTTTACCTTTGCTTTGTCCTCAGCTCGCTTAAGGTTGTTCTCGGACACCTTACGTTCTACCTCGAGCTTCTCCCGAATTTCTTCAGTTGCCTTTTCAGCTTCTTCCCGCGCCTTTTTCAGAATCACAACATACTTGTCCAATTCTTCTTTTTCATCAGGTTCAGAAATAGGCAATGATTCATCATCATCATTCTCGCCATCTTCTAGTTCATCATCTTCAATCTCATCATCATCTTCTTCATCTTCGCTGGGAGAAGAGCAGGAAAATA
>BNVT01000179.1 GCA_025998295.1 Endomicrobiia bacterium
ATATTAAGTTTTTCAGCAGTAAGTCTTAAATCTATTATTTTAAATAGCATTTGTGTTTCTTGTGGAATTTTTCCGAAACGGTCAAGAAGTTCGCTCCTTATACCTTCTGCTTCTTTTAAATCTTTCGTATTCACAAGTTTTCTGTAAAACAAAATTCTTATATCTTCATTTTCAATATATGTGCTTGGAATCAAGGCATTAATCTGTAAATTTATAGACGTATGTTCAATTTCAGAAGCAAGAGACATATCGCCTTTAACTTTCTTGCCCTCTTCCTCAAGAAGTCTTGCAAACATATCATAACCTATGTCACTGACAAAACCATGTTGACTCGTCGAAAGAATCCCACCAGCACCTCTTATTTCCAAATCTTTAAGAGCAAGCTTAAACCCCGATCCAAGCTTACTAAATTCTCTCATAGCCTCAAACCTTTTAACTGCCTCATCGCTTAAATTTTTATCCTTATAGAATAGATAGCAATACGACTTATGCTTGTCTCTGCCTACCCTTCCTCTTAACTGATAAAGTTGCGATAATCCAAAATTTTCCGCTTCTTCTATTATCATTGTGTTAACCAACGGAATATCCAAACCGGACTCTATTATTGTGGTGGCTAGCAAAATGTCTAACTCAAGATTTATAAATTTCCACATAGTAGCTTCGATATCTTTTGCTTTCATCTGTCCGTGTATAACACCAACTTTTACATCTGGAATAAGTTTTTTAATATCTTCTGCTTTTGTTAAAATTGTTTCGACTTTATTGTAAATATAAAAAACCTGCCCGTTTCTTGAAAGTTCAGCTTCAATAATAGTTTTTATAAGTTCTTCATCGTACTCTGAAAGATTTGTTTCTATAGGAAGTCTTCCGAGTGGGGGTGTTTCTATTAAAGATAAGTCTCTAAAACCCGTTAGGGCCGACGATAAAGTTCTTGGAATAGGAGTTGCTGAAAGCATTAAAATATCTATATTTTTCTTGATAGATTTAATTTTTTCTTTCTGCTTTACGCCAAATTTATGTTCTTCATCAACTATCAACAATCCAAGATTTTTAAATTGAACGTCTATAAATTTACAGATTAATGCCTTGATTCCAAGCACATATATTGAAAATGAAGATATAAGAATTTTGTTTTACAGAAAACTTGTGAATACGAAAGATTTAAAAGAAGCAGA
>BNVT01000180.1 GCA_025998295.1 Endomicrobiia bacterium
AACATTTTTAGAAAACTTAAAAAATTCCACAAAAGTTGATTTAACGCAATAAATTAAGTAACATATGGATGTTCTTGAAGTTCGGTTTATATATTAAAGATTAACATGGCCTTTTATGGCAGGGATGTACAAATGAAAAAAAGGAATCTATTGAGAAAACTAGTTAGAGTATTTTATAGTTTATTTTGTATAATTATTTTCTCCTCAGCCTTAGCTCAAGGGAGTAGTAGTTCCCCCGTCTCTGAGTCGGGAGTATGTAGTAACAAACAAAGCGTCTCTGCTGAGAAATTGAACTCCCCTGCTAAGAAGCCAAGCGTTTCTGTTAAGCAGTCGAGCTCGTCTGCTGAAAAATCGAGCTCCTCTAGTAGATCATTAGAAAATCCCGTTTGGGTTCAAAAGGCACTTAAGAAGAATGCATTGGATATTATAAATTCACCGTCGTCAGACATAATAGAAATTCTAGATGCACAAACATCCTTACTGATTTTGTCAATAGGTGAACCTAAATTAGTAGAGCTTAAGCTTTCCGCGTCAAGCTCACCAAGTCCACTTACATCAAGTTTCACAAATAACTCGTCACGGTCAACACATTTATTTTTACAAAACTTCTCGGGGAATGCGTCAAGACCAGTAGGAATGGAGCTATCTGTGGGATTAGGGATAGACTCGAGCTCTGTAAGCAGTCTGCCACCGACATATAGCTTGCCCATCCACAACGCCTATGTCTCACCCCAGTCCCAAGCGCTGCTTGATAAATTAAAAGATGAAATCCGGAAGTCGGCTGCAGAAAAAAAAGAACGTAATAAATCATCATTGTCATTAATTCGTGGAAGTTCAGATTCGCAATCAAATGTAACATCTCAAACCACTTCCTTACCAGTGGGTCATCAAAATCAGCATGCTCATCGTAATCAATCTCTTCAAGTGCCCAGCAATTCAAACAGGTTCCGTTCACATAAAACTCGTCAAGGAGTTTTGGCAAGGTCTACGGTTATCTATGAAAACTTGAAAAATCAAAAAATCACAACACATTCATGCACTGAAGTCATTAGTGATAGAAGCAAAAAAGCTAGATCAACAGATACACTGATTAAATTGGCATCTAAAGTCGTAAGTAAAAAATCTACATATTTGGAAAGTGATAGGCGTAATAATGAGACTAAAACTAATGTAT
>BNVT01000181.1 GCA_025998295.1 Endomicrobiia bacterium
CTTAGTGAATTTGTTAAATTCCCCATAGTTTGTGAAGCGGTATCTAGTAAAGATTTAAGAGATTTAGCCTTGCGATTAATGAAAGGCAGGTACTATCAGATAATCGTCTATCCTAAAGAAATTAAAGATGCAAAGTAGTTATATAATACTGCACTCATAATAATCGCTTCTAAAAACACTAACAACATCATAGCTTAATTTTTTAAAGTAATGTTACAAATATTAAATTATAGTTATTATCAGAAATGTTCTGATTAGTTTTATTGCAGATTTAGCTTATTTTATCCTCATTTAAAAATCATCTCTAATTTTTATGTTTTTTAAGTAATTCCCTTGAGTTTGTGACATTTAGATATCACACCCCAAAAAACAGTGGAAGTAATTTCTTTGGATATTATTTGCAATAGTTAAATAGTATTTTAATGTCTTTGGTAAAATATTTATGATCGCTTTAGAGCAAAACTAACTCAGGCTGTTACTACCACTAAAATATCCTACTGTTTCTTTAGTATCATCAAGACTTCATGCAATTTTTAGTATAGAGTGGCGTAAAGACCTTATTATTTTTATATCTGATATTAAATCACATAGTGCTATCGACCGGTTAATTAACATACTCTAGAAATATTTTAATTACCAGCTTGTCTAGTAGTAAATTGTAGCAGTAGTCGTTGTATCATGTTTATTGTCTTAATTGTTAAGCATAAAATGATAGTAGGTAGTTGAAGATATATGTTTCTTTCTTTTAATTATTATTACCTTTTTTAAGTTTTGAGATAAAAAGATCTGACTAGATGTAAATGAACTATATCTTTTTTAACGCATCATCCACATAGACCTAGATTAGTGCGCAGGTATAAACTTTAATAATTGAATGTCTTTTGCTATTTGCGCTTGTCAATTACATCGTCATTAGATTTGTTTTTTGCAATAACTATAGTTAGATTAGTACATCCAAGACTTATTGAATACTTTTTAAAGAACTTGTATTTAAAAAGTATCTAAAATAGACTTATTACCACTTCTCCATATGAACTTGCCTACCACGCATATCTTAAACATAGGAGCATTCCTAGAGATTTGCGCTGATAACATTTTATGTGCTATTTTTCTAAAGCAGTATTTCTTATAATGATTTTGTTTGAAGTATTAGCATAAGGTCTCTT
>BNVT01000182.1 GCA_025998295.1 Endomicrobiia bacterium
CTTTTAGTCTTTTAGTCTCTTAGTTTTTTAGTCTTTTAGTCTTTTAGTCTTTTAGTCTTTTAGTCTTTTAGTCTTTTAGTCTTTTAGTCTTTTAGTCTTTTAGTCTTTTAGTCTTTTAGTCTTTTAGTCTTTTAGTCTTTTAGTCTTTTAGTCTTTTAGTCTTTTAGTCTTTTAGTCTTTTAGTCTTTTAGTCTTTTAGTCTTTTAGTCTTTTAGTCTTTTAGTCTTTTAGTCTTTTAGTCTTTTAGTCTTTTAGTCTTTTAGTCTTTTAGTCTTTTAGTCTTTTAGTCTTTTAGTCTTTTAGTCTTTTAGTCTTTTAGTCTTTTAGTCTTTTAGTCTTTTAGTCTTTTAGTCTTTTAGTCTTTTAGTCTTTTAGTCTTTTAGTCTTTTAGGCGGTTTCTTTGGATTTTAAATCTTGCGTGCTGCCTGTAACGGCGGTTTTGGCAATTAATCTTTTAAGGCTTTAGCTTTGACGACTAATGCTTTAGGTTTTTTGACTTTGCCAGTCGTTAAAACGTCTCTCAAGGTCTTTGGCTTTTTCAATAAGGGCGTCGGCGGCACGGGTGTGGACGCTGACGACATTGGCACGGGCGGAGGGGATTTTGTCGACGAAATCGTTGTGGAGGGCGGCGGCAATAGCAGTAGTTCCGAATTCGTCGGCAATTTCGTGGACGGTCTCGACGGCGGAGGTGACTCCGTCAAGAGCAGTAATGTCGGCGTTTTTAGAGCGGTCGTGGCTGCTCTTACCAACAACTTCAGCGATGACATATTCTGCAAAGGCGGTGGCATGGAATGCGGCGGAGGTGACGGCGAGGGCGGTGGAGGTGACATTGCAGACGATGGTGGTGACGGCGTGGCCAAAGGCGCTGGTGTGCTTGACGACGGAGGCGTGTTCGTTGGCAGCGTTGGCGAAGTTGGTGTTGGTGGCGAGGGCATTGGCGGGGAGGGCGTTGCAGGCGTCGCTGGTGAAGCCTTTGGCTAGGTCGAAGGCAGTCTTGTCAACGATGGCAGTGCGGCGATCAACAACAGTGCAGGCATGTTCTATAGCTTTGACGGCAGTGACGAAGTTGTGTTCGGCGGTATTTTCGGCGAGGACGAAGGCGAGGCAGGCATTGTCATTGAAGTCGCAGTCGGTGTCGATGGCTCCGACGGCGTCGGCGA
>BNVT01000183.1 GCA_025998295.1 Endomicrobiia bacterium
TAAAACGTATATTTAACCTTCAATGTCCATGCAACATCTCTGCCTCTGCCAATATAGCCTTGTCCACTTAAGTCTACATCCAACTTCCATATTCTTGTACTTGCTCCTACTATCAGTATCACTGCTCCGCCTTGATATCCTGCTATCTCAGCTGTGGCAGGCAGTTTGTCTTCATCGTCGTGTGTTGGTCCTTTCACTGTTCCTTCTAATAAATACTCATACCCTATGCCTGCATATGGCTTTATCTTCCATAGTTTCTTAATGTTCATTTTTACTTTTGCGCGTATTCTGTTATCTGCTCTACTCTCAAGTTCTGCTAGCTCTCCCATAACAGGATACGTCATATCCAACTTACCATGATTGTAAAGTGTATATCTTATATTTCCATCCAATTCTAGATTTTGGCTTATTTTGTATTTACATCCTCCACCTACTCCCACCGTTAGAATTGCATTTTTGCCATAGCCTGCAAGTATTGAGTCCTTGTCTTCAGGACTATATACTTCCTGTCCAGCCTCAAGTAGCAGCTCTCCATATATTTTTCTTCTACCAGATTCATCTTTGGACAGATCATATCTTGCAAGTAGCCCTCCTCCCTTGTTACTCATTTTTTGACTAGTAATATATGTGCTACTTTCATATTCCCCAAACGCTCCCAATGTTAATTCTTTTCCTACTACTTCCATTACTGTCCCCACTCCTATCATCGTCGACATAATAGATGAATCTAGGCCTAATACCGATCTATATTCCAACTTATTTCTAGAAAATCCATAAAATGGTCCTATCTTTCCTTTACGTGCACCAACTTGCAAATCCTCATTCATGGTTCCATTCGGTTTATCAGAATTACCAGCGACAGGAGGGACAAGTCTTTGTCCATCTCTACCATCATAAGTAAGATCAGAGTTAATCGTTGTTGTATTCCCTCCCAAACAAATGCTAGTACAAACAAACATTGCTATTATTGCTAATATATTTTTCATGTACGGTCTGCTTCTTCTAATTTTTGTTTTTTCCATGATGTCTTCTCCTGATTAATTTAAATTTTTAAACTTGCAAGTCCGCAAATCTCTAACATGCATTTATATCAAATTGTATGTGTCTTTTCAACTTGTTGTAAAATACTACAACATATTGGACTTTTATAAAAA
>BNVT01000184.1 GCA_025998295.1 Endomicrobiia bacterium
ACACACCCAGCGGTCCAGTAGTTCCTAACCAAGCTCAGCTTATCCTCATTCCTGACATCAATAATATCTCCGGACTTAATCACGAAATCGACGGGGAAACCCTCACCAACATCCTCAACGATCTCGCCAACAACACCCAATACCCCGAAGACGCCCAAAAAGTCGTCGACTTTCTGGAAATCCTTTATGACGTAAGTCTAGCACACGAATTCATCGCCCTCCTCAAAAAGCCCGCAAAACGCCATGACCTCATCAGCTTATTCTGCTCTCTCGTAGAAAATAAATTAGTCGAAAAATGCCGACTACTAATCAGGGTCTGCAGCAAACCCGTTCTTTTCGACAGCGACTTCAACCAACGGCTCTTAATCGACACCCTTGCAAGCTTCGACATCGCCAACAAAGCCATAGATAAAAACAATTTCAATAGTCTCTTCCAAATAATCGCTTGGCAGATTTTGAATAAAAACGACATCGGAGGCTTATTTGAATTATTCCAATCCCTCCTCCTCCCCGAGAACCGTAACGACAGCCTAAAGCGCCAAGACATCATTTCGGTATTCTATGGCGTCCACGACATTATGTGATACCCCAAAGTCAACCAAAAAAATAGAACACCCATGATATCATTACCGATCTTGCCTCCGACACCCGATACACCCAACAAAAAACCCGTCACCAGTACATTATCAATCACCACTCCTTACTAACAATATTGATATTAATATTGCCAAAAAACGCAGAGAGTAAGCAAATTTTTAACAACAACTATCAATTAAAATTTTCTTATGTTTGCCCGTGATAATTTTTGACTTTTTATATTTTTAACGTGTTTTTGCAATTTTATATTAAACATCTTAATAACTAACATAATAAAAGTACAATAGAAGTACTATGAAACAAAAAAGAAAGCAGTTAGGTCATATGTAATGGATTTAGTATTAATGGGAGTAAAGAAAGCATTTGATAAAAGAGTCAAGGATAGCAAGGAGAGAAGAAAAGAAAAGAAGAGAAAAGAAAAGATAGGGCAAGTAGGTGAGCAAAGAGAAAATTGAGTATAGAAAAGATAGTAAAGATGATGTTTGAATACTTTAGGGCAATACCCGAACGTATTATCAGACTTTAAGACAG
>BNVT01000185.1 GCA_025998295.1 Endomicrobiia bacterium
GCGATGACTTTATTGCAACAGTAGCAAGTAGGAAACAGAAGGTATTCTCAAGGCCTATGTTACTAAACAGGGGGGGGGTCAAAGATCCACAGCAACAACTACAGCTCTTCAATTTCTGCTGCTGATACCGCACGTCTTGCTTTGAGCGGAGGTTCATTTATATTTCCCAAAAATCAAGAAGCAAAAATAGAAATTTTTAAAAAATTAGACAAAAACTAGAAAACACAAAGACTAGGAGGGGAGTGATGCAAAGATGCCCCCCCTACAGAAATAAGTATCCAATATGATTTTTGAATTAGCTTTTGATTTTTATTCTAGTTACTTTAAATTTTTCAAGGGCTCTTCCAAGCCCTCGGCTTTCGGAAACGGCAATAAAACAAGAATCATTTTAGCTCTCAAATGACGCAGTCCTATGCAGAAAATCTAGACGATAATAAAAACAAAACAAATCTAGACGTGAAGACGTAAAGCTTTTATGAATTCTTTGAAAGTTGACTGCAACAACTTTTTTCAGGCATGCCCATTTTTTTTAGAGAATTGCACAGACATACCTTTAATATTTCAACCAGGGAAGACACGCTATTTAAACAATGATTAACCAGACAAAAGAGGACCCCGGAGAAACTCACCCCGGGGTTGTCGGATGGATTAGATCTTTCTTATGTTTGCCGCCTTAGGGCCTTTGTCGGAACTTACGACTTCAAATTCGACACTGTCGCCTTCCGCTAAGGATTTAAAACCTTCAGATTGGACAGCCGAATAGTGGGCAAAAACATCACCCGACCCATCATCATTGGAGATGAATCCATACCCCTTCTGATCGTTAAACCACTTTACTTTGCCTTGTGCCATTTACCGCAACTCCTTTTTTTATCCGACTTGGCGGATAACTAGATTACAATCCTACGATTGCTCCGGCATTCTAATAAAATAATTATATAATTGTCAAGTAGTTGCTTCAACCCACTTGAAAAAAAGTGGATAAAAGACCTTATTAAAAGGAAGTATAATTAGGCGTTCACATAAGACCTATCAAGGTAAAACTGTTTACAACAATTGTTAATAATGACTAATAATTTGCCCATAACAACAGCAACAATAGCAAGCATTTTTGAGTTTAG
>BNVT01000186.1 GCA_025998295.1 Endomicrobiia bacterium
CTGCGATGTAATTTGACGCGCCCATAGCTTAATTGGATAGAGCGCCGGCCTCCGGAGCCGGTGATTCCGGTTCAAATCCGGATGGGCGCATTTGTCGTTTGTATACATACCAATCTTTACGCTATCTTTGCTGTACACAAATGTAGTTTGTTTAGAAAATATAAATGATTAATTTTGAAGAAAATATAGAGCAGCTTTATTCGATGATGGAAAAATGTACAATTTGTCCAAGGAAATGTGGTGTAAATAGGAATTTGGGACAAAAAGGCTTTTGTAAAACTTCTGATAAAATATTTATTGCAAGCAGCAATATCCACATCGGCGAAGAGCCACCTATAAGCGCAAAGAAAGGGTCAGGTGCAATTTTCTTTTCAAACTGCACTTTGCAGTGTGTTTTTTGTCAAAACTATCCAATAAGTCAGCTTGGTAACGGAAGAGAAGTAAGTCTTGATGAATTAGTTAAAATGATGCTCAAACTTCAATCCAGAAGCGCACATAATATAAATTTTGTTACGCCTACACATTATAGTGCACAAATTGCAAAATCTGTTTATCTTGCACGCAAAAAAGATTTGCAAATACCCATACTTTACAATTGCAGCGGGTATGAAAATGTCGAAACTTTAAAACTGCTTGAGGGTATAATTGATATATATCTTCCCGACATGAAATATTCCAATAATGAAACAGCTTTTAAATATTCAGGCATTAAAAACTATGTTGAGGCAAATCAAGCGGCTCTAAAAGAAATGAAAAGGCAAGTTGGGGATTTGATAGTTGACAGTAACGGAGTAGCAAAAAAAGGCATTATTGTAAGACATTTGGTTTTGCCAAAAAATATTGAGAACACTAAAAAAGTTTTAGAATTTATAGCAAAAGAATTTTCGGTAAAAACTTTTGTAAGCCTAATGGCTCAGTATCATCCCGCCTATAAATCAAATAACTTTAAAGAATTGTCGCATTATTTGACAAAGGAAAAGTATGAGGAGGTTGTGAATTATCTCAAGCTGTTAAATCTTAATAACGGATGGGTACAAAATCTATGATAAAAAATGAAAAAATTCGCAGAAATTTGTTACAATAATTGTCAATTAATCAAGGGGGTAAAAATTGTG
>BNVT01000187.1 GCA_025998295.1 Endomicrobiia bacterium
ATGTCAAGTGACAAGGCAATTAATTTTCTAAGGGGAGAAGTTGGCAAAAGTGTTAAGCTTACTGTTGTAAGAAGTGGTGTTGCAAACCCGATAGTCTTTAATATTGTAAGAGAAAAAATAGAATCTGAAACTATGTCATGTGAAATGCTGGATAATGGTATAGCACATATAAAGCTTACGATATTTAATAATCAGAGCGCAGGTAGTATTAAAAAAACATTGACAAATTATCGTAAACAAGGGATGAAATATTTGATTTTGGATTTAAGAGGCAACGGCGGAGGGACTTTAGATTCAGCTGTTGATGTAGCAAGTATATTTATAAAAGAAAAAAAACTTGTTGCTTCTATCAAAGGAAGGATTATCGAATCTAAAATAGAATATTTCACATCCGGAAATGGAGAGTTTTCGGATTTACCGCTTATTATTCTTGTAGACGAACGTTCTGCTTCGGCTTCTGGAATAGTAGCAGGTATGATGCAATATTATAATAGGGCTTTAATAGTAGGCTGCAACACATTTGGGAAAGGATGTGTTACGATTGTAATTTCTTTGCACAATGGTGCGGCTTTAGAGCTTGTAATAGCAAAATACTATCTCCCATCAGGTAGTTCAATAGAACGTTCTGAGGATAAGGATTCAAAAATGGTATAACCCCAGATGTAGAAGTTTGGGCCCCTGAGGAGATTGGAAGAGCGTTTCACTTACAGGAATATCATAATATAGATCAAAAACCTGCTTATGCAAAGAATAAATCTCAAAAATCTACTGCAGGCAAAGAAGACGAAGTGGAGGATATAGTTTTAAGTAAAGCAATAGAAATAATAAAAGAAAATAAAATTGCTCAAAAGATAGCGTCAAAAAAGAGAACACCTTCTAAAATAATAAAATGACAAAACAAAAAAAATAGTTTAGAAGGCGTTATAATTCATAAGGGAATATATAACAGATAAAATGATTTGCTAGTAAGCAGTGCGATGCAAGCAGCAAAACCTAAGAGCTGCAATTGCTCCTGCTTAGACTAGGTGCAACATGCTTTTAACTTCTTTTGTTATTTATGGGCTGTTATAATGCAAATACTACTGAATATAGCTTTTCTTGTACTT
>BNVT01000188.1 GCA_025998295.1 Endomicrobiia bacterium
GCTTGAAGTTATATGGTCATATCCTGGAGCTATGTCAGTTACTAGTGGCCCGAGAAAATAAAGAGGTGCGTTGTGTCCTAATTTCTTTGCAAGAACTACATTTGCTTCAATTTGATTTAGAGGGACATGGCCTGGCCCTTCTATCATGGACTGAACACCTGATTGTCTTGCTCTTAAAACAAGTTCTCCCAAAACTGCAAGTTCAGCAATTTGTGGATAATCTGACGCGTCTTGTATGCAACCTGGCCTAAAACCATCGCCAAGACTTAATGTAACGTCATATTTTTTTGCTATTTGTAAAAGCTTATCGTAGTGTTCAAACAAAGGATTTTCTTTTCCTGTTGCATTGATGCATTTAACCAAGAACGAACCACCTCTGCTTACCACTCCAGTAAGACGTCTATGGCGATTTAATATTTCTACGGTAGCTTTATTGATGCCACAGTGAACAGTCATAAAATCCACACCCTGTTGCGCTTGCTCTTCTATGACGTCAAAGATAAGATTGCCATCAATTTGAGATATTTTCTTGCCCTTTGCAACTGTTTTGCAAGCCGCTTCATAAATAGGCACTGTTCCAACTTGTACATGTGAAGCTGCAAGAATTTCTTTTCTTATCTGCGTTAAGTTTCCCCCGGTTGATAAGTCCATAATCGCATCTGCTCCAGATTCAAACGCAACATCTAATTTTGCAAGTTCTTGGGCAATATCTATATGATCTGGAGAGGTACCGATATTGGCGTTAACTTTCGTTTTTAACCCCATACCGACAGCTATAATTTTTTTTAAAGTTCTATTGAAATTTTTAGGAATAACGATAGTTCCAGCGGCAACGCCTGCTCTAATAAATTCTTCGCTTAAATTCTCATATTGAGCTACACTCTTTATCAAATCATTAGTCTGTTTATTTTGCGCGTCTTGCATTAATGTCATTTCCTTAGCTTGCATAAGTTATCCTTTCCTTGGTTTCCATAAGTTATCCTTAGTACTAAGTGCGACGTTTTTTGTTTGTAATACTTGCGAAAACGAGTATCATGTTAAATGGATTCCTGCTACTTGCGCATTCTATTCCAACTGTCTAACAGACAACTGCGCAA
>BNVT01000189.1 GCA_025998295.1 Endomicrobiia bacterium
AAGAGGTCTATTAATAAAGGCAGTGGAGAACTCATTTCCTAAAACTTTTTTGCTTCCAAAATCATTATCTTCTAGTCCTGCAAACCAAACCTCGCTACCATTTGGAAACGTTACAAAAGGTGGGTGATGTCTCATCTTTATTCTATCAGCTAACGCAGGGAAAGCAAGCTTTAAAACCTTAGGCCATGTGTCATGTAATATGCTTCTGTCAAGCGAAGTAAAACTTTCTCTTAAAATAATATGTCGTGATTGTTCTTTGCATGCTCTAGCAATTACAATGTAACAATTCAAAAATGTTTTAGCAGATCTTGCTCCGCCATATAAAAGAACTTCTAGTGCTTTATGTTGTTGCTCTAGGCCATTTTCATCAACATAAGTCCTTGGTGTGTTAGCTATAGTTTGAATAGCTTTTACCTGCTTATCCGTTAACTCAAAAACCATGTTACAATTACAACTTCAATGCGTCTGGGTGCACGTTTAAATATATTGGTGTAGTATTATTCTCTGACTCCGATACTTCAACAGCTTGAGGAATACGCTTAGACATTATTTTAAGAAAAGCTCCATAGTTATCATCACTTGCACTAATCCACTTATTTAAGTTTTTGGGTTCCACCTGCCCTATAAAAAGCATCGTCAAATATCTCACACATTTTCTTACGTTTCTCTTTAGTCTCTGGTCTCCATCCTGCACCTTTTGGTCTTTTTTGTCCTTTTACAAATGGCACACGTGCCTCATTACTTTGGTAGTCGTTATGTAACTTTATGTAACTTTTACATGACTTTATATATGACTTTCATGTAAGATTCATGTAACTTCTATGTAGATTTCATGTATGATTCATGTGACTTTTTAACTAATTTAATTTTATTATTTTGATTTAACTGCTCACTTTTACATCTTTTTTGCCACAACTTTGCCACAAGTTTCTTGCTACTTTTCCACAACTTTTTAATAAATTTAATTTTATTATCTTGATTTAACTAGCTTTTCTTTTGGCACTTACCATAAAAATATCTAATATTACATCATCTTGTATGTTTTAATTCTTTAACCATTTTATCCAAAACTTCTTTGTATGGTGGAGGCA
>BNVT01000190.1 GCA_025998295.1 Endomicrobiia bacterium
CAAACCGCTTAAGGTAGTATAATTAGGCTATGGAAACGCTCAAAAAGAAGGACAGCATAGTACAGACTTAAGATACACTATCATTTTGTAACGCCCAAAAAAGCATAGAAAAGCTATATTTGGAATTTAGAGCGTTGTA
This sequence comes from Endomicrobiia bacterium, assembly GCA_025998295.1. Classification (GTDB taxonomy): domain Bacteria; phylum Elusimicrobiota; class Endomicrobiia; order Endomicrobiales; family Endomicrobiaceae; genus Endomicrobiellum. Next base: position 140 of record BNVT01000190.1, read on the forward strand.
ATAGCCTAATTCAAATAACAAAAGAAATTTAATAACGCTACAAACAATAGAGCTTGGACAGGAACAATTACAGCTCTTCAATTTTCACTGCTTTGCTGTGCGGAGGTTTTTTTGTAGTTTAAAATTTTAAAAAGGAGTACAGATGAAAAAGCTTTCGTTCGTAATCTTGTTAGTTTTGTCAGTTTTTTCAGCAAATGTATTTGCTGAAAGTGAAGTGGACATATGGGGGGTACACTAGATTCGATATGGACAAGATTGACAAGAAGGTTGATGAGCTCTTCAGTATTATTGGTTCTTTCTTTGATGAGAGTGATGAGCATGTTACTAAACGAAAAATCAAAGGTATATTAGACCATGTGTTTACAGTAGGCGTGGACTATTATTTTGGCAATGGCGAAAATGTGAAACCTGGTTTTCGAGTGGCTTGCTCACAATCATGTGATACAAAAAAGATTAGCGTAGGTAGCGTAAATAGTGATGATGCTTACGTTTCTATGAGGACTTCGCTCGGTTCTGTTATGCCTGGCATAAGGTTGAATTATGATATAAACGAAAAATTTAGCCTGAATGGGAAATTATTTGCGGGTATTGCTATAGCTTCTTGTAATATTGGGGTTGATTTGAGTGGTAAGGTTAAGGATAAGCTTAAGAAGCTTGAGTTTGATAAGACTGATGATTTAGTAGCAATCGGCGGCTGTAGATTTGGAATGGATGTGTCTATAGGAGCGCAGTATTTATTTACAGAGAAATTTGGACTTGGCCTTGATTTAGGATATAGACCCTTGCTATTAGATTTTTCGGGGTTTACGGCTAAGTTGGGCTTGAACTTTAAAATATAAGATTTTAACGCAAGTCAAATGCATTCAAATATTGTCTTTGTTTTCACAATTTTTGGAGCCGCCAAAGCAACCTTTGTGCAAAGGTTGCTTTGGCAAAATAA
>BNVT01000191.1 GCA_025998295.1 Endomicrobiia bacterium
CAGCCATACGGCTAGATAAACCAGAAATGATTTAAGGAAATATATGATGGAACACAAAACACAATGGACTGCAGTTAATGTTGCCATAATATTAGCTGTAACAGTAATGATACGTGCTATTTTAAATGAATCCAAAAAGCTGTAAGAATCATGTAGGTCTTAGGGCGTAGCACTAACTGGGCTTCTATATTACTTGATACTAGAAGCCCATGTGACAGCGAAAGTGTTGACAAAACTAAAAGTAATTGCTAAAACTTTTAAAACAAAGTGTTGATTAAAACCTCAAACATTTGCTAAAGCCTTTAAAGTAATGTATTGTGACAATTAAGTAAATATTAAAAACACAGAGAGGCTGAAAATGGAATTTACACGCTACCAATTCAAAAAACATAAATTACTAAAAGCAATAAGTGTAATTATTTTATTTGGTTTTGTGTTAAGTTTGTGTCCACATTGTCCCAATATTTTAACTTTAGAGTGGTAAATGTTAAGCAAGAACAAAAAACTGAGGAAAGATCTAGAAGAATTTAAGGAAAAAATAGAACATGAAATAGATTCAGCGACTCGATACTAGATAATAGATACTGGAAGTGTAGATGACTGCGAAAGGTATTTACAAAACCAAAAGTAATTGTTAAACTTTTAAAGCAAAGTGTTGATTAAAACCTCAAACATTTGCTAAAGCCTTTAAAGTAATGTATTATGACAATTAAGTAAATGTTAAAAACACAGAGAGGCTGCAAATGGAATTTACACGCTACCAATTTAAAAAACGTAAATCACTAAAAGCAATATGTGTAATTATTGTATTTAGTCTTGTATTAAGTTCATGTCCAGGTTGTCCAAGTATTGACGACGTTAGACATCTTCAAGATAAGTAAGAAGAATTGCAAAAAGAGTTGGAGGAAGTAAAGAAAAAATCAGATAATGTTAAAAATCTTGAGCAACAGATAGAAGGATTGCGAAAAGAGTTGCAGGAAGTCAAAACATCAAATACGACACATGCTGAAGAAATTGAGAAACAGTTAGCGATATTGCAAGTACAGCTTAGT
>BNVT01000192.1 GCA_025998295.1 Endomicrobiia bacterium
CCACCCTCCAATTTGTCGGCGGTCAGGATGTAGCTGTCTTTTAGGCGCACGTAGTCGTCTTCGTTGATGAAGCGCTCTTTTTGGACGCGGGTCATGTAGAGCACATCCAGGCTGTCGATCACTTTTTCCAGGCGGTCGGTTTCGGAGTACATCACGTCGTTGGCGTCCAAGACGCTTTTGGTGATGTATTCCGGGGCACGCAATTCTTTTGGCGAGATGAATATCAGGTTGACCCGATCGTAGCGAGCCAGGGCGCAGGCCAATGAGTGCACGGTGCGACCGAACATGAGGTCGCCGCAGAAGCCCACGGTCAGGCCGCTGAAGCGCTTGAAACGGCGGCGGATGGTCAGCAAGTCCGTGAGGGTTTGCGTGGGGTGATGGTGGCCGCCATCCCCGGCGTTGATGATGGGCACCTCGGAGAAACGGCTCGCGAGGAGGGCGGCCCCTTCTTTCGGGTTACGCATCACGATGGCGTCGGCATAGCAGGCGGCCATGCGGATGGTGTCCGCCAGGCTCTCCCCTTTTGCCACGGAGCTGCCTTTGGGGTCGGCAAAGCCCAAACAGGCGCCGCCGAGGCGCAGCATGGCCGCTTCGAAGCTGAGGCGCGTGCGGGTGCTGGGCTCAAAAAAGAGCGTCGCCAAGAGCCTGCCCCGGGCTTTATCCCGCACAGACGCGGGATCCGCCTCGATACGTTCCGCTAAATCGAAGAGCTCCTCCATCTCGTCGGTGGTGAAATCGTTGGGGTCAATCATGCTTCTGCCGGTGAAATTAGTCATACGTACATAATACTGGTGCTTAATGATTAGGTCAAGCGTTTTGGCCGTTGCAGGGACGCGAAGATGTAGACGAGGGCCGCTGCCCAGATGAGGGAGAAGGGGATTAGGTTGCGCAGGGGGAAGGGTTCGCGGAAGATGAAGACGCCGCAGACAAATTGGAGGGTGGGGCTGGCGAATTGGCAAAAGCCCAGGGTGGATAGGGGGATGAGTTTTACGCCTTTGGCAAAGAGCCATAGGGGGATCGCCGTTACGGGGCCGGAGAGAATGAGGGCGATG
>BNVT01000193.1 GCA_025998295.1 Endomicrobiia bacterium
GTGGGCGGGTGTGTCAAGGCGATAGGAGAAGATGTAAATGAAACCAATGCACACAGAAGTGTCATTATTAAGGCCTGCGAGGATGTCAATGAGGGCAAGGCGTGTGCTTGTGCCGTTGCTGAGGCCAGAGAAAAGGACATTGATGAATTTGTGGCGGGCTTCGGTTTTGCTGTCAACGTTAAGGGGGGGGTGACGGGCTCGAAGGAAAGGAGCTCTATGAGTTTGTGGCGGGCTTCGATTTTGTTGTCAAGGCCAGAGGAGAGGAGTTTGATGAGGTTGATGTGGGCTTCGATTTTGTTGTCAAGGCCAGAGGAGATAATGTCAATGAGACAGTCGCAGATGTAACGGTGTCGATGAGGTCAGAGAGCACTGTGATGAGTCGAATGTAATGTTTGATGTCAATGATATGTGCAGCATTGAGGTCTATGAGTTTATCATAGTATTGTCAATGAGAGTGGCTCTGAGTTTGTCACCGGGGACGAGGGGAACGTTGTTTAGCGCTGGATTTAGAATTGATACTGAACTGCTGATGCTGGTGTTATTGAGGAACTCGAGCGGCTTGGGCTTGAGTTGTATCTAACTGAATCATCTACCAGAACCCATTCTTGGTACATATTATTGGGAGTAGTCTTTGACTTTTTAAACTGTGCGTCTTTTATAACGTTAACAACATTATCAGCGCTATCCTTTTTAAATACTTTAACATGATATGTATTATGTGTAAGATCATATGCATTAGAGACAAATATATACAATGAACCGCTTTGTAATTTGTTGAAATCTTGATCTGAAATCCTCCATCCATCCTTAAACATGGTGAGTTTAAGTATGGTAGTTAATTTGTCTAGTGTGACGGTTGGCGGTTCTTGCAAGTTTTTTTCGGCTTTGTTTTGGTTTTCGTTAGAAGGAGGCCGATTATTGGGACGAGGATTAGGGCAATGTGGACACGAGCTTAAGGCAAGACCAAACGTAGTAATTATACTTATTGCTTTTAGTGATCATTGTTTTTTAATTTGTAGTATGTGAATTTAATCTGCAACCACCTTGT
>BNVT01000194.1 GCA_025998295.1 Endomicrobiia bacterium
AATATCCAACACCCTTACACACCTTGATTATACTTGTTTCTTAAGGAACAATTTGTTAAAAGGTTTAAAATAGTCTCTAAAGACAGATATAGTAATTACAAAAGACCTTTTGGACTGCGATTTAACTTAGGTTGTGAGTATTTGTAATTCTAAAGTTTAATACTTAAGTTGCGCAAGAGGTCTAATGCATAAAGCATATGATAAAATAGATAATTACTATCCTCAGGTTTTATTATTTTGAAGAAATTGAATAAAACAAAAAAGAATAAAAAAAGTAGAAAATGTGGTTTATGTAGAAGATTTACTAAAAAATAATGCTATACAAATTGCCGGGCATTAAAAGCCTGTTGTTGTTTTAATCCGTTGTCTTTGTTTGTCAAAAGCCAAGTCTGCAATATGTTACAAGATCCTACAAAGACTTGAAAAATTTAAAGTTAAATTTAAACAGATAAAGTTTCATGATGTAGAATCCGTTGTCTTTGTTTAGCGAAAGTCCAAATATGTTGCAAGAAGTCCAAGTGTGAGATCATGTGAGGGGCTTGACAAGTAAAACTTCATAATATAGAATCCGTTTGGCTTTACTTTGCGTAAGATGTTTGACAATAAAGAAATGAATTTGTTAAATCAATTTATTGATTTATGTAAGCAAGTACCCACATAAACAAAATACCATAAAAGACCAAAGACCCAATGTTAGTAAGTCGTAAAAGACAATAGCTTGAACAAACTAAGAGCATACAAACATGGGTGAGTGGTTTACCAACCAAGTTATATTACCTTAAGAATAATCATGAATAAATAATTTTAATATCATAAAAACAAGAATAATTTAATTTTAATATTACAAAAACAAAGAGGAATTGTTGCAGGTAGCACAGACAAAAGAGTAGTTACAATAGTAAAGAGTAATTATTGCAGGTAGCACAGACAAAAGAGTAGTTACAATAGTAAAGAGTAATTATTGCAGGTAGCACAGACAAAAGAGTAGTTACAATAGTAAAGAGTAATTATTGCAGGTAGCACAGACAAAAGAGTAGTT
>BNVT01000195.1 GCA_025998295.1 Endomicrobiia bacterium
AGAAGAAAAAGAAAAAGAAGAAGATAAAGGTGAAGGTGGACAAGACGCAGGCAAAGAAGGTAAAGAAGAAAAAGAAAAAGAAGAAAATAAAGGTGAAGGTGAAGGTGGACAAGGCGCAGGCGAAGAAAAAGAAAAAGAAAAAGAAGAAAATCAAGGTGAAGGTGAAGGTGGACAAGACGCAGGCGAAGAAAAAGTCAAAGAAAATGAAGAAGAACATGAAAGAAAACGGAAGGCGCAGGAAATACAGGAAATAAAGGTAGGCAGCGCACTGGCAAAAGTGCTGGAAGAAGTGTATGTAGGAGTGTTGTGGAACGAAAAGTGGAAAGATGTACTGAAAAAAGCGCAGACACTTAAAAGGGTAAGTGTAGCATCGCAGGCAGCAACGACGGGAAGAGCACAGGAGCAGGACGAAGCGGTGAAAATATTGTTGGAAAAACAGAAGGAAGAAGAGTTGGCGCTGGACGAAGTGTTGGAAATAATGCGGTATGTGGATGCTGCGGAGGTCAGGTGGGAACCAAGCGAATTTAGAGAAATACAGGAAAAAAAGCATGAGCTGAAATTAGTGGTGCGGAGACTGCAGGAAGTAGTGCATGAGCGGGAAGAAGCACTTTTAGTCAGGGGGATTAAAAAGGATGATCTGGAAAGACAACGGAGGCTTGAGCGAAAAAATGACTGGGAGCTGAAAGAAGTGTGGGAACAAGCGCAGAAAAGAATGCTGATGCTGAAAGGAAACTTGGAGAGAGAGATTAAAGAAGAAGCAGAAGAAGCAAAACGAAAAGAAGACGAAGACGCAAAAGCAGCAGCAGATGCAGAAGCTGAAAGAGAAAGAGCAAAAGCAGAAACAGAAAGAAAACGAAAAGAAGACGAAGACGCAGCAAAAGCAGCAGCAGAAGCAGAAGCAAAACGAAAAGAAGAAGAAGAGCAGGATAGAGTGCATGAGCTGAAGCTGGAAGAATTGCAGATAGAATCGCTGAGAAAAGAGTTGGAAGAAAAGCAGAATGAAGTGTGGTTGTTGGAAAAGGAACAGGAAAAAGA
>BNVT01000196.1 GCA_025998295.1 Endomicrobiia bacterium
GACAAGAAAGACAAGCAGCAGAAGAAAGAAGAGCAGAAGCAGAACGAGAAAGACTAGCAGCAGAACAAAGAAGAGCAGAAACAGAAGAAAGAAGACAAGCAGCAGAAGAAAGAGTAGCAGCAGCAGTGACGAAGTTGTGTTCGGCGGTATTTTCGGCGAGGACGAAGGCGAGGCAGGCATTGTCATTGAAGTCGCAGTCGGTGTCGATGGCTCCGACGGCGTCGGCGATGACAGTGACAGTTTTAGCAAGATCTTTGACAATGGTGGCGAGATACTTAATAGATTCTATTTCTGTCTCTGATGACGATGATGGACTTGAAGATGAGCTCGAGCTGCTTGCTTGTGAGCTTGAACTGCTTGAACTTGAGCTTGAACTTGAACTACTTGGACTTGGAATTGAGTTTGAACTAGTTGGACTAACACTTAAAGATGACGACTAAAGATAGTGCTGATGCCTCAGAGGACGATGATGACGACAAGGATGATGACAACGAGGATGGTAAGCCTGACTCACTACTACCTACTGGTTCTGTCTGTGTCTGTGTGCTTGCGTTTGTTAGTTCTGCTGGTGGTTGTAACTGTCGTGTCCGCTCTGCCTGCAGCTCTTCCAGCTCCCTTGCCTGTGCTTCTGCTTCTGCTTCTGCTCTTCTTTGTTCTGCTGTTGCTCTTTCTTGTTCTGCTGCTTCTGTTACTAGTCTTCCTTCTACTGCTGCTAATCGTTTTATTTCTATTGCTGCTGCTACTGCTGCTGCTGCTTGTCTTCTTTCTTCTGTTTCTGCTCTTCTTTGTTCTGCTGCTAGTCTTTCTCGTTCTGCTTCTGCTCTTCTTTCTTATGCTGCTTGTCTTTCTTGTCGTGCTGTTGCTGTTGCTGTTGCTGCTGCTTGTCTTTCTCGTACTGCTGCTGCTACTCTTTCTTCTGCTGCTTGTCTTCTTTCTTCTGTTTCTGCTCTTCTTTGTTCTGCTGCTAGTCTTTCTCGTTCTGCTTCTGCTCTTCTTTCTTCTGCTGCTTGTCTTTCTTGTC
>BNVT01000197.1 GCA_025998295.1 Endomicrobiia bacterium
GCTTGAAGTTATATGGTCATATCCTGGAGCTATGTCAGTTACTAGTGGCCCGAGAAAATAAAGAGGTGCGTTGTGTCCTAATTTCTTTGCAAGAACTACATTTGCTTCAATTTGATTTAGAGGGACAGGCTTTGCGCGACCTTTGAGTAGATGCAGTAAGACATGCAGTCGTGTAGTAGACGCAAGGACGCATTGGCTTTAACGACTAATGCCTTAGGTTCTTTATTTTTTCCATTTGTTAAAAAACTCATCTAACTCTCCGAGTTTTTTGGCAATTTCGGTGGCGACGTCGGCATAGGTGTCGGCGGCTTTGGCGTTGGCTTTGGCGCGGGCAACGTAGTCGGTGGAGGTGTCGTTGACGTTGACGTTGTAGGCGCCGTAGTCGTCGATGGTGCCGTAGGCAGCGAGGGCGACTTCGCGGACGTCGCGGGCGGTATGGGCATCAGCGGCAAGGGTGTGGGCTTTGGCGGCGGAGGTGCGGGCGCCGGAGGCGTTGGCTTTGGCGGCGGTGGCGGCGGTGTGGGTTTTGTCAGCGTAACTACAATGATTGATGTTCTTAGCAACTTCAGCGACGATGTGTTCTGTAAGATTAATGGCTAAAGATGCATTGACGGAAGCGTAGTAGGCGGCGCCGTCGCCATGGGGGTTGTAGCAGCAGACGGCGAAGCCACAGCGGTTGGGGGCGTCACTGTAAGCGGGAACGATGTTGTTGATAACTTTAGCGCCGTGTTCGAGAAATTTGGATGCGGTATCGAAGACGATTTTGTCGAAGGTTCTGGCGACAGCGGAGTCAGGGATCTTATTGATGAGCTTTTTGAGATTGGCTAAATCTAGATTTAGAGCAGGAACATTCCTACCCAGAGTACTATATTGTTTATCAGGACAACCTTTGCACGAGCTTAAAGCAAGACCAAATAAAATAATTACACTTATTGCTTTTTTCTTTTTCATTGTTTACTCCTATTATTTTTTCATCACAGTTGTAATTAGCAGGTGTCACATAT
>BNVT01000198.1 GCA_025998295.1 Endomicrobiia bacterium
TTTCTTTTTCTTTGCCATCATATTTACCTTTTTGTTTCTCTTTCTCTCTTTCCCCGCCTGTGCGCCGCCCGCCGCCACTTGAGATTGAACCATTCGAACATGGACGACTCACCCAAGAAGGCGAAGGAACAAATGTCGTATATCCTTGCCCCTGCTGTCGAGCCCCACCACTACCCATACCACTTGCACTATTACTATTGCTTGCACCTGCGCTACCACTTGAGATTGAACCATTCGAACATGGACGACTCACCCAAGAAGGCGAAGGAACAAATGTCGTATATCCTTGCCCATGCTGTTGCGCTCTATTAGCACTACCCATACCACTTGCACTATTACTATTGCTTGCACCTGCGCCAACACTTGAGCTTGAACTACTTGAAGATGATGAACTCGAACTACTTGAGCTTGAAGATGAGCTTGAACTACTTGAACTCGAACTATTTGGATTAGGTGGTATATTGGGTAATGGATTATTCACCAAAGTCCACTTATGAGGGTTGCCATCTGACCTTTTGAAGAGTGCATTACGTACTGGTTCACTTCCACCAATATGATTACCAACTTTTTTGTCTAAAAACACAGTTATCCTGCTATCAGTTTCGACTTCAGTGAGACTGACACGTATATGATGCGAATTGAGTGGTAATCCGCTGATGTCAGACGTCAAGAAACGTCCATAAGTATGGTCAAGTGGTAATTTTTGTCCGTTGGTAGTATTGGTTAAATAGTTGCATTGCTTATCGGTCTCATCAGTATACAACTCTAGAGTATCAAAATTATCTGGTGTAACAAATGATGAGCTTGGCGAGTTACTTGACGAAGATGATGATCCACCTGAGGATGATGAACTAGATGAAGATGCGCCTGAACCTAAACCACCCGTGCCTGAACCACGCTGTTGCAGTTGTTGCTGTTTTGCTCTTTGTGCTCTTTTTATTTCTTTCACTCTCTCTGGAGTAGCAGTCCTTCTGTTTACAAGGAAAGCGTTCTTTTTATCGCA
>BNVT01000199.1 GCA_025998295.1 Endomicrobiia bacterium
CAGCCTATTTGTAGTGATATATATTACGAGGGCTGGCTATATTTACAAAACCGACAGTTGTCTATGTGAAAAGTAAGTGGAATATAGCTACATGTCTGCCATACAATACCTCACGGCAGCATTGATGCAATATATGTAATGGGTCTAAATGGTGATCAGCTGATGAAATCAGCTGGTCACTGTCAAATGGCTTTGCCTTCTATAAATTAAATGTTGTTGGTCTTGTAAAAGGAACAAATAAAGCGTTTATTACTCATTATAAGCACTCCCTCAATGTAGCACCTTGTGGTCAATGTAACTAGACTAATACAAACGGGATTATGCAGCGTCGAATATGAGACAGCGGCAACGAGGCAGTAAGATAACCTCCTACGATATGAGACAGACGGGTGGTACACAGCCAGAGTCGGAAGGTATGAACTTATGTAAAGTTATTAAAAAGTTTTCAAAGTAGTGGGGCAAATATAACATTTGAAACAGGACATAAAAGTCTAGCACTCACAGCATGATAACCAGAGATTAAAGATAGACTCAAAAAACGTACATCAGATTTTCGATGACGTCTTTGAAGAGGTTGGCAGCAAGGACAGACTGTCCAGCGGTGCAAATGAAACAATAATAGCTACAGAGGTTTTGTTCAAAGGATGCCAAGCTTATTTTGCAAACTAAAAAAGAAGAATAAAAAAGATAATGTAACACGTTTAACGTACGCCCTTAGCTCCAGCATTAGATCTATAAGACCTAATGTTAGAATTGATTACATTGAGTTGTCTTATAAGTTAGCAAAATAGACAACTGGTGCTCACTTCAGATAATAATTAGCGCACAATAAAAGAGTTTTTAAAGAATTAATGAATAAAACTTCAATAAACATCACAACTCAAAAGTAGAATTATGCAAAGAAAGTAAAAAATATTTTCGTCACAGCTAATCGTAGTAAAAAACAAATCAAATCCTGCATTTCAGCTTGTTTTTCTACTAGGGATGTAGGGTTATCATTGT
>BNVT01000200.1 GCA_025998295.1 Endomicrobiia bacterium
TACATGCAAATACTTGCGCCATATAACCAAAGTTTAAACGATAAACAAAACGTTGACAAAAATGTAACTGAATTAAAAAGGATTAGCAGAGATTATAACATTCCAGTGATACTGATATCATCATTTAACAGAACTAACTATTTAAACGAAGTTAGTTTTGAAAGTTTCAAAGAAAGTGGAAGTATAGAATACGCAGCAGATGTGGTGATAGGACTACAATTAAAAATAGCAGGTAGACAAAATTGGACAGAAAGCAAACCAACGCTAAATGAAAAGCGGGAGATAGTTAATGAAGCAAAAGTAAAAAACCCGCGTGAAATTGAACTTGTAATTTTAAAGAATAGAATGTATAAAACTTGGAATAAGATAAATTTTAATTACTATCCTCAATTTGATTATTTTAAGGAAATCGATGAAGCGTTCATATTCCAAAGTAAGAACAGTTAAATTATTCATAGATCATGAATATTTACAAAATTATGTTCAGGGACTTAAGTCAATTAAAAATGATCACACAAGTTATTCTAGGTAAAAATATTTATTATCATTGTTTATTATTGTAAGGCTGGTTAATTTTGTCGTAAGTTTCATTGAACTGCTTGTATTAAGTAATATAACACCTTTAGTACTATACGTTTCTATCATCAGATTTTATATCAATAGGGGCATGCTATATACCATCAGCCCTCCTTTAAAATGTTCTTTAACTCATGCATCCTAAGAGAGAATATGAAACTATTTCTGACTACAAACTAGTTTTTTTACCTTCACTAGTTTTCCAAATATGTTGGATAAGATCCAATTTAGTGGATTTTTGTATTAACATAAAAACTTACACTCAAGAAAAACGACAGACGTGGAAATGAATTATTGCAGCCTATTTGTAGTGATATATATTACGAGGGCTGGCTATATTTACAAAACCGACAGTTGTCTATGTGAAAAGTAAGTGGAATATAGCTACATGTCTGCCATACAATACCTCACGGCAGCATTGATG